>JADFFQ010000028.1 GCA_022568135.1 Planctomycetota bacterium | reverse complement strand
TCGTGGCCGGTGGCGTCACGGGCGTGCTCGGGCTGTGCGGCCTTGCCTCCGGGAGCAAGATTCCGATCTTGGGCGCGATGATCAATACGCTCAGCCCGGTCAATCTGCTCTGGGCGATCGTCTATCCTGCCAAGGCCATCCTGACCAGCTCAACACCCAACGACATCATGGCCGCGCGGATTAGCATGGTCGTCGGGGCCCTGCTCGCCGCGGGCGGTTACGCGACCCTCGTGTATCTCATGCTCACGACCATGCGGCGCAGCTTCATGATGACCGTCCGCCGCCTCGCCGGCGCCGCCTGAACGCGCCCCGGACGCGATTCTTCAACAGCCCCACTGCCCCGAACGGAGCAATTCATTCTTCCGATTCCTGAATCATGGATTCGCCGAGATCAAGTTGTTGAAGCGCGTTCGCTACGAAAGCTTTAACTGCGTCGGTCTGAGTCTCAATTACTTCCTTGGCTTCCTTTATATGCGAAACGATCCGTTGCAGAGTCTCATCCTTGGACAACGTGCGGACATCTTTGGTGGCCTTAAACAACTGTCGCAGAACGAACATGAATTCAATGACAACGCCAGCGTGGATCGGGTACAAGAGTACGACGAACCGCTCAAACCGAAAGTAGTCTAGAACGAACAGAGGCCGTCGGATCAGGAGTTTCTTGGCACTGGCTGAATTGACTAGATGGCGGGCCAGAGTGTGCAACAGGCTCCCATCCAATGACTCCTTCCTTTCACGGGCCGCTTTCGCAATGGTAGCGTAACTCTCAAGCCTTGATGCAATGACCCGACCGACATCGTTGACAGGTTGAGGCGCAATGATCACTGCATACTTCTCTTCGAAGACGGCGCGGCATAGGAACATGGCAGCCTTCCACGCCTCGTGAGGTTGGCCAGATTTGGTCATGGAAGTCGAAAGGCATCAAATCAAGTAGGCATCTATCTCAAACTGAGATACTTTGGGGTGCCACGGGATGGCGAGGTTTCTTGCAACCGGCTCGACATCTTCACAGAAGCGGTCGGCGTACCTCTCGCGCATCGCGCAAACAAGGGAAACCGACTCGGCAACTTCTTGGTCTGGCATACCCAACCCCCCTCACCCAAACGATCACCCGTCCTCGCAGCGCGATCTACAGTTCGCCACCTGAAGGGGACTGATTTCGCTTGCGATCCTTTTGTCCCTCACCTCCACAATAGCGTGAGCCATTTTGTCTTGTGAGGATCTCCTGGGAGTACTGAAAGGACCCCAAGCGGCCCTGTCCAACACGGGCGGCAGGATTCGAACCTGCAACCTTCGGTTCCGTAGTACGACACACACCTCGGCTGCCACGTTCAAATCGGTGTTTTTTAACCCGCCAGGACGGATCATGGCCTCTGCCTACCCGCTCGATACCCAGTTGAAACCCGCAGGTCAGGGCACAAATCAGGGCACATGGCGTACGGCGCGATGCCGGAGTACCACTTCCTGCGCTTCCATCGCCTCTGACATACGGCACGAACAGCAGCCCGGCGCCCTTCCGCTTGGCCTGCTCCGGCCGACGGTCGTACCGCTGCGTGGTCGTGACCTGGCTATAACCCGCGAGCTTCTGCACCATCGACACATCGGCCCCGGCATCGAGCAGATCGCCCACGAACGAACGGCGCAGGTCGTTCGGGCAGTACGGGGTTCCCAACCGCCGCTTGCCGGGCGGGCGGAAGTGCCCGATCCATGTTCCAGCCGATTTCCGAAATGGCGGAACTCCGCACCGCCGGATTCGAGCCAAGCCGTGCCGACTGTCGTGCGGGTCCCGTCTGCCATTAGCACGGGCGGGCGTGTGCGTTACTTCGATGCGGGTCCCGGTGATGCTTGGGCGGTGATCTTCGCGATCACGTCGGGGTCATCGGGCAAGAGACCGGCTGGCACCAGTCGTGGGACCAGATCGGCCCAGATCAACTCCCGCTCGAAGACCTGCTTGAAGATCGGTAGCGCCTCGTTGAGCCGATCGGAGCTCACCAGCGTCACCGCGTGCCAGAACGGGATTTCGACGATTTCGGGTGCGAGCTTCTCGGCGGCTGCGTACTGCTGACTTGCCTTGGCAAAATCACCGATCTCCATGGCCGCATCGCCGGCGTTCATGTGCAAATACGCGCGCTGCAGACGAACCAGCCGCTTGAGCTCCTGCACGGGGGCCGGGTCGTCCTCGACGCGAAGGTCAAAGCGACGGTCCACCCAGGACTTTCCGGTTGGCGTCGCGGAGACCACAATCAGCGCTGCGGACTGTCGGCCGCGGATGTCTCCACCGGCGCGCTGCGCCGCCTCGAGCGCTGCCATGAGCCGGTCCGCCAAGTCGCCGGTGTGTTCACGAAATGCATTGGCCATTGCGGGCCACACGTCATCACCCGCCATGAGATTCGCCTGCACCGAGAACTGGTGGTCCGCATCGACGATGTGACCTGCGGCCTGTATGCACCTGTGGCCGGTATGGGCAGCCACTCGGCCGGCCGCATCGATCATGGCTACCTGGCGCACGTCGCGGCCTTCGTCGCCGGCGAGTAACGATTGCAGCGCTTCGGGGGCGCTGCGGCCGATTCGCATGAGTTCCAAACCAAGCGGGCCGTAGGCAGGATCGACCAACGACTGCGTCGCCACAGCTCCGATGCCCGCCTCGGCCCACGGCACCACGCTGCCGACCGAGAACCAGTGTGACTGTACAGCCACACCGATCTCGCCCGTCTTGGAGTCGCGAGCCACGATCGAGTATGTCGCGACCGGCCGATGAATGCAGCCCGACGGTGTTGCCGTGGCTTGCGGGGAGTAAACAAACCAACTCAACGCGGCCAAACCGCCGAGGGGAATCGTCAATGCGTTCCAATGCACGATGTTTCTCCTGCTGTCAGCATACGCTCGTCTGTCCGGCAACTCTCAGCCATGATGCGGTAATTGCGCGGCGCATGCAACATGCCCCCAAGGCTAGGTATCCGTGTTGCCGCCGCAGTTGTCATTCCGCAGGACGGTCATGGCACCGGCACCGTTGGCATCCTCGACCTGCTGGCGCTGCTGGCCAACTGGGGTCCGTGTGCGTAACTGACCGTGGCGTTACACGGCCAGCGAGCCGGCCAGCAATGCCACCGGCGGCGCGAACGCGATACCGTGTGACCTGGCGCCCCCTAGCGGCCGCAACGCACCTGGACTCGCCCATCCGGCCGTCGTCGAGGCAGATCTGAGCTTTCACGTGTTCTGCACGTCGTTGGCCTGGTATGATCGCAACGAAGGGGTATCGTTCACAACGCAGAGGAGGCGTCCGATGGGCGTTTCGACGCAAGCCTGGATGATCGCTCTGGGCCTGGCTCTCTTTCCCGGCAAGGCCCTGGCCGGCAGCGACTCGCCCCAGTTCATCCTCCAATGGGGTTCCAACGGTGCCGGGCAAGGCCAGTTCTCCGGACCGCACGGGATCGAGGTCGATGCCGACGGCAACGTCTACGTCGTCGATACCGGAAACAATCGCATCCAGAAATTCACCTGCGAGGGAGATTTCCTTTTGACCTGGGGCTCCTTCGGGCCGGCAGATGGGCAATTCAGCCATCCCCACGGAGTGGGCATCGGCCCCAAGGGCAACATCTACGTCGCCGAGACCGGCAACAACCGCGTGCAGAAGTTCACCAGCGATGGGGTCTTTGTCACGAAGTGGGGCTCCTTCGGCGACGGGGATGGACAGTTCAGCCATACCCATGGTCTCGCGGTGGACAGCAACGGCAATGTCTTCGTCGCGGACCGGAACCAGAATCGCGTCCAGAAGTTCACCAGCGACGGAAGCTTCATCATGGCCTGGGGAACAACCGGCACGGGAGACGGACAGTTCACCGGCACCAACGGCGTCGCCGTCGACTTGGATGACAACGTCTTCGTTGGCGACAGCAGTCCGCGGATTCAGAAGTTTACCAATGACGGCGTGTTCATCACCTCGTGGGGCTCCGCCGGCGCGGGAGACGGTCAGTTCAACTTCCCGCGCGGTCTCTCGACGGATGAGTTCGGAAACGTCTACGTTGCCGACCGCAACCTCCATCGCATGCAAAAGTTCACGGGAGCCGGAGCGTTCCTCACGAAATGGGGTTCGTTCGGCGCCGGCGAGGGCGAGTTCAACTTACCGTACGCTGTGAGAGCGAGTGGAGACGGATTTGTCTTCGTGGCCGACTCGAGCAACCATCGCGTGCAGAAGTTCCGCGTGACCCCATGCCCCGCCGACCTCAACGATGACGGCAGCGTCGGAATCCTCGACCTGCTCTCGCTGCTCGCGGCCTGGGGCACCGACCCCGGCGGCGCGCCGGACTTTGACGGCGACGGCACCGTCGGCATCCTCGATCTGCTCACACTGCTCGCCAACTGGGGCCCGTGCGCGTAACTGCTTCGATCGAGGCGTTCTGAGCGGCGGCAATCGCCCGAGATAAACATTGCAACCGGCCCGTGAACAGTGCTACACTGTTGCCGGAGTTCGAATGTCCGGCCGCATCAGGGGGTGAAAGGCGGCCACGGATTTGGCCAACAAGCTGAGCAGCACCGCCGTGCGACCTTGTTCGGTCCAGGAGGAACAGTGATGGGTGTCAACGCACGTTGGGACGAGGGGGCTGTGGCCATGTTCTTTGTGGTCGGGGCAGTCAGTCTGGCCGGTCCAGTTCAGGCGGAACTGATCGACGACTTCAATGACGGCAACGACGATGGATGGTCACATTTCGATGGATTCGAGGGCACCCCGTGGGGTCCGACGATCTACGACGCCACCTCCGGACAGTACGTGATCTCCTCGACGCAGCCGCTTCCGCCCCTGGAGCAACCGGTGGTCACCGGCACCTTTTGGACTGATTCGATCGGAGACCCGTCGTTCTCGAATGGGTTCTGGACAACCATGATTCGTGCGGACAATGCGGCAACCAATCTAGCGTCGGCCATGCGGTTCGATCTCGTCAACGGTAATGGGTACGTCTTCATCGTCGGCATCACGCAGGACACGATCGGCATCCTGCGCGTGGATAACGGTGCGCCAACATTTCTAGTGGACGGAATCTTTGAGCTCCTCCCGGAACAAGATTATTTGCTGCAAGTCGGCGTGCTGGGTCCGGATCTATCCCGGGGCGCGAACCTGTCGTTGAAGATCTGGGCCGTCGGCGACCCTGAACCAATAGACCCGCAATTGACCGCAAGCGACTTCAGCTACCTCGTCGGCGCTTTCGGCCTGTTGATTTTCAACGATCTCGGTGGTCCGGGTGGTCAGCTTTCCGGTCGCTTCGATAATGTGACCTTTGGCGTGACCCCCTGCCCCCAGGGGTGCGAGGAGGTGGTATTTGATCTCGACATCAAGCCCGGCTCGTGCCCGAACTCGTTCAACCGCAGCAGCCACGGCGTGCTGCCGGTCGCGCTGGTCGGCGCGAAGGACTTCGACGTGACTGAGGTTGACCTCTCCAGCCTCTTGCTGTCACGGAACGATGGTGAGGGGGGCAGCGTGGCTCCGAAGGAGGGTCCGCCCGGACCGCACTCGGTGTTCGCGGATGTGGCCACACCTTTTGAGGGTGAGTTGTGCGACTGCGACGATCTCGAAGGCGACGGCGTTACAGACCTATTGATGAAGTTCGAGACGGACGACGTTGTGGACGTCCTTCAGTTGAACGACTTGGCCGCTGGCGACTTGGTGGAGCTTGTGGTCAGCGGCACGCTTCTCGACGGGGCGCCGTTTGTGTCGAGCGGCGATTGCCTCAGGCTTGTGGGGCCGCCGGGCGACCTCGACGGCGACGGATTCGCGGGCATTCTTGATCTGCTGGCTTTGTTGGCCGCGTGGGGCACCGACCCCGGCGGACCGCCGGACTTTGACGGCGACGGCACCGTCGGCATCCTCGACCTGCTGACCCGCCGCGGCTGGCTGGACAACTGGGGCCCGTGCCAGTGACCCTGGCGCGGCCGTTGTTCCGCAAGGCCTCGTGCGCGGTCTCCCACCAGGGTTCTGTGCGGCACAGCCCGCCTTAGGCATCAGAGAATCGTTGGCCGCCGCTGCGGCTATCTGGTCCGTCATCCTCGGTGGCGGGTATAATCGAATCGGCTAGCGTGATCTTCTTGCTGGTCATGGAGGGTCGATGCCTAGCGACTTGACGGGGCAAGTCGCCGGCGCCTGGAGGATGGTGCCGGTGCGAAACAATGGTTGTTGGAAAGGAGTGTTTCAGATGAACCGGATCTGGCTTTCAGTTGTGCTGCCGATCAGCTTTTTCGTTGTCCCTGTTCAGCCCGCCGAGGCCACGTTCGATCTCATGCAGATCGAGCAGGTGATCGGCGGGGTGAACTGCGACACCACCGCCCAGGCCATCCAGTTGCGGATGCGGGCCAATTTCCAGAACCTCGTATCACAAGCCCGGCTCCGGGTGTGGGATGCACAGGGTCTGAATCCGGTGGTGGTGATCAACTTCGGCCAGAACGTCGCCTTCGCGGGTTGCGGCCGGCGGGTGCTTATCACCAGCCTGAACTTCAACTCGTTGACCACCCCCAATACGATCCCTAACTTCACCATGACCAACCTGATTCCGGCATCATATCTCGCCGCGGGCTCCCTCACCTTCGAGAACAACTTCGGATCGGTCATCTACTGGCGGCTGAGCTGGGGCGGTAACGGCTACACCGGCCCAACCACTGGCAGCATTACCAACGACGCTGACGGCAACTTCGGCCCGCCTTGGCGCGGCCCGCTGCCATCGCAGGGCTTGCAGGCCCTGCAGTTTCAACCCTCGTGCTTCGCACCAAGCACGACCAACGCGGCCGACTACGCCCTGACCAGCAGCGCCGCCGTCTTCACAAACAATTCGGGTCAGAGCTTCGCGCTCATCAAACCCTCTGTGGCTGATTTCTCCGGTCCGCTCGGCCCCGGCTGCCCCGACGGATGCGTTGACGCGTTTGACCTCGGAACGCTGCTGGGTGCGTGGTGCTCCTCTGCGGGCGACCCAGACCCCCCCAAGGACGTAGACCCGCCCTGCGAGGGCTGTGTCTCCCCGAACTTCGCCCTGGCGGACATCTCCGGTGCGGCCAATCTGCCGGATGGGTGCGTCGATGCGTTCGACCTGGCGAAGCTGCTGGCCAACTGGTGCTCCGTCACCGGTGGCAACCCCTGCGGAACCTGTGGCCCGTGAGCGATGGGCTGCCGCCAAGCGCGTGAAACCCCCATACCCCCGGCCCTCCGGCCGGGGGTTTTCTTTCGGCCGCGCCCGAACCGTTGCCATCCTCGACCTGCTCACCATGCTCGCTAACTGGGGGCAGTGTCCGTAAGCCGCGTGCTGTCCAAGAACATGACGCCGGTTGTGCCGCCCACCGCCCTACGGGTCCGCCCGGACCTGTAAGCGGCGCTCAAGCCATCGGTGAAACCCATTGTCTGAAGCCTCAGACCATCGTATTCTGCATGGTCCTGTACGTTTTTCTTGGGCCGGCGAGGGAGCCCTGCCCCGCGGCCGGGAGGCGAGGTACCCATGGCTTTGCGCCAAGCTGATCGACGCCGGAAGGGGTCCACCGGGCGGTCTAAGGGGCGCCGGCCCAGAGGGCGGCGTTGAGACTCCTTGCCGGGGATCTTCGACGCGCTGTGGTTCAGTTCAGTAGGCGCTCTGTGCCCAGAGCCATTGGGTCAGCGCGCCTCCGCCGGTGACGCGATCAATTTCCACCCCGCGGTGGTCGTACAGGATCACCGTGGGAATGCCCGCGACGCCGTATTCGCTGGCAGTCCTGGCATTGGGTCCGCGGCGGTTGGTCAAGTCCATCTTGACCCGCACATAGTTCTGTCTCAGGAAAGCATCGATGTGGGGATCGCTCAGGACGTTGCGTTTGAGCTCCCGGCATGGCGGACACCAGTCGGCGGTGTACAGGACGAACATGGGTTTGCCCGACGCGTCGGCGGCATCGACGCCGGCGTCCAGATCGTGCAGCCATCCGTCCGGGGAGGCCCCAAGGACCTTCCACCCCGCGAGGCCCAGGCCAGTGGCGGCCAACAGCACAAACAGCCAGGTCAGTTTGATCGGCTGACTTGCCGGCGGGGCCTGGTCAATGGTCCCCGCTTCACTGTCCGGTAGAAGACCGTCGGGCCGCATGCCATGTATCCCGCGGTGCCGGTAGGGACCGGCCCTCATGTTGAGCATCGGACGGTGGGGCGTGGGCACTGGAGCATCCCGGCCCCAGCCGACCACTCACGTGCCAATCATTTCGTCCGTGCCGGTCGCGCCGCTTCGAGACTGTTGCATAACTTCCCCTGCCTTGCGGGGAGGGGCTGGGGGGAGGGTCCACAGCAGCCGGGGTCGCGGCGAATCGCCACTGGCCCTCCCTCTCCCCTCTACGGGAGAGCGTTCTGAAACAATCGCCTAGCTCAACAAGCGCATTCGCGCCGGCTGGCAGGAACTCCGTGTTGCCCAGCGCTGGTCCGACCGTCGCGTGCGAGCCGCGCAAGGCAACTCCGTTGATCCGCAGCGCCACGGCGGCTGGAGGTGCCCCAGGGTGCTCGCGGTAGTCCGATAGCCCACCGGATGGCGCGCGTGATTTCCGTCTGGTCAGGTTCTCTTGCCGTCTTTCGGCCGACCAGTTGTTGAGACCGGCTCGGACTGGCGCGGCCACAGCATGGTGGCTGGATCGAGCGGGGTATCTGGTCGATGTGCGGGCGGTGTGGCGAGATGGGCTCTTGATGGCCTGAGGTCCTGGAGGGAAACGACGTGAACCGACTTCTTCAACTGGCCGCCGCGTCCGTTGTGCTCGCCTGTCTTGCGGCGCCGGCGTACGCCCAAGAGAAATACAGCATCAGCTTGGATCGGCCGCTGCAAGTCGGGCAGAAGATGCACGTGTGGGGTGAGGGCTCGCAGGAATTCACGGTCACGGCAACCATGCACGGCCGGTCGCAGCCGCCGGAGGCAACGCAATCATCGATCAGCTTTGAAAGCGTGGCCGAGGTGCTCGAGGTGGACGATGCCGGCCGGGCGACTCGCGTCGCCCACACGATCCGCAAGTGCGAGATGATCAGCGACGGGCGCGCTGTTGTCATCGCGCCAAAGGGGGCTAGGCTCACGGCTCGGCGCGGCAACGGCCAGACGATCTTTCATGTCAACGGAACCACCGTGGACTTGCAGCAGCAGCTGATGCTGGAGGTCGTGGCCGGCCTTGACACTGAACGGGACACACGTGACGAACTGTACGGTACGTCGCAACCAAGAGCGCTTGGCGAGCAGTGGCCGATCAACGCCGATGCGATAGCCAAGGAATTTCAGCGCTACACATCAACAACGGTCAGGACACAGGACATCTCCGGCACAACGAGACTGCTGAAAGTGATCGAGCACCAAGGCGAACCCTGTCAGGTGCTTCACACGCGGCTGTCCGCCCAGAATGCGCTCCCGGGGATCGGCATGCTCCCCCCCGGCGTACAAGTCAAGAAGGCGAAGCTCACGGCGCATTTCTACCACCTGCTGCCCGTCGCGGAAGACCGCCCGGCCTCGGGCGAAGCGCTGACCATGAATATCGACGTCGTGTTCACGGCTCGGATAGGGCCGCAGGGGGCGCGCGTCGATACCCGGGTCTCGGGGCAGATCCAAGGGCGGCGCGAGTACACGCCCATTGCGACTCATGCCGAGGCGACGGCCCAGGGCGCCGCGGCCCGGTAGCAATCCGGGTCCTCGCCTCCGGGTGTCACGACGCTGGACAGCCGTGAGTTCAGCGGGTGTGGTCCAAGAGCGTGTAGGGCACGCCCAGAGCGGTGAAGAGGAAGGTGTACGCATCGGCCAGTTGCTGGTCGCGCTCCGACAGCTTGGTGCCGCCGCCGTGGCCGGTCTTGTAGCTGACGCGAAGCAGTACTGGATTGGCTGTACCCGTTGCCTGCAACCGGGCGACCATCTTGAACGATTGCCAGGGTTCGACTCGCGGATCGTTCGTGCCGGTGGTGGCCATGACCGCAGGGTAGGTCGTGCCACCGTCGAGGTGATGATACGGCGAGTAGGCGAGCATGCCGCGGAACTGCGTCTCGTCTTTGACCGTACCGAACTCGGTGATGTTGAACTCGCCGTTCGGCGACAGCTCGGTCCGAAGCACGTCGCCGATCCCCACATGGGACAGCACGGCGCCGGCCACCTTGAGATGGTGGGCCATCACGCCGTACATGAGGAGACCGCTGGCACTGCCACCCTGGATGGCCAGGCGATCCGGGGAAGTGTATTTGCGTTCGACAAGGTGTCTGGCGCAGGTGGCGAAGTCGTCGATCGAGAGTTTCTTGTTGTGAAGGTTGGCGGCTCGATGCCAGTCATCGCCGTACGCGCCGCCGCCACGAATGTTGGCGAGCGAGTAGATGTCGCTCCGCGTGTCGATGTCCAGCCCGCTCATCTGGGCCTGCTCCGGGGACATGTACTGGGGCGTCCCCACCATCTGGCGGTGCTCGGTGAACAGCGTCTACTCCGTCAGCTCCGCGTTGGTCGCCTTGGCGATAGCGGCCAAGATCGGCCTCCAATGTTTGCCGCAGGTGCTCAGCCTCCGACCCGACTTCACCCTGATCCAGTAGCTGAAGCGCCTCCTCCACGGCTTGAATGGCACCGGTGGCGTCCCCGGTCAAATCGAGCGCCACGGCGAGGGCCCGCAGCATCGACGGGCTAGATTCGTTGACCGTCGCCAGTGCTTCCTGAGCATATTGCAGCGCCGCCTCGCCGTCATCCAGCGTGGCCATCAGCTTCGAGAACTCATGGAGCGTGTTCGCCAGGCCGTCTCGAAGCGCAGCGTTCTCCGGCTGGGCAGCCCACAATGATTCGTAAAGTGCCCGTGCTGATTCAAGCCGGCGCTGGGCCTCGCTCAGCTCTGCGGCTTCTGCGAGCACGCCGCCAAGCCCGGCCAGGAGCCGTGCACGATCGGCCGTTCGTCGAGTGTCATCGGGGTCGGCATTCGCCAACGCTTCGATGATCTCAAGGGCTTGACGATAGCTGTCGATCGCATCTTCCACCTCCCCGCTTGCCGCGGCGAGTTCGCCCAGGCGCTCGTAGCTTCTCGCAACCAGAGCGCGATATTGCGTGTTGCTAGGATCAGAGTCCGCAAGCGGAAGAATAATCGATTGGAATCGCCGATAGCTCTGAAGCGCCCGGTCCCAATCACCCATCATCGCATTGGCTTCGCCGACCACCTCATAGGCACGGGCCAGATCGCGCTTGGCCCGCGCGCTGAAGGGATTGTCCGCGTTCTGCTGCTCGGCGACGTCGAGGAAGTAGTTGAGGTGCTCCATGGCGGAACCCGGCTCACTGACCGCCAAGTGGGCATTCCCCATGTAGTAATGAGCTACCGCCAAATCGCGCTTGGCTCGGCTGGTATCCGGCTCGCCTTTGAGCAGTTGTTTGCGGATGGCGACGGCCTGTTGATAGAGCTCCAGCGCCGCTTCGTGGTCGCCGATCACTTCGAGCACGATCCCCATGCGAATGTGGCCGCTTGAAAGGTCGCGTTTATAGAGCGGTTCATCCCGTTCAGCGGCCGCGACTTCCTTGCGCAGATCAAGGGAGCGGTCGTAATGGTCAATTGCGGCGGTAAGCTCGCCCGTTCTGATCAGGGCCGCGCCCACGTTATTCAGCGCGATGAACAGGTCCCGACGCCCCTTGACGCTCTTTGGATCATCCTCCACCAAGGCCTCGCGGATCGCCAATGCTTTGCGGTATGCCGCCAGTGCCCCGCCGATGTCGCCGGAGTTTGTGAGCATGTCGCCGACTTTGATGTGGCTTGTTGAAACCTCCTTTTGAAGTTTTGTGTCGTTCGGCGACGCCGCGACTAACGCTTCTCGAAACTCCAGGGCGGTGCGATAATTTTCCAAAGCACCTTCGGTGTCGCCCAGACTCGGATTCCTGATCCCGCCGCGAATGTCGCCGACACGGTCGTAGGCGGATGCGAGTTCGCGTTTCAACTCCGTGTCGTCATCTGCCTCCTGGGCGAGGCCATCAAGATACTCAAGCGCTGTAGTGACCAGCAATTCGCGAGCCGGAATGGAACCGTCGAGCTTCTGAATCGCGTCGTGAAAGTCGAACATGAATATGCGCGCGAGCTCGCGGACTTGATTGAACATGCGCTCAGCGCGACCGCGTCCGGCATCGGCCTCCTGCCAGCCCCAGGATGCCAGGGCAGTACCGCCGAACAGTGAAATCGCAATCACCGCCGCCGCGGCCATCGCCGCCCGGTGCCGGCGAACGAACTTCGTGGACCGATAGGTGAAGGTGTCACGCCGAGCCGTAACCGGCAGCCCATCGAGGTGGCGGCGAATGTCTTCCGCCAGTTGCTCCGCCGAGCCATACCGCCGCTGCGGTTCCTTGCGCATCGCCTTGAGAACGATGTTGTCGATGTCGCCGGCCAGCTTTCGGCGCAACCGCTCCGGCCGGCCTTCACGTACTCGGCTGACCGACTCGGGCGTGATCGTCGTGGTTGAGCCGAACGAAGCGAGCTCCTCAGGCTCCAGTTCGTCCACTCGGCTCACCGCGGTGCTGGGCTTCTGGGGATCCTCATCGCAGATGAGGTGTTCAATCTCCGCCCGCCCCCGCCCGCCCAACCGATACGGCCGATGTCCTGACACCAGCTCATACAGCAACACACCCAGGGAATAGACATCGCTCGCCGTCGTGATCGGATCGCCGCGCACCTGCTCGGGACTTGCATACTCCGGCGTCATCACCCGAGACTCCGGACGCGTGGGGTCGCTCCCGACCGCCAGGAGCTGCGGGTTCAGCAGCTTGGCGATCCCGAAGTCCAGCAGCTTGGGCACGCCCTCCTCGGTCACCAACAGGTTGCTTGGTTTGAGATCACGATGGACCACCAGGTTCTGGTGCGCGTAATGAACGGACGAGCATACCTTCTGAAAGAGCTCCAGCCGCTCGACAACTGTCAGCCTGTGCTTGTCGCAATACTCATCAATGGGCAACCCATCGACATACTCCATGGCGAAATATGGCAGTCCGTCCTCGGTCTCACCGGCCTGGTAGAGCTTGGCGATCCCGGAATGGTTCAGCGCCGCGAGCAGGTGGCGCTCCTGGTCGAAACGGCCGAGCACTTCCACAGTGTCCATGCCGCGCTTGACCACCTTGATCGCCGCGCGGCGCTTGAACCGATCGTCCTGGCCGAGATAGATGACGCCCATACCCCCCCGGCCCAGCTCGTAGATGATCCGGTACGGTCCGATGTGGTCCGGCTGCCCGTTGCCGTTGCCGCTGACGATGGTGCTGGCCGGTCCGGTTGGGATCGCGACCGTCTCGTCCGCCCCGTCATAGTGGGCCAGCAACGACTCCACATCTTTGCGCAGGGCCACGTCATCGCCGCATCCCTTCTCAAGCAGCGCCTCGCGTTTGTCCGGATCCAGATCGCACACCGTCAGGAAAAGTTCCTTGGCTCGCTTGTACTGTTCATCCATTAGTCTTTTGCTCCTGTACTGAGTTCCCGACGGAGCCAGGTTTGGCCCATCTTCCAATCGCGCTCCACCGTTCGGACCGAGACCTCGAGTAACCCGGCGATCTCGTCGTTGCTCAGCCCGCCGAAGACCCGAAGCTCCACCACTCGGTATTGTCGCTCATCGAGGCGGCGCATCTTCTCGAGGGCTTCGTGCAGAACCGCCGGGGGCGGTGCCTTCGTGTCAGACAATAGTAACGCGTCGTGGAGGGTCACCCGCCGCCAGTCTCGCCCGCGTTTTTTTCGATTTCGCGCTCGGGCGTGATCGACCAGAAGGCGCCGCATCGCCAGGGCCGCCACCGCCTTGAAGTGGGTCCGCCCCTGCCAATCCACCCGGGTCTGATCCACCAATCGCAGATAGGCCTCGTTCACCAGGGCCGTCGCCTGGAGCGTATGGCCCGGCTTCTCCCGGCGCAGATACCCTTGGGCCAGGTCCCGCAGCTCCTCATAGACCAGTGGCAGCAGCGCATCGCCGGCTCGCCGGTTGCCCGCCCTCACCTGGGCGAGCAGCTTGGTCGGGTCGCGCGAGGTTGGCATCGGCCTCTGCCCCCCTTCACAGAATCACTGCCGCGGCAAAGCAGCCCTGTGCATCATTGTCTCGACCCGGCCGGCCCAAAGCAAGACAATTGCACCTTTGGCACGGCTCCGACCCCCCTCTCCCCTTGGGAGAGGGGTTGGGGGTGAGGGCGTCCTTTGAGAGGTGCGTGAACAACGACGGCCCGGTCGATCTTGCATCCGCCCTCACCCTGACCCTCTCCCAGGGGGAGAGGGAAGCGGCATACCACTCTCCCTTTGGGAGAGGATTCTGAAGCACTCTCTTCGCCCGCTTGGGAAGGGGAGGCTGATTTGCCTAGCTTGCCAGGGCCTATAATTTTAGCAAAACACATCTTGGCGCAAAGCCCATGCTCGCAGTATGATACGAAAGTACGCCGGGGGCGGGAGGATGAGGTAACGGGGTCCGGGGCAGAAGCATCGGCCCCAGCTCAAACAGGAGGAGGAATGATGCGGTCTTCCACTCGATTCGGTTTGACCCACGACCGGCCGAACATGGGGGCGCTGCTGGTCATCTTCACCGGCGTGCTTGTGGTCGGCGCCGTGACCGGCCGGGGGCTCGGTCAGTGCATCACCAACGAGACGGCCAAGCTCCTCGCCTCCGACGGTGCCGCGGGCGGTCGATTCACACCGAACTGCTAATGTCGCTTGCCGAGGGGAAAGGAACCAGAGGAGGCTAAGGATGAAACGGAGCCGTCAGCTTGCTGTACTGCGTTTGGCTGTCGCGGGCACTGTCGTTACGGCGGCCGTTGCGGCACCGACACTTCAAGCCAGTGTCATCACTCTGTGGACCAATCCCCTTGGCGGGTCGTTCCACGACCCGGATAACTGGGACTTTGGCGTGCCCGGGGCGGACGACCGGCCCGTCTTCGATCTGAGCACCCTGGGCTTGGGCTACACGGTGACGTTCAGCAGCGATGTTGACAACCAGCGACTCGATGTTCGTGACGACACCGTGACCTTCGACCTCAACGGCCACACCTATGCGCTCATCCATCCAGACGTCGGACTGTTGAGAGTGGGGATCGTTGACGGCGAGGTGGGTGAGCTGACGTTGACCGGCGGGGGCGCCCTTTCGATAGCGCGCCTCGCGCGGATCGGCGTCGCCGACAACGCCGTCGGGTCTCTCACTGTCATCGGCCCGGACACCACCGTGAGTACCGACCTTGGATTTTTCGCTGCGAACAGTCCCGGGGCTCTTGCCACGATTACTGTTTCGGATGGCGGTGCCATCAATGTCGGGGCGTTTTTCATCGCTGGTCGGGATTTCGACAATGAGAATCTGGAGCCGCAGGCGCACGGTGATATCATTGTGACTGGCTCCGGGTCGCTTTTGAGTGCCGGACTCGATCTGTTCATCGCATTCGACGGAGAAGGAACCCTGCTTGTCGCAAATGGCGGCACCGTCGAATCGTTGTCACTGTTCCGCATCGGCGCCGTCGCAACAAGTGAGGGAGACGTGCTGGTCACCGGTGCCGGATCGAGCGTGACCGGCTTTCAAGTCGGTGTCGGCGGGAGCGGCGATGGGACGATGACGGTCCAAGACGGGGCCGCCGTCTTCAGCGCCACGGAAGAGATCAGCGATAACGCGGCCAGTGTTGTGGCCGCACGCCAAGGCAGCACGGGGCTCGCCATTGTCACCGGGCCGGGTTCGAGATGGGAATCCGAGGACTGGTTCAGCGTCGGCCATGGCCAGCCGGGCCCCGGCACCGGTCCCGGCACCGGGACCCTCATTGTCTCCAATGGGGGAGCGGTTGCGAGTCTGGGCGAAGTCGTCGGGCACAGTTACATCGGCCTTCATCCCGACGGCGTGGGTGACGCCGTCGTGACCGGCGCGGGTTCCACCTGGACCAGCAATATGCAGTTCTTCGTCGGTCTGACGGGTCAAGGAACACTCACCGTTGAGAATGGCGGGCTGGTGTCGAGCGTGCTTGCAACCTTCATCGGCCGATTCGAGGGCTCAAGTGGTGAGGCGACCGTGAGCGGCCCCGGGTCGATATGGACCAGCGGCGGAACCTTCACGATCGGCGATGAAGGTCAGGGCATTCTCAATGTCCAGGACGGCGGTCAGGTCTCGGCGCCGCAGATCGTCATCGGTGCCAACGGTGTCGTCAACGGCGACGGACTGCTGGCTGGACCCGTTGAAAACGGCGGCGAGATCCACCCCGGCGTGAACGATCCCGGCACGCTGACGATCACCGGTGAGTACCTGCAGGTGGCTGAGGGAACGCTTTTCATCGACCTGGCTGCTGTCGGAAACGACCTGCTAGCGATCTCCGCCAATGCGACCCTTGCCGGTACGCTTGTGGTGACCTTGGCAACGGGATTCGATCCGTCGGCCGGTGAGACCTTTGACATCTTCAGCGCCGGGGCCGTGATCGGTGTGTTCGATCTCGTTTCCCTGCCTGCCTTCGACGACGATCGGTTTATGAGCATCTCTTACGAGACCGGTGTGGTCCGGCTCAGCGTGGAGGCCCTCGGTGGCGAGGTTGATTTCGAGGAGCCGCAGGAGGAGCCTGCCGCCGGTGAGCCGACGGCCGAAGCGAGCGGTGATCTGGACAGCGACGGCAACACCGATGTGGTCGTGGTTATTCCGGCTCCTGCCGGGGGCGCGCTGACCAGTGGCAGCGTACAGGTGTTCCTGAATCAGGGAACCGATGAGTTGGGCGAGTGGCTCGGCTTTGTAGCGAACGACCCGATCCCGGTCGGCCTGGAGCCCAGCAGCGTGGCCGTGGGCTTCTTTGACGCTGATGCGCACCTGGACCTGGCGGTGACCAACGCCGGCGACAACACCGTTGTGGTTCTGCTCAACGACGGCTCAGGCATGGGCACGTTCATCGTGCAGGCGCCCATCACCGTGGGCAATCGACCGAGCTCGGTCATCGCCGGGGACTTTAACGAGGACACCTTCGTTGATCTGGCTGTGGCCAACACCTTCCTGACTGTGGCCGGCAAGGGCGGTGTGGCCGACAACAGTGTCAGGATCCTCTTCAACGACGGCGCGGGCAACTTCATGGAGGGCCCGCTGCTGGACACCGGCGGAACGGCCCCGCGGGCCCTGGTCGCAGAGGACCTCGATAACGACAAGTGCCTCGACCTCATCGGCGTCAATAAGTTGGGAGCATCGATTCCGCTCGGCAACCAGGGCGGAGGCATGTTGCCGCCACCCGTCACCGATGAGATTGTGATCACCCCGACGGACCCATCTACTCAATCTGGCATCCAAGGCGGCCAGCCGGGCTCCGTGTTTGTGCTGCTGAACCAGGGCGGAGGCATATTCGCCCCGGCCGTCACCTATGACATCGGCGTCAACCCGAGAGACGTGTCCACCGGCGATCTCGATCTTGATGGCTTTGCCGACATCGTCGCCGTCAACGCCGATGACGCGACGGTTTCGATTTTGATCAACCAGGGCGGTGAGTTCGCCGGCGCCTTCTTCCCGCCAGCCGATCTGCTCGTCGGCGACCAACCGCGGTCAATCGAGGCTGTCGATATTGATGGTGATTCTGATCCCGATCTGGCAATAGTGGCAGACGATCCGGTGATCGGCCCGGCGGTGCAGGTGCTGCACAATATCGGCATCGAAGTCGGCGACGTCGTGTTTGAGGAGCCGATCGCGTTCAGTGTCGATGCCGATCCCAACTTCGTGGTCAGCGTGGACCTAGACGGGGACGGGTTGTCCGACCTGGTGACGGTGAACAGCGACATCGACGATCCGAGCGGCGGGTCGGTCACGGGACTCGTGAACAGCTCGACCGCATTCACCGCCAGCCTGGACATCAAGCCCGGATCGTGCCCGAACTCGTTCAATCGCAACAGCCACGGCGTCCTGCCGGTGGCCTTGGTGGGCAGGGAGAGCTTCGACGTCACGCAGGTTGACCTTGATAGCCTCCTGCTGGTGCGCAAGGATGGTGTGGGCGGCAGCGTCGCGCCGCACGAGGGTCCGCCTGGACCGAGCTCGGAGTTCGAGGATGTGGCCACGCCGTTTGAAGGCGTTGAGCAGTGCGACTGCCACGATCTTGAAGGCGACGGCATCCAAGACCTGATGATGCACTTCAAGACGGTCGACGTGGTGGCGGCGCTGGAGCTGAACGACTTGCCTGACGGGGACTTGGTCTCGCTCACCCTGATCGGCACTCTCCTCGACGGGACGCCGTTTGACGCCGACGACTGCGTTCGGCTGGTCCCGCCGGGCACAGGGGACGGATTGCTTGCCGTTGGGTCGAATGTGCCAGGTGCGTGGCTCGACATGAGTCCGCTGGATCTCCAGCTCGATGGCGGTGGGTTCGCGAACTTCGATCGCACATTCCCGCAGACCACGGTCGTGACCCTCACCGCCCCTCGGATGTACCTCGGCTGGAGGTTCGTCGGCTGGAGCGTCGGGCCCACGGGCTCTACCCAGGATGGCCTGCAACCAGGTCAAGGTGGCGGACTGTACTCAGGTTCGTCCATCGAGCTGACCATCCAAGGTCACCTGCAGCATATAGAGGCGATCTATCGGCCAGTCATTCTGGACACTCTGGAGGAGCACTGACTCCTGAGACATAGGGTGGAGGCGGGATGGAACCACCCCGCTCTGCCCTTCTGAAGCGTTGCGGAAGTCAGGACACACGAGGTCCTGGCTTCCGCTTTCTTCTTGGAGGTACTGACTTCGACGGCGACGGTCCCGGCGCGCCGAGATCGGCATCCTGCGCGTGGATAAGGGTGCGGCCATCACTCTAGTGGACGGAATCTTTGAGCTCCTCCCGGAACAAGATTATTTGCTGCAAGTCGGCGTGCTGGGTCCGGATCTATCCCGGGGCGCGAACCTGTCGTTGAAGATCTGGGCCGTCGGCGACCCTGAACCAATAGACCCGCAATTGACCGCAAGCGACTTCAGCTACCTCGTCGGCGCTTTCGGCCTGTTGATTTTCAACGATCTCGGTGGTCCGGGTGGTCAGCTTTCCGGTCGCTTCGATAATGTGGCCTTTGGCGTGACCCCCTGCCCCCAGGGGTGCGAGGAGGTGGTATTTGATCTCGACATCAAGCCCGGCTCGTGCCCGAACTCGTTCAACCGCAACAGTCACGGCGTGCTGCCGGTGGCGCTGGTCGGCGCGAAGGACTTCGACGTGACCGAGGTTGACCTCTCCAGCCTCTTGCTGTCACGGAACGATGGTGAGGGCGGCAGCGTGGCTCCGAACGAGGGTCCGCCCGGACCGCACTCGGTGTTCGCGGATGTGGCCACACCTTTTGAGGGTGAGTTGTGCGACTGCGACGATCTCGAAGGCGACGGCGTTACAGACCTATTGATGAAGTTCGAGACGGACGACGTTGTGGATGTCCTTCAGTTGAACGACTTGGCCGCTGGCGACTTGGTGGAGCTTGTGGTCAGCGGCACGCTTCTCGACGGGGCGCCGTTTGTGTCGAGCGGCGATTGCCTCAGGCTTGTGGGGCCGCCGGGCGACCTCGACGGCGACGGATTCGCGGGCATTCTTGATCTGCTGGCTTTGTTGGCCGCGTGGGGCACCGACCCCGGCGGACCGCCGGACTTTGACGGCGACGGCACCGTCGGCATCCTCGACCTGCTGACCCGCCGCGGCTGGCTGGACAACTGGGGCCCGTGCCAGTGACCCTGGCGCGGCCGTTGTTCCGCAAGGCCTCGTGCGCGGTCTCCCACCAGGGTTCTGTGCGGCACAGCCCGCCTTAGGCATCAGAGAATCGTTGGCCGCCGCTGCGGCTATCTGGTCCGTCATCCTCGGTGGCGGGTATAATCGAATCGGCTAGCGTGATCTTCTTGCTGGTCATGGAGGGTCGATGCCTAGCGACTTGACGGGGCAAGTCGCCGGCGCCTGGAGGATGGTGCCGGTGCGAAACAATGGTTGTTGTAAAGGCGGGTTTCAGATGAACCGGATCTGGCTTTCAGCTGTGCTGGCGATCAGCTTTTTCGTTGTCGCTGTTCAGCCCGCCGATGCGGCGTTTCATCTGATGCAGATCGAGCAGGTGATCGGTAGGGTGAACGGCGACACCACCGCCCAGGCCATCCAACTGCGGATGCGGGCCACCGTGCAGAACTTGGTCGCAGGGGCCAGGCTTATTGCCTGGGATGCCCAAGGCCTAAACCCCATTTTGCTGACTGATTTCGGCGCGAACGTGATCAGCAACGGATGCGATGTGCGCATCCTCATCGCCAGCGCGAACTTTGCCAACTTCACGAACCCTCCGGCAACCCCGGATTTCATTCTGACCAATCTCATTCCGGCATCCTACCTCGCTGCGGGGTCGATCACCTTCGAGAACGATCCCCAGACGGTTGTGTGGTGGCGGCTGAGTTGGGGCGGGGCCAACTACACCGGACCCACCACCGGATTTGCCGGCGCGCTCGGCAACGACGCCGATGGCGAATTCGGTCCCCCGTGGCGCGGCCCGCTGCCATCGCAGGGCTTGCAGGCCCTGCAGTTTCAACCCTTGTGCTTCGCACTAAGCACGAACAACGCGGCCGACTATGCCCTGACCAGCGGTGCCGCCGTCTTCATGAACAATGCGGGTCAGAGCTTCGCGCTCATCGCACTCTCTGTGGCCGACCTCACCGGCCCGGGCGGTGTGCCTGATGGGTGCGTTGACGCGTTTGACCTCGGCGCTATGCTCGGGGCATGGTGCTCCGCCGTCAACGATCCGAGCCCGCCGAGCCCGCCTTGCGAGAACTGCACGCCAGCCAACCTCGCCGTCGCGGACATCTCCGGTGCAGCCAACGCCCCCGACGGGTGCGTCGATGCGTTCGACCTGGCGAAGCTTCTGGCCGACTGGTGCTCCGTCGCCGGCGGCAATCCCTGTGGTACCTGCTTTCCGTAGGCGCGCGCAGATACGGCCGGGGTCGTCTGGCCCGTCTTGTGCGCGGGCGGAATGATGGTCTCACGCGGCGCTGCGCAGATCATCGTAGGCGACGATTCGCGCTCGGCCGGAGCGCTTGGCGGCGTACATCGCTTCATCGGCGCGTCGGAGCAGCTCCTGCGGGTCGGCGACCTTGCTCGACAGGGCCGACGCTGCGCCGATGCTGAGGGTGGGCCGGCTCGGCTGCGCGTGCGGCCAGGGCATCTGGGAAAAGGACGAGCTGATGCGTCCGGCAACGCTCTTGGCCACTTCGATCGGCTGGTCCGGTATCAGCACGATGAATTCATCGCCGCCGATCCGAAACGCAAAGTCTCCGCGACGCAGGCCCGATTGCAGTTGCCTGCCGAGGTAGGCCAGGCATTGATCGCCCGCTTCATGACCAAGTCGATCATTGATTTGCTTGAACTGGTCAACGTCGATCATGAGCACGCTCAGCGACCCATCGCCGCGCTTGGCTGAACCGAGAAGCCGTTCAATCTGGGCCCGCAGCGCTCCGCGATTGCCCAGCGAGGTGAGGGGATCAGTCTCGACCTGCCGCTGGAGGTGACTGGCGGCCCGATCGGTGCCTCGGCGGATGGAATGATCCATCGTGCGACGCAGCAGACGTGCTTGGAGGCGATGACCGGTGGCTGCGGCGAGGGTGTCGTAGATGGCTCGGCTGAGTTCGCCAATCCCGTCGCTGCGGTCGGTCAGGAGCTTTCGCAACGGCTCGCTGCGGTGATCACGGTTGATCTGCCGCACGCACCGCGTCAGCTTTCGAATCTCGGCGCGATCATCGAAAATTTTCTTCATCTGTCTCCACGGGGCAAAGGCGAGCATGGTCAGCCAGCCCAGCGCGACAGCGATCAGTGCCTCAACTGCCCCCGACAAGTGGCCCAGCCGCCCGGTCACCACGACGCCGATGCCTGCGGTGATCCCCAGGAGACCAGCCAGAACCCACAAACGGGCGGTCAGATCCGCCCCAGCCTTTGCGGGTTGGCGCCTGATTGTACGGTTTGACATATCCCAGCCGACCAGGCGTGAAAGGTGTTGAGCACAGGACGAGTCGAGGGTTCGGGCATCCCTCGAATCGGCCCAAAATGCGGGAGACTTTGCCGACAAATCCGCACCTTGGGCTGGGCGATCACGATTCCGGCGGACCTGTCTGCGGCGTTGGTTGAGAACCTTGCGTTGGATGCGCCTGCTTCACCTTGATCAGATACAAGTTGCGGCTGTAGACAAGCCAGCCCACGGCCTGGCCGAGGATGCCGATCGGCTCTCGGCGCCCAATGAAGTAGATCATGAGCATGCTGGCCCCCAGCAGACTGCACCACCAGAAGAGGATCGGCATGACCGATGCCTGCTGACGCTCGGCGGCAATCCACTGGACGATCCAGCGTCCGAAAAAGACGGCCTGCGCCGCCAGACCGAGCAGAAGCCACCAGGCTTCCCAGGTCTGATTCACATCAAGCCACTGTTGCACCCAGTTGCTCGGGGACGACTGGCCGCTGGACTCACCGAGACCGGTAGCGATCAGAGCAGCGTTCATCATGTTGTGGCCTTTTCTCGATCAGCGGTGGGAGTAGAAACGGTTGGAGAGGCCGGCGATTCGATCTCTTCACATCGAACGGGCCGGCGACGGTTGCGCATCCATCGCACGGCGAAGCAGTCGATCAATCCCGGAATCGCCCGGTTTCGTATGCCGTACTTGGTGGTGCCGGCGGTTCGCGGGCGATGGTGCACCGGCATTTCAACCACGTTGTATCCCAGTTGTCGGGCGGTGAGGGGAATGAAGCGGTGCATCCCGCGAAACTCCAGCGGCAGGGCCAGAGCGACCTCACGCCGCATCACACGAAGCGAGCATCCCGTGTCGCGAATGGTGTCACCCAGCAGCCATCGGCGGAACAGGCGTCCGACCAGAGAGCTCACCTGACGAAGCCGGCTGTCGCGTCGGTCGAATGAACGGTCGCCCTGGACCATGTCGGCCCCGCTGCTTCGGAGTATCTGGAGCATCGCCGGAATGTCCGCCGGGTCGTTCTGACAGTCGGCATCGAGCAGCGCGATCAGCTCGCCGCAAGCCGCTCGGAACCCCGCATGGAATGCCGCTGATTGACCGAGACCCCGATCCGCCGGCGTTCCAATCATGCGCAGCACTCGAAGTCGATCACAACGGGTGCGCAACTGCTTGAGCATGGCGAGGGTGCGGTCGGTCGAGCCGTCATCAACGATGATGATCTCGTAGCCGAGCTGCGTCGGTTCGAGCGCAGCGACGATCTGCTCGACAAGCCGGGCCACGTTGCCCTGCTCATTGTGGGCAGCGGCGACCACCGAAAGCGCGATCGGCTCGGACGTATCGGCCATACCCTCAGCGTAGCACATCGGACTGACTTGGTCGGTTGAGCCGGCGTTTGCGACAGCTGCCCGAGCCCCAATGCGGCCGAATCGCTTGGCCGGTGCCGCACCTCGGACGCCCGTTGTTCGTACAATGCCCAAGCCGCAACGGGTGAGAAGCGATGACCGTAACCGAGACGAGCGAAGTCATGGCCGCGAGCCAATCAGCACCTTCTGAACGGGGGGTCCGCCGAGACATCGCCACGCTGGTCACGGGGGCCGGCGGCGAGGTCGGCCACGGGCTGATTGCGGCGCTACACGCAGCCGGTCGCAAGGACATCATTGCGATCGACATTCGAGCGTTGGACGACCGTCAGCGGGCGCTATGCCGCGAGACCTATGTCGGCGACATCTGCGAGACGGCGTTGCTTGGACGTCTCCAGTCCATGTACGAGATCACCGAGGTCTACCATCTTGCTGCGTTGCTCAGCACTCGAACGGAGTTTGTGCCCGAGGCAGCGCACGCAGTCAACGTCGGGGGGATGTTCAATCTGCTGCGCCTGGCCGCCGACCAGGCCCGCTCGCACGGTAAGCGCGTCAGGTTCATGTTCCCCAGCTCGATTGCGGTGTATGGGCTGGGCGACCTGAAGACCAAGAACCGGGCCGGGGCGATCGGCGAGGATCAATACCTCCAACCCACAACGATGTACGGCTGCAACAAGGTGTACTGCGAGAACCTTGGCCGGTATTACGCCCGTCATTACCGCCAGCTTGCCCAGGATCGGATGGACCACATTCTCGACTTTCGCTGTATTCGCTTTCCCGGCCTGATCAGTGCTGAGACCGTCCCCTGCGGGGGGACCAGCGATTTTGCGGCCCAGATGGTCCATGCCGCTGCGGAGGGCAAGCCGTATGCATGTTTCGTACGCCCCGACACCCGCATGGCGTTCATGACGATGCCCGATGCGATCGAGGCGTTCCTGCGGCTGGCCGGTGCGGACGCGGGGCATCTGAGCCGCTGCGTGTACAACGTGACGAGCTTCAATCCTTCGGCCGCCGAGTTTGCCGACCTGGTGCGCGAGTATTTTCCTGCGGCCCGGATCTCCTTCGAGCCCGACCCGCAGCGACAGGCGATCGTGGACTCCTGGCCGGTGGATGTGGATGACACTGCCGCCCGTACTGATTGGGGTTACTCGCCCAAACACGACCTCCGCAGCGCGTTCGAGGAGTACCTGGTCCCGAATGTCACGGCGCGGTACGCAAAGTCATAGGTTGGCCGTAGGTGAAGGTGCAACTGCGACCCTATGCCGCCCGAGGCTTGCGCTTGCTCGCGTGAAGAATGGTGAGACCAATAACCTCATCGTCCTCGTAACGAATGATAACATCATCATCCGTCAGTTCACTGTCCGTGGCGCGTGCCGGCTTCTTGAAGTTGATGTAAAGCACGTCTGCCTCGGCGTCGTAAGACGACCAGATGTATTGATGCGGCGAGCGCAGTAGAGCAGGCACGAGGTCAAGATACGCGGCTATTTCGTGGGGGGCCATATCTGTTGCCTCTACCTCCCGATATACTACCACCATCGCCCTACCTTGTTCCATCGTACGCACGGCAAGAAGTTCTCCCCCTTGTCCCTCAACCACGCGCTCTGCATCTGTTACCGTCTCCAGAACCTCCTCGCGCATCCCGGCCAGCTCGGCATGCTCCTCCACGATGTGCGTCCACCGCTCCGCGGTCAGCCGGATCGGAACACCGCCTCGGGATTGAACGACAGGGGTCACGATGTCGTTTCCTTGAAGATGTGGAGTAATTCCGGCGACAGGATACCGATCTACCCCCGATGAGCGTACCGGAGTCCCGCCCATGGTGGCGGACGCTGGGGTGAGTTTGTAGAATGCGCCCTTGCTGCGACCGCTTGTTCGCGGTGAGAGTGTTCTATGACCACCACAACGACGCAGGTTCGCGGGCCGAATGTGTTTGCCAACCGCACCGATGAGGTCTTGGCCCAACTCAAGGACACCGGGCAGGTCAAGGTGCTTCAGACCATTGAAGGGCCGATGGATGCCACGGTGAAACTCCGCGGGTACGGCGAGGTCGCGTGCTTCTGCTCCAACAACTATCTCGGCCTCGCCAACCATCCGCAGGTCAAGCGAGCCGCGATCGAAGGCATCGAGAAGTACGGGGCCGGCACTGCGTCGGTCCGTTTCATTTGCGGAACGTTCGAGCCGCACGAGAGGCTCGAAAGGACGATCGCGAAGTTCCTCGGCGTGGAGGCGGCGTACAGCTTCGTCTCGTGCTGGACCGCCGCCGAGGCGCTCTTCCCCACACTCTGCGAGCCGGGCGACATCATCATCTCTGATGAGCTCAACCACGCCTGCATCATCGACAGCATGCGGCTGGCCGTGGGCATCAAGAAGGGCGTGCACCGCACTGTCTTCAAACATAGTGACATGGGCGCCGCGCGCGAGGCATTGGACAAAGCACGCAACAACCCCGAGGTCACCGGCGCCATGTGGGTCGTCACCGACGGCGTGTTCTCCATGGAGGGTGATATCGCGAAGCTCCCTGAACTGCGAAAGCTATGCGACAAGTTCAACGCCCTGCTGGTGGTGGACGACTCGCACGGCACGGGCGTGATGGGACCCACCGGCCGGGGCACGCACGAGCACCACGGCATGCCCGGCGACGCGATCGATTTCTATGCCGGGACACTTGGCAAGGCTCTCGGCGGCGGGGCGGGCGGGTACCTGGCCGGGGCCAGGCGCGGCATTGACATGATCGTGCAGCGTGGCCGGCCGACGCTGTTTTCCAACGCCCTGCCCATCACCATCGCCTGCTCAGCCAACATGGCGATCGAGATCCTGATGCGCGAGCCGCAGCGCGTTGCAAAACTGCGCGAGAACGTCGCCTATGCACGCAAGGGCATTGCCGCCGTCGGGTTTGAAGTGCTCGAATCGCCCACCGCGATCTGCCCGATTATTGTCGGGGACACCGCCAAGGCGATCTCGATGAGCAAGCGCTTGCTGGAAATGGGCGTCTTCGTCATCGGCTTCGGCTACCCGGTCGTGCCCGAGGGCACCGCCCGCCTGCGGGTGCAGATCTCCGCGGCGCATGAGAAGGTGCACCTCGATCAGCTCGTTGATTGCTTGAGGAAGCTGAAGGCGGAAACGCGCTAAGCCGCAAGCGTTGATGCGCTGGGCAGCTTACCCGACCGCTTGCTTCATCCCGATGAGGGTGAACAGCTCCATGCGCGACGCGGCGCTCTTGAGGAACGAGCCGTGCAGCTTGCTGGTGGTGGTCCACGAGCCGGGCTTCTTCACGCCGCGATAGCACATGCAGAAGTGCTGACACTTGAGGATCACCCCGACCCCCTGGGGTTGCAGAACCTCCTGAATGGCGTCGGCGATCTGGGCGGTCAGTCTCTCCTGCACTTGCAGGCGCTTCGCAAATACGTCCACCACCCGCGCGAGCTTGGAGATGCCGATCATTCGCCCATCGGGGATGTAGGCGACATGTGCCTTGCCGACGAACGGCACCATATGGTGCTCGCAGTGGCTATAGAGCTCGATGTCGCTGACCAGCACCAGCTCGCTGTAGCGAGTTGTGTCCGTGAAGGTACTTGACAGGTACTGCTTGGGGTCCTCCTGATAGCCGCGGAAGTGCTCCTCCAGGGTGCCGACCACACGCCTGGGCGTGCCGCGTAAGCCCTCTCGATTGGGATCCTCACCGATAAACTCCAGTAGACCCCGGACGTGCTGCATGGCGTCAGCGGTGCGCTGATCGACGACGCGCTCGTCGCGCGGAGCTGGATGCTCCCCGTCGCCGGTGGTTGGGGGTGATGAGACCTGGGTCATGGCTGCGGCGTGCCTTTCGCGGGGGGCTGAGCGTTCCGCTTCGCCCGCAGGGCGAGTCTAGCACATCCAAATGGTGCGGGCCAGTCCCTTGGGGCGCCGGCGGCTGGGTGGCCGATGACGACGGCGGCTTCACAAATACTTCTTCCACCACGAAAGAATCTGGTGGAGCCGATGCAGGCGTAGGTCGGGCGGCCCGGCACGGCTGAATCCATGGCTGGTTGAACGCGGATAGCGAACGAATCGCGTCGGCACGTTTCGCAGCTTCAGGGCGGTGAACACCTGTTCCGCCTGCTCAATGTTGCATCGCAGATCACCTTCGCTATGGATGATGAGCGTCGGCGTCTTTGCATTGCCCAAATGCTTCAGCGGGCTCCGCTCCCATAAGGATTCCGGCCGATCCCACGAGTTGCCCGGCCAGTAGCGGTCCGGCGCTTCAGTGAAGTCGCTCGTGCCGAACATGCTGTGCAGATTCGAAACGCACCGATCGGTGATCGCGGCGGCGAACTCTTGCGTGTGGCCGATGGCCCAGTTGGTCATGTATCCGCCATAGCTTCCGCCCATCACGCCCATGCGTTGTGCGTTGACGAACGGCTGACGCTTCATGAATTCGATCACAGTCTGAATGTCGATCCAGTCGGCGCCGCCCCAGGAGCCGCGGATCGCGGCGCAGTGATCCCGGCCGTAGCCCTTGCTCCCCCGCGGATTGGAGAAGAAAATGACGTACCCGGCCGCGACGAGCACCTGGAATTCATGAAAGAATCCAACGCCGTATTGCGCGTGCGGCCCGCCGTGGATCTCAAGCGCCGCCGGATGTTTCCTTCGGTGGGAGCGACGGGGTGGGAGCATCACCCAGAGCTGAATCTTCGTTCCGTCAGCGGCCTTGACCCATCGCGATGTCGGTTTTGAAAGCTCCAGCTCGCCCAGCAGCTTGCGATTGAGATTGGTCACGGCTCTTATGGTCGCGTCGTGGCCGGTCAAATCGGCGACGCAAACCTCGTCGAGCGCGGTGACCGAACCGACGATCATGGCCATCGTCCGACCGTCCTGTGAGAGATTCCCCAGCGAATAGACGCGCGGCCCGGTGGTATGGAAGTTGATCCGGCCACCGCGCCGCGGCACAGACGCCAGGTGCGATTCGCCGTGCCACCCGAGCTGCATGTAGATTCGCCTGCTGTTTGAGCTCCATAGGAGGTGAGCGGCGAAGTCCACCTCAGCGGTGTCCGACATTGGAGCGGCCATGAGACAGTGGTCCTCGCGCGCGGTGAGGCTCTTTGGGTTGCCCTTGATCGGATCACAGACCCACAGCTCGAGGTTCTCGGTGCTGTAGGTCGAGTCCTTACCTTCGCGAGAGGCATAGGCCAGGAATCTGCCGTCGGGCGACCAGGCGACTGCGTCCTTTGGGCCCAGGGGAAGATCGGGCACCTTCTTGATCTTGTTGGTGGCAACGTTGAGGATAATGATTTGATCCGTCCACGGCCGGATCATCGCTTTGCGGTCCTGATTGGTGGTGATCGCGAGCTTCTTGGAGTCGGGCGAGAAATCAAAGCTGAAGAAGCCGAGCGTGTCCTTGGTGTAGATCTTGCGGTGCTTCCCGGTGGTCGTATCGACGAGGTAGAGCTGATATCGCTGAGCGTCGAAGTAGCCGTCGCCGTCAAGGCGATACCACCAATCGTCGATCACTCGTGGGGGATCACTGAGGCCTTTCTCCTGCCTGTCCTTCTTGGCGGTCTCGGTCCACTGCGCGTCGTGGCGGCGGAAACTCAGCGCGATCATCCGGCCGTCTGGAGACCATCTGAATGTGCTGATCGATCCTTGCGGCAACTGCGTGAGCGCAACCGCTTCCCCTCCTTCGGCGGAAATCGTATAGATCTGCGGCTTGTGCTTGTCGCGGCCGCAGAGAAACGCGATCCGATCACCCTCCGGCGACCAGCGCGGATGCGAGTCTTTGCTGCCGTTGGTGAATTGGCTTGGCTCACCTCCGTCCGTGGGGGCCATCCACAGATTCGAGACGTATTCATTCTTCTGCCCCACGTGCTTGACGACGAACACGATATCGCTGCCATCGGGCGAAACCTGTGGATCCGAGACCAGGCGAAACCGCAGCAGATCCTCAGGCGTTATAAATCGCCGACGACCGGCACTCTTGGCCGACGATCCCCGAGTTCGCAATCGGCGCGGTCTCTTCGTCTTCATGTGTGAATCTCCTGGGGCGTAGGAATGTGCTTCGCCGGGATGCTACCCGCGGCCGGGCACTGTTGAAAGCCGGCGCGAACTGTAGGGCCGGCGCAGAAGTAGACGCCGTTGGGTAGGATGGGGGGACCGTGGCCGAGGCGCTTTGCGACAAAGATCTGCTCAGCAGGCTGGTGGCCTTCGACTCCACCAGCACCAAGAGCAATCTGCCGATCGCCGACTTTGTCTGCGAATATCTCGACCGGCCGAACGTCGCAATCACCCGCAATCTGAGCGAGGACGGCTCAAAGGTGAACGTCGTTGTTGCGACGGACGTCGATGGGGCCGGGGATGACACCGGCGGGCTTGTGCTCTGCGGCCATCTGGATGTGGTCCCGGCGGCGGAAGATGGATGGAACAGCGACCCCTTTACCCTGACTGAGCTCAACGAAACCTACGTCGGCCGCGGCGCCTGCGACATGAAGGGCTCCGTTGCCTTGGCGATGAACGTCTTCGCTTGCGTGGATGTCGATCGCCTGACCCATCCGCTGGTGCTTTTGTTCACCTATGACGAGGAGTTGGGGTCGTTGGGGGCGCAGCGCTTCGCGGACACCCGGCCGAGCGATCAGCCGCTGCCGCCCAACGTTCTCGTGGGCGAGCCGACCTCGCTGCGGGCGGTGAGGATGCACAAGGGACACCTCACCATGCGAATTACCGTTCGCGGCAAAGCGGCTCACAGCGGCTCGCCCCATCTCGGCGTCAACGCGATCGAGGCCGCCGCGGCCGTGGTTCGATCGCTGTCCAAGCTGGCCGTACAGTTCAAGCAGCAGCGGATTGATTCAGGCAGGTTCTTCCGAGAGGTTCCCTTTCCCGTGCTCAACGTGGCGCAGATTTCCGGCGGAACCGCGATCAACATCGTCCCCGACCGATGCGTTGTGGACTTGGGGATACGTCCATTGCCTGGCATGAACCCCCAAGCGATGATCGAATGGATCAAGGATACCGTCGCTAAGAGTGATCCGCACGGTAACATCAACATGGAAGTTCTCAATGTCAATCCACCGATGTTGCTGGAGGAGACCGCCCCGATCTACGCGGCCCTGAGTGGACTGCTCGGTCAGACGCAAAGCTACGCGGTGTCGTATGCCAGCGATGCCGGCGTGCTGCAAGCGATGGGCTTGCAGTGTGTATTGTTCGGGCCGGGCTCGATCGAAGTCGCGCACCGGCCCAATGAGTACGTTCCCATTGATGAGTTCAACCGGGCACGCTCGATCATCGAGCGGCTCGTTGAGCGCTTCTGCATGTCGTAGCCTCCGATGAGTACACGGCAGATCATCGAGGCGGACCTCACCTGGACCGGAGAGGGTTTCGAGCACGGCGTGCAGATCGCTATCGAGCCTGACGGCTGCATCGGCCGACTCGGCCGGGAGCTACATTCAGCCGCGCGCAAGCTGCCGAACCGGGCAGTGCTTCCGGGAATGATCAACGCCCATTCCCACGCGTTCCAACGCGGCCTGCGCGGCCACGGCGAGCGGTTCAGCCGACAGGCGGGCTCGTTCTGGTCGTGGCGCGAGACGATGTACGAGCTGGTTCAACAGATGGACGCCGACACCTTCTACCAACTGTCCAGACAAGCCTTCGGCGAAATGCTCGCAGCAGGCGTCACGACGGTGGGGGAGTTCCACTATTTTCACCACGACGCAAGTTGCGACGGTTACGGCTTCGATGAAATCGTGCTGCGTGCTGCGGCTGATGCCGGCGTTCGAATCGTCTTGCTAAACTCCTATTACAACCGCGGCGGGATCGATCAGCCACTTGCCCAAGGTCAGCTCCGCTTCCGTTGCGGGTCCGTTGACGAGTACTGGCAGCAGATGGACCGCCTTGGCGACATCGTCGATCCCCCGACGCAATCCCTGGGCGTCGCCGCCCACTCGATCCGGGCCGTTTCCATCGACGATATCGCTGCCCTTGAGGATGAGGCGAGTCGCCGCGACCTCGTGTTTCACATGCATATCGAGGAGCAATCCAAGGAGATCGACGATTGTGTCGCTGCTCATGGCTTGCGGCCGATGGCCCTGATCAACGATCGCCTCAGTATCAATCCTCGTTTCACCGCGGTGCACTGTACACAGACCGCGGCCCCCGACATGCAGGCGCTGCTCGAGGCCGGAGGAAATGTCTGCATCTGCCCGCTCACCGAAGCCAACCTTGGCGACGGCATCCCCGATCTTCCGCGGATTCTCCATAGCAACGGCTGCATCTGTCTCGGCACCGACTCAAATGCAAGAATCTGCTTCACCGAGGAGATGCGCTGGCTGGAGTACATCCAACGTTTGGCGACTCGCAGCCGAGGCGTGTGCGTCGATGAGTCAGGCGCCTGCGCACGCAAGCTTTGGAGAATCGCGACGATAAACGGAGCCCGTGCCCTTGGCATCCGGGCCGGCCGGATCGAGCCCGGTTACGCCGCCGATCTCGTCGCGCTTGACCTCAACGCGCCCACCCTGGCCGACTGGACTGAAGATACCTTGCTCGATGCGTTCATCTTCGGCAGCGGCTGCGAGGCGATCGCCGCCACCTGCGTTGCCGGCCAATGGACCGAACATCGCCTCTAAGCCGGAGGCACTGGCGGAAGGGGGGGCCGCAGTGACACGACGCGGCCCGCTCTACTGCGCGTCCGAGCCATCGCCCGGCTGTGTTGTTGGGGCGTCTGCCGTTTCCTCGTCGATCTGGGCGACGACATCGGCCCGCGTCAACCGGATCTTGTTGTACACGCTGTCAGAAATGACGTAAAACCAATCTGCGAACCGGTCATTGAGCTGGCTGACTTTCTCCCGGCCGGCGTCCAGGCTCTCCTGATATTCCTCCTGCTTGCGCAGATTCTCCTGGTCGACCCTTTCGCGGGCCTCTTGCATGGCTTCTTCGAGGGCCGACCCCTGGGGCTGGGTGGCTGCGGGAATCTCAGGAAGCTCGGCGAGCTGGGGGTCCGGGATCAGATCAGGATTGAAATCTGCGGTCACGAACAGGTACCGATTGGCTTCGCTTGACGACTCATCGGTCTCATCGGCGGTTCCAGAGAGATCGCTCGTTGCTGTTGCTCCGAGGGCGATCTCACCGAACCGCAGCGCGTATTGCACGCCAATGCTCGTACTAATGATCGTTTCGCCCTGATTCGAGAGCAGTCGGCCGTTGATGATGAAGTAGCCGCGGCTTTGCAAGGAGCGCACCGATTCGGAATCGAGGTGCATCTGATCTTCGGTCCGCAGTTGGGCGCTCAGGCCCGCCGGCTTGCGGTGCACGTCGATGATCTTGAGATCATCAAGCGCTTGCTTCATGTCGTCGAGCTTTTCGATCAGGAGCTGCTCATCCTCGCCGACGCCTTGTAGCCCCCACGTGCCGGCGGTCTCGTCATAGCTGAAGCGCAATAGACCACCCGGGACGATTCGCTGGTTGAACTCGTCGATCGAGTAGTCGTTGACGGTGATCTCGATGAGCTCGCGTTGGTTGAATTGAAGGAGGTCTCGCTCAATCCAATCCTCGAAGTTGGTGGAGAGCTTGTCCGTGTTGACCGCGACGGTATAGACGCGGTCCCTCTGGGGCACGCGTACGTAGCGAAGCTCGGGCTTGTCCTTGACCGTCTTGCCGATGATGAACTCGGCCAGGGTGCTGCCGCTGTGGCTTTCGAGTTTGACACGGGTGCCGACGCCGATCGAGCCGACCTGTGCCGTGGTCGGATCAACCATGCCGTACAGCTCGTGATCGGCCGCCCGGTCGCTCGCGGTGGGGCCTTTGATCAGGTCAACAACGCTCGCAGCGGCTTCAGCAAGCTGTTTCTCAGCATCGGCCGGGTAGTTCTCATGCGATGGGATCGACCAGATCCCGTTGACTTGGGCGACCTTGAAGGCACGAGCAGTGCCCGTCTCCTCATCGAAGTCGACGATCTCCAGAGACGTCGCCTCCAGTGGATCAAACTGAGCGAAGAACCGCTCGCCTGAGTCGTCTAGCGCCACTCGGCCGGGTACGGCGGGGCGGGCAATCCACGCGATCAGCAAGAAGGCCACGGCGAACGCCGCGAAGATCCCGGTCTTTGCGGTCTCGGTCATGATTTCGACTCTACCTCCTGACCCGGGCAACGTTGGTGATCGTCATGATTCCCTATTTCCTTCGCGCCTGCGGCAAACCGACGCGTTCGAGTTTGCGACGCCGAAAGGACACGACAATTGCCACGGCCAGGGGGAGGATCGGGGGCAAGGCGACGGCCTCCAACTTGAAGGTTCTCTCGACGCGCCTTACTTCTTGAACCAGCTCGCGCTCGATCACTTCCAGCTTCCGGTCCCGCTCGGCCTCCAACTGCTCGATCGCCGCGTCAAGGCGCCTCTGTCCCACCTGCTGAGCTGTGGCGATCTCGAGGACCATCTGCTGCGAGTCGATACCTTCGCGCTGTTGCAGCTCGTCGATCCTCTCCTGAAGCTTGCGCTGCTCCTGGGCTCGGCTGGCCTCAAACTCCCGAATGAATCGCTCGCGCTCCGCGTTGGCGATCTGCGTGGCCTGTTCCGTTCTCATCTCGACGGCGGTGAGCGTGCGGTGAACGGGGCGTCGTTTGCGGATCTCGATGAACCGGTCATCACCGGCGAGCTCGTCGAGCACGTTGAGAACGAAGGTGACATTGTCCAGGTTGAGGTTCAATGCCTCGGGTTGCTCACCGCGGGCCCGCAGCGCGAAAAAGACGGAGTAGAGCACGTCAATGTCGGCCACCAGCACCACGTTCACTTCGTTCGGCTTGCCCGGCTTCTCGACGTCCGAAGCGGTCTCCTGGGGCGGGGTCGGGGAATCCACGGGAAGCTGACCCTGAATGTGTGCGGCCAGGACATAGGAGTCGTGGGTCGGCCGGAATCGCCGATTGGGATTCAGCCCGGCTGGTCCGAAGAAGCTGCGCTGGAGAATCTCATCAAACGCAATCACACCCGTCTGCGCGCCGGCCCGCAGCAGCGGAGCGAAGGTCAATGTCGATCCGATCTGCGGCTCAATCGCCCCGGGGAATACCAGCAACACCTGTTGCAGCCCGCTGGTGATTGAACCGGTTTGGTTGAAGGGCTCCTCGGCTCCGGAGCCCGCGCCGACAAATACGAACTCAGGCGGCACCTCCACCAGTTTCGGGTAGGGGTTGTACGTGTCCCAGACGACTTCGCGATCGCGGAACTCGACTCCAAGCAACGACCAAAGCTCGCTGATATCGCCCTTGGGCTCCGGGGGCTGGCGTTGCATGAACGGATTGTTGCCGCCGGGAGACCGCCGCGGCTGGCTGGTGGCGGGGACATTGCTATCGAGGAACGGGAACGGGTCCTCGAAGATCGCCGTAGGCTGGCCGCTCCGCACAGCGTCGAGGAAGTTGTCGAGCTGCGCTGGCGGCAGCGACGACGGCTGCACCGCGAGCAACGCATCATATCGCTCGGTGATCGGACCGGCGGGGTTGACTGTCACAACCTCGTATTGCTTCTCCAGTTCGTCGATGATCGGCTGGTTCGGCCGACTGGTCATCGTCTGAATATCGAATCCGCCGTAAAGCCTTGCATCGGTCATGAGCACGCCGATCTTCTTTCGCCGTTGCTGGCTGACCGTGGCGATCGACCGGACAACTTCGTACTCCACCGGCAGGCCGCGATCAACGAACGGCACGACCACCTTGTCCAGGCCGCACATGAAGGCGACACCCAGGAATATGTCTTCTACGCCCAGCCGACCGCCGGCCGTCGCCCCGACCGGTCGAGCGGTTATTCCGAATTGCTCTTGGGCTTCCGCGGCTTCGGTGCTGTAGTGTTCGGTGTCGTTGATGCGCACGATGACGCCGTCGCCGCCGATCGAATCGACCTCTCGCAGCATTGAGAGGAGGTTGAACCGTGTCTGAACGTATTGCTGTGGAACATCGGAGCTGATGTAGGCTTCGATGTACACCGGTCGGTCGCGGCGAAGCGGTGTGAGTAGCTCGCGGGTGTGGGGACTCAGCGAGCTGAGCCTTTCGCTGGTGATATCAAGCCGCCGGTCGAAGCGGGAGCCCAGGACGTTGAGACCGATGGCGACGGCTGCCAGCGACACGCTGCGCACGGCGAGGTGGCCTGGCATGGGCATCCCTTGGCGTCGGCTGGTCCAGTGCCTCCGTCCGATCAGCGCCATACTCAGGTAGAGCATGACCGCCACGATCGAGCCGAAGAATACCACGCCTGAAAGCGTGATCACGCCGCGGCCGAAGTCGCTGAACTGCTCGGCAATACTGAAACTCTTGATGACCAAGGCGGTCTCGCGGCCAAGGATCACGTCGGCGAAGGCGGCAAAGACCAGCGGCACGTTAAAGGCCACCGCAAGGACGAAGCTGACGGTCAGGTTCTTGGTCAGAAACGACGCCACCATCCCCACCGACAACATCGCTGCGCCGACGTACCAATACCCAACGTAGTTCGCCGCGAGCAACCCGAGGTCGGGCTTGCCCAGACCGATCAGCACGATGATGTTCGACAGCGAAAACAGTAATGAGACGGTGAAGATCGCCAGCGCGGCCAGGTACTTCCCGATCACGACGTCCAGGTCGGATGCGGGCAGCGTCAGCAGCAGCTCGTCGGTGCCTTGCTGCCTTTCCTGAGCCCAGATGCTCATCGTGACGGCCGGGATGAACACCAGCATGATCCACGGCAGGCTCTTGTTGAGCTGACCGAGATTGGCGAGGTTCGCGTTGAAGAACTCGTTCGGCCAGAACGCAGCAAATGCACTGAGCAGCACGAACGCGCAAATGAACACATACCCGATCGGGCTGCTGAAGTAACTCACGAAGTTCCGCTTGAAGATCGCAATGAGAATATGTCCGTTCATCTTCAATCCTCAGCCCGCCCGCAGCCGCACATGAGGCGATGGGGTGTCGTGCGTGCCCGTGTCTTGTTGGTCATGCTGCGGCCGTGGTCAACTCCGCGAAGCGCTCGTCGAGCGACTTGCCTTGCTCGTTCAGTTGGGCAACGGTGCCGTCATACACGAGCCGACCTTCATTGATAAACAGCAGGCGATCGGCCATCGCCTCGACCTCCTGGAGAATGTGCGTCGACAGCAGGATCGTCTTTCTTCGCCCGAGCCGGCGGATGGTCTCGCGCACCTCGCGGATCTGATTGGGGTCAAGCCCGGCGGTCGGCTCGTCCAGGATCAGCACGTCCGGCTCATGCAGCAGCGCCAGGGCCATGCCCACCCGCTGGCGGTAGCCGCGTGAGAGCTTTCCGGTCGCCTTGCCGATCACGCTGCCGATGGCGCACTGATCGATCACCGCGTCGATCCGCTGCTTGCGGCGCGACGCCCCCAGGCCACGGGCCTGGGCAAAGAATTCCAACAGCGCTCGCGGCGTCATGTCGTCGTAGAGCGGCCCGTTCTCTGGTAGATATCCCAGCCTCGCCGCCCCGGCCAGCCGGTCGCTTGCCATGTCGTGCCCGGCGATTCGGGCCACTCCCCCCGAGGGGGCAAGGTAGCCGGTGAGCAATCGCATGGTGGTGCTCTTGCCGGCTCCATTGGGCCCGAGAAACGCGGCGACCTGCCCCTGCGGAATGCTGAACGAAATGTCCGCCACCGCGGCGAAGTCGCCAAAGTGCTTGGTGAGACCGATCGCCTCGATCATCGCCGGCTTGGACTGGTCGCTTCTTGGTTTCTCGGTCATCGTGCAATGGACTCTGGCATCGCTTCTGAATGCTGCGCCCTGTTCCCCAAAGGCCGCAAGCATATCACATTACCGATCACCGCCAGGATGGGTTCGTCCTGGCAGCCGCGGCCCAACGAGCCGCGGAACCTCCTGGGTGGCAAGTCTCGCGGCGTTCGAGACGGATTTCCGGCCGCCGGATCACCGGCGCTGCTACGTCAGCAGCCTGGCCAGGGCGTCCCAATCCTCTGAATCGGCCCAGATGAAGCAACCGAACTCGCCATGCATCTGGACTGCCTGGATCGCGTGGAGGTTGATGCCCGCCGAGGCGATCTTGTCCAGCCACTCGGTGAGCGAGCCGGGGTGGTTGGCCCCGGTGAGATAAAACGTCCTGCCTTCCTCGACCTCAAGTCCCGCGGAGTGGGCGAAGTTGCGGAACTGCTCGGCTGTCTCCGGCACGCAATAGAACCTGGCCTTGCCTTGGCCCGCGCCGTAGCCCCACAGCCCGACCAGGTTCACCTCTGCCTCCCGCAGCATCGACGCCAGCCGCGCCAGCTCGCCCGGCCGATCCGGCAGGCTGATCGAGAAGTCCGACATCATCGCCCCCTTGGCCATCACGAGTACCTCCTACCGGTGTGCCCCAAAGTGTACCGCATCGTGGCCACCACGCTCAGCCCCCAACCCACCCACCGCGCACCGATACGGTCGTGCGACATCGCACATCCACCGGCCCGACACGGGCCGGCTCACTCCACGGCGGCACCTGGAAGCGAGCCGGGTTGTGTCAACCCGGTGGACCCGTGCATACACCCGGCGATCGCAACCGGCGCAAAGCACCTCCCATAGCCCCCGGCTCTGCCGGGGGGTCATCCGCGATCACACCAACCGTCAACAAGTATCCCTCGGCCAAGCTGCGGGACGAGGGAGTCCACCCCGCGTACACAGTTCCCGCAGCTCGAGGCCGATGCTCGCGGCTTTACAGGGAGCGCGGCGGGAAGAAGAACCCCTGGGCGGAGTCCGGGGCTATATGGCCTGACCGCCGACCGCTTGCTTCTCGGAGCTGATGATGTCGGCGAATTCTTGGGGTTCATCAGCCAGGAAGCTTGCCAGGCGTCGCATGCGCACGGGTTGCTGCAACTTGCGGATGGCTTTCGACTCAACCTGGCGGACGCGTTCGCGGGTGACCTTGAAGATTCGCCCGACCTCTTCGAGGGTGTAGGTGTAGCCGTCGCCGATGCCGTAGCGGAGCTTGAGGATCTCGCGCTCGCGGTAGGTGAGGGTTCTGAGCACATCGTTGATGCGAGACCGCAGCATCTCACTGGTGGCGGTTTCGGCGGGTGCTTCCTGCCGCTCGTCCTCAATGAAGTCGCCGAATTGTGAATCCTCCGATTCGCCCACCGGGCGGTCCAGGCTCACCGGATGGCGCGAGATCTTCATCACCCGGCGAGTCTCGTCGATCGTCATCATGGCTCGCTCGGCGATCTCCGCGATGGTCGGCTCGCGCCCAACCTCCTGAAGCAGGTGCTTCTGAATCGTGCGAAGCCTGGACATCGTCTCGATCATGTGCACGGGCACGCGGATGGTCCGCGCGTGGTCGGCGATGGCCCGGGTGATGGCCTGGCGGATCCACCAGGTGGCGTAGGTGGAGAACTTGTACCCGCGCCTGTATTCATACTTGTCCACCGCCCGCATCAGGCCGGTGTTCCCCTCCTGAATGATGTCCAGAAACGGCAGACCGCGGTTGCGATACTTCTTGGCAATTGAAACGACCAGGCGAAGGTTGCCTCCGGAGAGGTCGCGCTTGGCCTGCTCGTATTCAGTGAACACCTTTTCGATCTCACGGACACGATAATCGATCTCATCGGGTCCCTCGAGGACCAGTCCTCGCAGGCCGTCCAGCTCATCCTTCAGCACGTAGAGGTCTTCGGGGTCATACTTTTCGGGCATCCTTTGCGCGCGTTGAAGCTCGCGCTGCAACTGTTTTATCTTCTGATTGATGGATTGCAGCTTGCGGAACAGCGGCTGGATCTTGGCGGTCCGAAGGCAGCATTCTTCCAGCAACGTGGCCACCTTCCGGCGGTGGGATGACATTTCGCGCTTGAGGCGAAGTTGCTCCGCCTGCGAGAGATCGTTGGGCTGGAGCTGCTCCCAGGCCTGAGTATTCTGCTTGAGCAAACGGCGAACAGTCAAGAGATTCACCGGAATCCGAAGGGCGATCTTGCCTTTGGCGTTCTCCTCGGCCGTGGAAATCCGCATGGTTCGGTCAAACGGCAGATTCCCCTCATGAACCTGCTGAAGCGTATCGACGGATTGAGAAGCAGCGTAGTCCGACTCGAGAACGCGCCGGCGGAAGATCATGCGAGTGGTTTCGATCTTCTTGGCCAGCCGAATCTCCTGTTCCCGAGTCAGCAGGGGGATGGTGCCCATCTGCGTGAGATACATGCGTATGGGATCGTCGATCCGCTTCGATCCGGCCTCCGCGATCGCCTGCTCAATCACGGCTCGGGCTTCCGCGTCACCAAGGATCTCCTCGCCAGATCGCTGCTCGGCTAAGGCCAGGGCAGCGGCCCGCTCGTCATCCGCGGCCCCGTCGTCGTCAAGTCGAACCTTCGGAATTGCAGCGTTCATGTTCGGGGCATCGCGCTTGAACTTCAGGTTCGTCTGCAGCGGTGCTTGAAAGGCCTGATTCCTGTTGCGGCCGGCCATTTGCTCGGTGAGGAACTCGATGCCCAGGCTCTCGATCGACACCAACAGCTCGTCGAGCTTCTCGGGATCAACCATCTCGTCCGGCAGAGAGGTGTTGAGCTCCTCGTAGCTGATCCATTTCCGTTTCTTGCTACGCTCGATCAGCTCACGGAGGATTGGGTGCATGTCAATAAGTTGTGTGCTCACCGGCATTGCTCCATTGACTGCGGTGCCGCAACGGCGGATATCTGCTGAATCACGGCGCACCTAACTTCTCGGATCGAACTCGCGCGGGCATCGCCTCAGGGATGTACCCTTGTCTACGTCGTTGTTCAATGACATCGCGAAGCGCATCCTCAGCCCGTCCCACATCTGCCTTGCCCTGACGATAGGCCTCCAAGTCCTGCTGGTATCGCTCGCGACGCACGAGTCTTTGGAATGTGGTGCAGATTTCTTGCATGTGCTCGACGGCGGACTGCCCTTGCGCGCCGAGACGGCGCTCACCTTCGAGATATAGGTCGCTGACCAGCCTGCGCAGGGGGGGATCCTGGAGGTTCGCCATGAGTTGTTGCACGGTGAAGTCATGACCATCCTCGAGCCATCGCAAAACGACCTCGGCAATGCAACGGGCGGCTGGATCGCGGAACTGCTGTGGTTGGAAGAGTCTGGTAACCTCCACATGCCGGCCGTCGTCAGACGCGACGGGCTGAGTGCGAAGCGACGGCTGGTAGATCAATACGCCCAACAGGTCATGCTCCGCCCGGCGCCGGGACGCGACCGCGGGGGATGCCCAACGGTCAGGAAGTTCCGACGCTGCCGGATCGCTCGTCGGCTGGGGTTCGATCAATTGGTTCGCAGCCGATGCCCTGCGCTGCGGTCGGGGTAGGGACCGTTCAATATCGTCGATGCGAACGCCAAGAAGATCGGCCAGCTGGGTGATGATGAGGCGCTTGCGAACGCCGGGCATGGCATGGAAACCGAGGTTGGCCAGGTCATGCAGGAATCTCTCAAGGCACCGCTGCCGGCCGGACAGGCCGCCGGCGGCGCCCAGCTCGTCACGAAAGCGAGTGACCTTGTACTCAAGAGCGTCCTTCGCCGCCCCAAGAGCCTGCCGGAAGTGCTGGGGCCCGTCGGGTTGGCCAAGCAGATCAGCCGGATCCAGCCCGTCGGGCAGAATGCAGATCTTCACATCGACCGGCTCAGCGAAGAACAGCTGGACCGCACGGTCTGCGGCGCGTTGTCCGGCTTCGTCGCCATCGAACACGAGTACCACCACCTCACAGAGCCGCTTGAGGATCCGCGCGTGATCCTGGGTCAATGCGGTCCCCAGCGTGGCCACGACCTGGCGAACTCCCGCCTGGTGGCAGGCGACGACGTCCGTGTAGCCTTCGGTCACGATGGCCTGCTTGCTTTCGATGATCGCTCGTTTGGCAAGATGCAGGCCGTAGAGCGTGCGCGACTTGTGGAACACCGCGCTCTCGGCGCTGTTGAGATACTTCGGCTCATCGTCGGGGTCGAGCGTTCGGCCGCCGAACGCAACAGGCCGGCCCAGTTCATCACAGATCGGAAAGATCAGGCGATTGCGGAATGTGTCGTAGTGCCCCTGGCCGTCCGATCGCGGCTTCAACAGTCCGGCGCCGATGAGCGCTTTGATCGAGTCGGCTTTGCTGCGGGTGAATCGAGACAAGCCGTTCCACTCCTTCGGCGCCGCCCCGAGCATGAAGGCCTCTACCATTTGCGCACTGATGCCGCGCTTCTGAATCATGTCACGAGCGACCGTCGCGTCAGGCGAACGCTTCAATGTGTCCCGGAAGAATGAAGCGGCCAGCGCGTTGGCCTCGCGCAGCTCAGCCCCGCTCGAGGCGGTCTTGGCTGCCGACGCCGGTTGCTGATGGGGCCTTCGTAGCGTGATGCTCGCCCGATCGGCGAGGTGCCGCAGGGCCTCGCCGAACGTCATCTTGTGATAATCCATCACGAAGTTGAACGCGTCACCCGCGGCGCCGCAGGCGTGACACTTGTAGAACGCGTTGCCTTTGTGGGTGACGATGGTCAGCGACGGCCCATGATCGTCATGAAACGGACAAAGCCCGACGTGCTCGCGACCCTTTGGCCGCAACGGCAGCTGCTCTCCGATCAGCGCGACCAGATCCGTGGCATCACGAACCTGATCAATATCTGACTGACCGACTAGGATGGACACGCCGGGGAAGCCCCTTGAAATCTTCAACTCAGCCTTGCGAACACGCCCAATCCGAGCAACAAACTGCCCGCAACTGCTTCCATCGCCCGCTCGAACCGCTCCACCCAACCACAACTGCGTGCGGCAGCCGACCCCTGTCGGGGCGGGTCCGCGCCGCCGATCTGCTTGCGGCCGGCCTGCGTTCGAGTCGCACGAGTAACGGTTCTTGGGTGTTTCAGGCTGTAGACCCCACAAAGCAGGGGGTGCTGCCGGAAATCTTTCCCCTGGATCTAGCGTGCGATCGAATCTGAGGAAAACGGTACGCCCTATACGGCGAGGGTCAAATGAAGTTTGTGATTTTCCTCGCATTCTTCATCGCCGCCGGGGCTTCGCCAAACCGGCAATTCGACCCAATTTCAATCCAAGAGGTTGCTTTATGGTGGTTTACAGGCCATAGCGCCGCTGTCGTGAATCACTCCGGCCACCCTCGGCTTGGCCCAGCCGGGCGACCTCCGGCCGGTCGCTCCTCCACGAGTTCCTACAACGATTACTGAGTAGGCGCAGCGTCCGTTAGGAGCCGCAAACGTAAGCCCGGATTTCCCATCCGCCTGTGGCGGATCAGCGTTCTTGAACAACCTTTCCTGGCGTACACCTGAGTAGATTGCGGTGAGTCTGCGACCCAAGCGGCACGACAGGGCCTCAGGCCGCCGTCTTGCGGCAGGACTCGGCCACCTACTCTAGATGTTGGCGATTCCAAGGCGGAGAAAGAATGGCCGCCTTAGGAGGTGTCAACTAGATAGCTGACAGCTAGGTAGTTGACTACCGTCAACGTCAATGACAGGTATCCTAGAAGCAAGCGACTGGAATTTGCGTTTCGGGGGGGCGCGTTTCACTCGTGCTCGGAAAGCTCGGCGGTGGAGCCGGGCGTTGGTTAAATGGGAAATGTCGGTAAACCGTGAATCTTCCGAGCCGTCCGAACACTCATCTTCATTCGTCCGTGGTCAGGAACATCAAGCAGGAACAGAATCGGTGAAGGGCCGAAGCCCGCGCACCGTCGTTGGTAATGAAGCGGTTGATTCGTTTCACCGGATCGTCGCGTGACCGTTCGCCATGTCGCGGGCACGCCCTGCAGTTACGGGCACCACACAACGGAGATCACCATGCATCGATTACCTATACCGCGATTCAGCTTGCGAGTAGCCGTCATGACGTTGATGGGCGTGGCGGCGCTCGTGCAGACGGGATGCGGGGCGCTGCCCGACATGTCGCCGTTCACCCAATCCACCGCCAAGCTCACATCGGCGGTACGGTCGGTCGGCACCACGTCGGTGCAGGAGGTTTTGCTTGCCGCCGATGCCGCGCTGCCTCCGAATAGAGACAAACTCAAGGCAGAAGCGGCGAAGCTCGAAACCAACTGGAACAAAATCGTCATTTCGCTTGAGGCGGCGCATGAGTACGCGCAGTCGCTCCAGGCCGTCACCGACGCCGCGAGCCAAGCCGCCGCCAGCATGCAAGAGGTGACGAACGCGGCGACGCAACTGGCCGACACGATGGGGGTGCCGATCGGCGCTGGCGCCGCCGCCGGCGCGATCGCGCGCGCCATACAACTCGCCTACACGCACATCGCCAATACCAAGGGGCGCAAGACCCTGAAGGAGGCCATGGCCGACCTGGCCCCGGCCATCGACAAGATCGCCGACGTGCTCGACGCCAGTCTGGCGGCGCTGGACCAGGCCGTCGAATCGGCGGGCCAGATTCAACTCAACGCGCTGAGTTCGAACATCAGTACCAGCTTGGGCTACCGACAGACTCTCGTGGAGGCGCGGCACAAATTATATGAAATATCGTGGGTCGCGCTCACTACCGCCCAGAAGACCCAGTTGATCGAATTGAAGGCCGCGATCGCTGAAACGGATGATTGGTACGAGCCTTACGTCAAGGAGCGCGACGCCACCTCGGCACGACGGGCAACGCTACGCCGGTCCGTGGGTGCGATTCAACGGGGCGTGCGCGAGTGGGCGCAGGTTCACACGGACATTCGGGCCGCGCTGGAACGGGGGGGCGGGCTCGATACCACGGCGCTGATCGAAACCATCGCCGAGATCCGCGAATTGGTGAACGAGGTTCGTGATCGATAACAAGAACATAAGAGGTTTACTATGGATTTCTCCCACATCTCCACGATGGACGAATGGTCTTCGGCGCTCAAGGAACTGGTCGACAAAGCCCGCACGGCCGATACCCACGAGAAGCGCATCGAGGTGAGCATCGAACTCACCGACTATCAGATCGCTTCTACCGCGCCCGATCCCTTGAATGCCGATCAGCGCGCGACCATTCGGCAGTTTGACCGCATCGCCCGTGAGATCTCGGAGCGGGTTCTCATCGAAGACATCGGCGAGCGCAACCGCGAGATCGCCCGTCAGGCCGGCGAACTGGCCCGCGTCACCAAGGCGTTCCGGGAGCGGGCCGAAAAGAACCTGCGCGATGCGGACGCCTTGAGACTCAACCCCATCAAACGCGCCATCACCGGCGCCAACAATCTGGTCGAGTCGCTGATGGCGGTCAAGGATGGACTGGCGGACGGAGAAGACGCCGAAAAGCTCCGAAAGCGTCTGGAAAGCCTGGTCAAGTCGATCCAGGACATGCGCAACGCGTTGGAGCGAAACGAAGCGTCCCCGAGCTGAGGCGATACCCCGCCGACCCCATTTCTCTCCGTGGGACGCGGCGACGAGTCGCCAGCGCCGACGACTGGCGGTCGGCGCTGGAGCCGGTCATCGAGCGATACCGAGACTTGGATGAGCCCAGGTTCTTCCGTGGCGACGCGGCATTCGCTATCGCCGAGTTGTACGACCTACGCGAAGTAGAGGGCTACGAGTACGGGGGGCGGAAAAGGGGACGAGAGTCTGTTGCGGGACCGGCCTGTCACCGTCGATTCCGGTCAGGTGCAAGCGACTGGAACTTGGGTTTCCGGGGAGGGGGGGGCGTTTCACTCGTGCTCGGAAAGCTCGGCGGTGGACCTGGGCGAAGGTCAAATGGGAAATGTCGGGTAAGGGTGCGGACGTACATCGGCCGCTTACTGATGTGCGCGGATCGTCAGGCCGCTAGACTTGGGCCGCAGTCGCTCTAGTCGATGACCTCGTTCGCACTTCGGCCCCAATGTAGGTTCGGTTCATTGCGCCCGGCGAGGAGGTGGGGCCTGAGCGAGGACGGCCACGCGGTCGGGTATCACCGGCAATGTGGCGATGGGTGGGGAGACTTTGAAGCCTTCGAATGGATCGGGAGCGTGGCGAAGGAGATGGACGCCGATTCCCAGGCTGATGCTTGACGGCTGGCCCGGCACGTAGGTATCATTGGCCTCAGAGATGGCGCCGAATGGCCCCGGGGCGACCGTGGCCGTCCAACGCGCTGCCTGGTGAGAAGAGAAAAGAGGAGAGAGCCCAATGCAAAGGAACCTTCTGGGAATGATGGCGGCTATGGCTGTGCTGTCGGTTGGGGTCGAGGCCACCCACGCGGACTTCATCTTCGATCCCCAAGGCGATGCGATTCCCGTCTTCGGAAAGCCCGGACCGCTGCTGGATCTCGATACGGTGGCGCTGGTCTATGACGCCAACTTTTTGTATTTCGAGGTCACCTTCTTCACGCTGATCCAGCCGGCATCGTCGGGGGCGCCCAACGCCTTGTACGGTTTTATCGACCTGGATGTCGACCAGAGTTCCAAGTCGGGGGTGCCCGCGATTCAAAACATGTGGTCTCCGCCCTTTGAGAGCCTCAAGCTCGGCGTTGATTTCCTGATTACCCTCTTCGACCTTCCGAATCCCGGCCAGGTGGCAGTCGTTGACGCGGCGGACTTTTCCGTGGTTGCAATCGTTGAGGTCGAGTTCAGCCCGTTCAGCATCTCGGGTGCTGTCCCGCTTGGCGCCATCAGCCTCCCAACGGTCTGGGGTAAGGAGGATGGCATCGTCGATTACGCCGCAACCATTGGGTCCTTCGTGCAGCCGACCGATGCAGGTGACTATGCGGGAACGAGCGTGCTCATTCCAGCGCCGGGATCCATTGTGTTCATGGGGCTTGCTGGGATGGCTGGGCCGCGCCGTCGTCGCCGCCAATAGCCGCACTGTCACCGCCTCGCAAGAAGGTCCGGGTCGTCCGACTCGGCGGCGAACCGCTGGGCCTTGGACGTTGGGTTCTGGAAGATCGCGGCGACCGCTTCACCGGCGGGAGCGCGACATCGCTCGGCTGATCTCGCGCTCGGCCTGGCGTTTGGCCAACTCGTGTCTCTTGTCGTGGCGGCGCTTGCCCTGACCGAGGCCAATCAGCAGCTTGGCCCGGCCGCGGACGAGGTACATCTTGAGCGGCACAATGGTATAGCCCTTCTGGCTCGTCTTGTCCGCGAGCTTGCGGATCTCCCGACGATGGGCCAGCAGCGTGCGGACGCGCGTCGGGTCGTGTTGAAGTTGCTTGCCCGCCGGCGGATACTCCGCGATGTGCACGCCGTGCAGCGCCAAGGCCGGGGGGCTTTGGGTCGCCCGTACGTACCCTTCGGCGAGGCTCACCCGGCCGTTGCGGACGGACTTGATCTCCGTGCCGGTGAGCTTGATACCACATTCGAGCGTGTCGTCGATGTAAAAGTCGTACCTGGCCCGCCGGTTCTCGATCGTCGGTTGGTTCGGGGTTCGCTTGGTCTTGGCGGCCATGGCATAGCAGATCAGAATATGGCAAGGTTGCCCAATGGCGGCAGCATGAGGCGGTGAGCCCCGGGGCGCCGACGGCCCGCGTCTCAGGGGCGGTCGTGCGGCGCTTTTGCGTCGATCGGCCTTGCGTGGCGGTGATTCGCCGGTAGTATAGTAGTGATCACAGACGCGGCAGACTGAAGTGCTTCAGCCTGCGCCGGGGGTCATAGCCCAGACGAACCGGAACGAATGAAGGAAGGGTCGATCCATGGCATACCCAGCGCTGCTGGCCGCAGTCGGGATGGCGGGGATTCTCTTGGTGGGCGCTCCCGCGCCGTCGTGGTCTGATCCGGTGCTTGAGAGCCCCGGCGACTCGCCGAGCACCCGCGCGCAGCTGGTTGGGCAGTTCCTTGAAGCGCACCCGGACACGGCCCTCTATGAATGGGCGGGCAGGATCAGCCGTGTGTACGGAGCCGCGTTCTCCCACGGCGCAAGCGCCGTAGACAGCGCTGAACAGTTCCGCCTCAACCACGCGGCGATGTTCGGGGTGGACCCTGCCCAACTGGTGCCCAGGGGGCCTTTTCCCGATG
>JADFFQ010000064.1 GCA_022568135.1 Planctomycetota bacterium | reverse complement strand
CGGGGCGCTGCGGATCATCTGCTCCATGGCCCGGTTATACCGCGCGGTGATGTAGAAGAGCGGGTCGGGCTGATCGACCCAATCCTGGGGACTGATGACGTCCGCACACGTCAGCTCGTACTTGAACTGCCCGTCCAGCCGCCGGGCGAAGCCGGCAACGATGGGCACGCGGTACCGCATGGCCAGCAGGCCGATCGACTTATAGCTGGAGGCGAGTCGCCCAAAGAACGGCACGAAAAGGCCCTGGTCGCCGGCATTCTGATCGGCGATAAACGCCACCCGCCCCCCCGACTCCAGAACACTCTGCAGAATCGGGGTGGCGCCCCATTTGGTGATGATGCGCATGCCCCGTGCCTCGCGGATGCCCATGACCCAACGGTTCAGCAACCAATTGTCCAAGGGTCTGGCCAGGGCATACAGCGGATAGCCGATCACCGCCAGCGTGTACCCGAGCAACTCCCAGTTGCCGAAGTGGCAGGTAAGGAAAATCAGCGGTTCCCCGCGGACCAGTCGATCCATCACGCCTTTGAGGGGGCCGATGCGCACATAGCTCGGCCAGGACGAAGCCGTGATGCGGCGAGGCATGATCACCGCATCGACCATGAACAGTTGAAACATGTGGCGCAGCGAGCGCTCGGCCACCTCCGCGACGCGTTCGGCCGGCCAGGTGGGGAAGCTCAGGGCGATGTTGCGCTTGGCGCGCTGCTGATGCCTACGGCTGAAGCGGTAGAACAGCGAGCCGACGTCTGCGGCGGTCTGAAGGTTCTGCTCGACGCTGAAGCAGTGCATGAACCCGGCAACTGCCCGCAGCGCCAAGTACTGGCTCCATACGACGATCGCTGGTTGGTTCCTGGCCACAGTCGCTGCTTCGCTGGATCGAGTCTTGCGATTCGGGTCTCTCGCGGCGGGGCAGGCTCGCCCGCGAAACAACGATCATAGCCCCGCATGAATACGCCGGGGAATTGCGCGACAATGCAAACCCGCGGAAATGTCCGCCGTCGGCGGACGGCTATGAACGGATCGCAGTGCGCTTGTGCTGTGGGCTGATCTCATAAGGCACCAAGGCATCGAGGGATCAAGGCAAGGGTGGGCAAGAGAAGTCACGATGGTCTCTCGCACTCGATGCCTGGATGCCTTTCCGCCTGCGGCGGATTGATGCCTCGGTTTCAGAGGCGCAGGATCAATTGGGGATGCGTGTTACCGCGCGGTGTGCCCGATGAGGATGAAGAAGCGGTTCGAGTTGAGCACGGGAATCTGGGCTTCGCGGGCCTGGGTGAACAGCTCCTGGTACTGTTCATGCGCGCGGCGCTTGCGAACCCAGTCGTCGATCTGAAACTGTGAGGCGTTCGCGGCCAGCGGCGGAGGCAGCGGCGGCGCGACACCCATCACCAGGAAATCCAGATCGCCCGGAAGCTGCTCGCCGGTCACCACGGACCCGCCCCAGTCGATGATGAGGCTTCGCAGATACTCCGCATCGCCCTCAGACGGTCTGCCGTCACCGTCAACGTCGAACTTGCCGTGCACGAGGAATCGAAAGACGTAATTGGGGTCGTAGACGGCGTTGGCGATCACATCGTTGCGGACCACCGGCCGCCCGGGGACGGACCGCGTGATCTTGCAGGTTGAGGTGGTGTCGGCGACTCTGATCACCTGCAGGCTCGCCTTGCCGCGCGGCAGGTCGCCGGTGTTCGGATTCACCCTGATCGCCGAGTCGCGGTCATACACCTCAAACGTCATGCCCAGGACCATTCGGTGTTTCCTGCCGCGGTCGATAAAGACCTGGTCGCTTGATCCGGCGGCGTCGATGATGTGACCGTCCACGAGCATGGCGGGGTTCTCCGCCCGCAGGCGGGACCTACTCAAGATCGCCTGCAACTCGTCCACACGTCCCTTCAGCGAGGCGACCTGCTGGTACAACGTATCCTTCTCGTTCTCCAGGCCGGCGATCTGACCTTCGAACTCGTCACGCAATCGGTCGATCGCGCCGAAGTAATCGTTCTTCGCCTCGTCAACCTCGCGGCGATACTCCTCGGCCGCCTCGCCATACTCGGCGATCCCGCTGCCCACCGCGTCGAGCTCTTCGAGGTGATCTTGTTTCACCTGGTCCGCGCGGGCGCGAAGCTCCGATATTTCGTTCCCCCGGTCGGTGAGCTTCGTGGTGAGGCTGTCCAGATCGTTTTGTGTGTTCCTGAGGTTCTGAACGCGCGTCTGCAGAACGTTCCTGACGCTCTCGCCTTCGGGCGGCACGCCGAAACGCACGAGCTCACTTTGCAGTGAAACGAACGTGTTGCCGGGATTGCCGGAGACGTACCCCATCAGCTCCCGATACTCGCTCTGCAGTTGTTGCACGACTGAGGGCCCGTGCTCGGCTTCGGCTACCAGCGCCTTGATCTGGTCACGGTTCTGCTGTTCGGGGGTGACGAATCTCGCAAGGGCGGCTTGTGCTTCCACATCGGATTGTGCGGCCTTGGTCTGGCCGGTGTAGAACACGATCGACAGTATCAGCAGAAAGACCGCGCAGAGCACGAACACGACCAGTGATACCACGACGCCGGTCCCAGCGGTTGAACGTGCAGCCATCGGTCTCTACCTCCCAAGCGGGTCGAATTTACCTTCGCCTCGGCCGGCTATCGGACCGGCCGGGACCACCAATAGAAGCCGAGAATCGGCAAGGCCGGCCAGTCTCCTGCCGTACGCCCGCCCGGTCAAGCCCCACCACAGCGCAGCGGCCGCCGACGGAATCTCGCCCCGGCAGGCTTTACGCACGAAGATCGGCCACGGTTGCCGGGCACGTGGCGTAGTGGGTGCATCGGCGGGCTGATTCCTTCGCGCTGTCGGGAAGGCACCAAGGCATCGAGGCATCAAGGCAGCGGGCGAAGCCGGGTCTGACGAGTCCCGACTTGTCGGGACGAGGAAGACCCGGGTCAGCATCTTGATCCCTTGATGCCTCGGTTTCACACGCGCAGGATCAATTCGGGATGCGTATCAAACTACCGAAGCTGGACCTCCAGCGGCACGTACCATTCGCTGGTATACAGACGAAGCGGCCGGTGATGGACGTTGCGGAACCGCCCGTCCACGAACGCGAGGCTGGGCTGGGTAAAGAGGAATGTGAAGGGCTGCTCTTCGTGCAGGATGCGGTGGAAGCGATGCCACAGTTTCATCCGCTTCTCGTAGTCAAGCGTGCGGCGCGCCTCTTCGATAAGCCGATCCGCCTCGGGGTGAATGAAGCCGACATCGTTGGAGCCACGGTTGTCCGCCTGGCTGGAGTGCCAGTTCGGATACGGGTCGGCTTCCGGACGCCCGTTCGCGGCCAGACTGACCATCTCGAAGTCGCGATTCCTGAGGCGCTGCTCGAACACGAACCACTCCAATTGGTCGAGATTGACCTTGATGCCGGCCTGCTGGAATTTCTCCTGCACATATCGTTGTAGACGCTGGGCATAGGTGCTGCCGGACGGCATCAGGAAGGTGATCTCGAACTGCTCGCGGATCCCGTCGCCGTTGAGGTCCGCGTCCAGCACCCCGTCGCCGTCGCGGTCCACCCAGCCGACTTCCGCAAGCAGCCGCCTGGCGCGCTGGGGATCGTACGGCCAGGGCTCGATCGTCCGATCGTATTGATCGGCGTCGAAATAAAAGGGCCCGGTGATGATCCGGCCGAGCCCCTCCCGCAGCGTGTCGATCATCTCCCGCCGATCAAGCAGCATGGCGAACGCCTGCCGCACACGTTTGTCGGCAAGCTTCGCCAGCCGGAGGTTGTACCCGATGTAGGCATACCCCCGCAGCGGCGAGTGATAGAGGACGCTCCGGCCGCGTTGGGCCAGCCATTGACTGTCAACGTTGAGCGTCCACTGCTGGGGCGTCGGGCCGATGAGGTCCACGTTGCCCGCCTTGAACTCCTGAAGCTCGGCCAGCTCGCTGATGATGACACGGATGATCTGCTTCTTGAGCGCGGGCTTGGGGCCCCAGTAGTTCTCGTTGCGGGCCAGGACCAGCTGATTGCCTTTCGTCCACGAGTCGAGCACCCACGGCCCGGAGCCGACGCACAGCTCACGAACCCGGGTGTTGTACGTCTGGGGATCAAGGTCGCCATAGACGTGCTCGGGCAGGATCCACAGCAGGTTGCCGCAGATGCCCACCGCATCGAAGTAGGTGTCCTTCATGTGGAAACGGACGGTGTGGGGGTCCAGCGCGTACCACTGCTGAAGGTTTTCCTTCAAATAGGAGCGCAGATGCGGCGCATCGATTTCGTCATTCATCACCAGGTCGAAGGTGAAGATCACATCGTCCGCGGTGACGGGCTCGCCGTCCGACCAGACGGCGTTGGGGAACAGGTGGAAGATCAACTCCAGGCCGTCTTCACTCACTTCCCACGAGCGGGCCAGACCCGGTACATACTCAAACGGCCGTTCGAGGTTGACCCAGCACAGCGGCTCGAAAATCTCGTGGGAGAGGCGAGCGGCATAGGCGTCGCGTGAAACAAACGGGGTGAGTGTTTGCGGCTGGGCGTTCCAGACCAGGATGAGCGTATCGCCGGGCGTGAAATCTTGGGGTAGCTCGGCATCGGGCCCGGTTTGCCACTGCTGCGCCATCCCATGCCGATTTACCGCGGGGCTCGCTGAACTGAACGCGATGTCCACCCCCGGCTGGTAGCTGGGTAGCGCAGCGACGTTCTCCTGGAACGGCTCATCATCCGGGCCGCTGGGCGTCCGGGCCGGCGGGGGCTCGCGTGGATCAACGCCGTCCGGCGAACCTTCCTGGAAGGTTGTCGCGTCGGTCCGGGCGCCCGCGCTGACGCCGGCGATCGCGCGCTGCAACTTGCCCAGCGTCGTGTTCTGCTGCTTCAGGGCCCGCTGCACCCTGTCCAACGCCTCAACCTCACGGTTCGTCTTGACCATGTTGAGAAACAACAACAGGCAGATGACGAGCCCGATGACCACGTAGAAGAAATCTTTGACGGTGAATCGGTTCTGCATCGTGGATTCGAGCTTCACGCCCCAGGGCGGGCCCGAAAAAGGGGGTCAGACCCCGTGTTGGGCCGCTCGGCGGGAGTGTTCGATCCGGCTCACCGGCTCAACCCCAGGTGCTCCAGATAGGCGTCCATCCGGGGCTCCCGGCCGAGGTACTCCCTCACCAGGTCCAGACCGTCCACGGCCCCACCGCGGGCGAGGATCTTTCTGCGGTAGTACAGCCCCGCTTCGGGGTCGAGCAGGCCCAGTTCCTTGAACCGCCCGAACATGTCGCAGGCATACACCAGCGACCACTGATAGCCGTAGTAGCCCGCCTGATATCCGGTCAGGTGGCCGAACGCAGCCTGGAAGTACGTCTGGGGAACTTCTTCGTACAGCTCGACCTCGCTGAAGAGGTCAGCCTGAATCTTGGTGGTATCCACCTCGCCGTCGGGATCGGTGTGATAGGCCAGGTCGACCAGACCGTAATAGAACTGATGCTCGGCGAGCATTGCCGAGCCCAGATGCCGGGCCTTGATCATGCCGTCGAGAAGGTCCTGCGGAAACGGCTCGCCGGTCTCATAGTGGCGGGCGAACGTTTGCAGCACGTCGGCGTCCCACACCCAGTTCTCGAACATCTGCGACGGCGCTTCCACGAAGTCCCGCTCCACGCCGGTTCCGGCAAATCGAAAGTAGCGGGACTCGCTGAGGATCGTGTGCAGGCAGTGGCCGAACTCATGGAAGAATGTTTCGACCTCGTCATGGGTGAGCAGCGACGGCCGGTGCGGGGTCGGCTCACTGAAGTTGCAGACCAGCGCCGCCACCGGCTTGGTGAAGGTACCGTCGGACCAGGCCTTGTGCTGAGCCAGGCCCCATTGCGCAGCGTGGCCGTACTTGTTCTCCCGGGGATGAAGATCGACATAGAACTCACCCAGCATCTCGCCGCTGATCTTGTCCCACACCTCGAACAGGCGGACGTTCTCATGCCACATCGCCCGGCCCTGGGACGCGGCATGCTCCGTCACCTCGCGGTACTCAAGCCCGTATAGGGACTGGGTGATCGAAAACAGCCCGTCAATGACGCGGTCAAGCGGCAGGTACTCGCGCACCTTCTCCGGATCAACCGCGTACTTGGTCTTCTTGAGATAGTTCAAGTAAAAGGAGCTGTCCCACGGAGAGAGCTTTGCGTTGGGATCGCCGGTGTGCTCGCGCTTGGCGGCGGTCAGTTGGGCAGCGTCCCGGAGCGCCTTTTCTCGCACCAACGGCCGCAGCCGGTCATAGAACGCTCGGACAGCGTCGGCATTCTTGGCCATTCTGATCTCGATCTCGAAGTCGGCCGGATGGGCGTACGCCAACAGTTGGGCCGCTTCGGCGCGGAGCTTGAGGATGTGCTCCAACACGCCGACGTTTCTCTGCCCGCCCCGGCGCTTATACGACAGCCAGACTTTCTTGCGGGTGGTCTCGTTGTCGCAATAGTCCATGATCGGCTTGAACTGAGGATAGGCCATGCCGACGAGGTAGATGTCGCCCGATTGCTTGAGGCTGGGGCTATCGAAGAACTCTTCGGGCAGGCCGCTGAGCTCCGCGCGGGTTAGGGGCACAACCGTTTCATCCGCACGGATGTTCTTCTCGAACTCGATGCTGAGCCGCGTGATCTCCTTCTCGACCTCGGTGAGCCGGCGGCGGTCTTGCGCCGACAGGTTCATTCCCGCCCGGCGGAAGTCGCGCATTGTGTGTTTGAGCAGCCGCGTCTGCTCGGGGCTGAGGTTCGGGTTCGTGTCGGCATAGGCTTTGACCGCTCCGTAAAGGTCCTCGCGCTTCCAAAGCTCAATCAACCAGTTCCGGAAGTCCTCTTCAGCCTTTTCACCGGCCAGGCGCTCGTCGGGGTCAGTGGACACGTAGGCCAAGAACATCGTCATGTTCGTGTCCAGCTCCAACTGGGCGATGAGGTCGTCGATGGCCTCGACCGTGTTGCCGAAGCTCCGTTGCTCGTTGGCGACGGACACGATCCGTTCGACGGCCAGATCGGCCCGAGCGAGCGCGTCGGCAACGGGCGAATCCGGATCAACCGCCGCCCCGGCCGACAAAGACCACGCCACCACCGAGGCGGCAAACCAATACATCGTGAACCGCTTCGGCCCGGTTTTCTTGCACATGCTTTGCACGGTCAATCCTTTCCGCCGATCAACAGGAATGTGAGAGGGACACGCGATCGTCCCACGCGCCTGGTGTTACACAACGGCCACCGCCCTGCGCTTGGGATCGAGCGCCTCGCGGAGCGCTTCGCCGACAAAATTGAGCGCCAAGAGGGTAGTGGCAATGAATAGGCTCGGCCACACCAGCAGCCACCAGCGTACGCGAACGGTGTTCAGCTCGCTCAATCCGTCGGCGGCGAGATTGCCCCAGCTAGGCAGCGGCTCTCTCACCCCGATGCCGAGAAAGCTCAGGAATGATTCGGAGAGGATGGCCGCAGGCACAGTGAGCGTCGCGTAGACGATGATCGGCCCCAGCAGGTTCGGCAGCAGATGCCGGGCGAACTGACGCCCAAGAGGCACCCCAACCGCCCGTGCCGCTTCCATGAACGGCTGCTGCTTGAGGGTGAGGACCTGCCCGCGGATGACCCTGGCCAGAGTCAGCCAGCTCACGCCGCCGATCGCCACCAGCAGGGTGAGGACATTGACCCCCTGCCGCAGGCCGGGGCTCAGATCCTGTCCCCAGCGTTCGATAAGGCCGTCCACCGCCACCGCCAGCAGCACCACCAGCAGGATGTAGGGGAGGCCGTAGACCACATCGACGATCCGCATCATCGCCCCGTCGATTCGGCCGCCGAGGTAGCCCGCCAGTGCTCCGTAGGCCGTGCCGATGACGACGGCGATGCCGGCTGCGGCCAGCCCAATGCCCAGACTGATCCCGCCCCCGGCGAGGCATCGCGTCAGCAGGTCACGACCGAGCCGGTCAGAGCCAAGGAGATGTCTCGGCGGCCGGGGGCTTGATTCGGCGCGCTGCCGCTCGTCGGGTGCATGACGGCTCCAGAACGGCGGCAAGAGGGCTTGGTCGAGGTTCGTGGCCTCGTAGCGGCGCGGTGCAGTGCCCGCTGCCAGACTTCGCCCCGAGTCGGCTGCATTACCTTTGCCTAGGGTGAAGGGCAGCGTCGCCAGACATCCCAGCACCATCACCACCAACACCACGCCGCCCAGCCAACCCATGGTGCGGCTGGACCTGGGCGCTCGACCAAGGCTACGCACTGCCATCAACCGGCCATCGTACCGTAGCCGAGTCGGTCAATCATCTGATCCCATCGCCCCCGGCTTCGCCGGGGGGCAAGCGCGATATCTGTCCCATAGCCCCCGGCTTCGCCGGGGGCTCAAGCGCGATGTTCGTCGGTCGATACTCGACCCCGGGCCGGGCCTGTGACGCACGGGCGGGATGTCCGTACCTACCCGGTGGTCGATTCCGAAGCCGCGGGCAGCACCAGGTCCGCTTCCTCGATCAGCGCTCGCATTCGCCGCTCCACGGCCTCCTCGAAGTTCGCCGCATCGTAGGCAAGCTGCTCCTGGAGCGACGTCAAGTTCTCCTTGAGACGCAGCAGATACATGCCGCGCGAAGCAATGGAGGCAGCGACCTGCTGCCGCACCAGGCCCCGCACGTGAGCTTCAACGGTCTCGGCCGCTTCACTTGATGTCGGGCTCATTCCAGCCAACTGCTTGAGGACGCTGTCGATCTGAGCATCCAGGCGCAGCTCTTTCACCTTGAGCTGGTACACCTGGGGATCGCGCTGCTTGAGATCGACGAGGCCTCTGAGGTGCCGGGCGTTGCGAATAGCCCGCTCGAACGCCGGACCGGGGTTCTCTTGACGGAGCTTCTCCAATCGATTGGCCAGCTCCGGCTCGACGTCGCGGGCCACTTCCAGACATTGTTCGACCAGCTTCGTGGTCAGCGGGCGGCCCGGCCGACGGCGTCGTCGGTCTGGATCACCAACGGCGGAGCCCCTCGCTGGTTTCGATGGGCCGAGCTTTTTCTCGTGAGCCTCCGGCGGCTCAGCCTGGGCCAGGGCGCCGTCGAGCAGCTGAAGCTCATCGGCCGGCGAGTTCGCTGTCGCCTGGGCAAGTGACACCGCAGGCTCATCGCTCGTGTCCGCCAACGATCCAGCCACGAAGGCCGCTGCGAGCACCAGCGTACTTCCGATCGTGGCCACGCGGACAACCCGGTTCATGCTGCCGGCCATTTGCGCTCCATCACATATCCAAGTCAGCGACAAGCATCGTCAGGTCGTAGCCGAGGTCGTCAAACGTCATGTCCCTGGTCAGAAGCAGATGCTCCACCTCGCCCAGCGGCTGTACGTCGGAATCCATTAGCAGTCGGTACAGCCCGTTGCGTGTGTCCCGGGCGTCGCCCATCAGGACCAGCTCCATCTCCGGCGATAGCAGCAGCGGCCCGGCAGGTCTGCGGAGGCTTTGTGTGGCCACGATGAAGGCCAGCCCAATCGACGCCGCCAGGGCCAGGCGGCTCCACAGCGACACCGTGGCAATCACCGGCTCCGGATGAGACGCTCTACGCCAAACCCGTCGCGGGCTCGGCAGCCCAGCTACCGAGGCTTCGAACACCCGCTGGATCAAACCCCGGGGCACTCGGAGCCGATCGGCCTGCCGCGCAAGCATCGCATCAAGCGACCGAAGCTCGGGCGGCCCGGCATAGGTGGTCTCGCGGTCGTGCCCGGGGCCTGAGGGGTGATTACCTGCGGAAGTCGCCATGACGTAGAACCAAACGAATCAGGCGCAGCTTCATTGCTGCGGACCGGCTGTGGCGGTCAGGAATGCCGCTGGTCACCGACCAGCAGCTGCCGGAGCTTCTTCAGGGCCCGATGTTGCCGGGCCAGGACCGTCCCCAAGGGTTCGCCAAGGACCTGGGCGATCTGAGCAAAGCTCAGGCCGGCGAAGTGCCGCAGATGAACCACCCGCCGATCGGCATCCGATAACCGTGCAAGGGCCGCTCGCAGTGCTTGTGCCTCCTCGGGGTCGGGGTTGTCCGCAGCTTTCGCAGCGCCGGCGAGGCCCATGAGCGTCTCGCTTTGGACAGGGTTGGCCTGCCGCTTGCGCCGACGCATCTCGTCTCGCAGGCGGTTCATGGCAATGCGGAACAGCCAGGACTCGAACCGGCCCAGCTCGGCATACCGGCCGATCTTCGCCACGATCGTGCAGAATGTCGATTGGGTGATTTCCTCGGCGAGGTCCGTGTTGCCGCATTGAGCACGTATCAGCCCGTACACCCGCGGGGTGTACGTCTCCACAAGCTGGCGCCAGGCTGACTCATCGCCAACCGCCGCCCGTTGCAGGGTCGCTTCGAGCGTCTCGTTGGACGTTGAGGGAGCCATGAGGCCGAGGAGGGGTCAGGAGTCAGGGGGCAGGGGGCAGGAGTCAGGAGTCGGGGGTCAGGAGTTATGGGCAAGACGGCTGGGTGTGACAGCCGGCCGCCGACGGTGGACATATCCGCGGGTTGTTACCACCGGGAGCGTATTTTGTTCCGCCCGTATTCAAGCGGCTCAATAAGACCGCGACATCTTACGTCCGCCCTCGGCCGGTGGAGCCGGCCGCCATTACAATCGCCGCCCCGTGTTTGAGGCTCTCGACCAGTTCGTGGAGCGTCCCTTCGCCGCAGCGGTCACCCTTGGTGTGGGCATCGCCCTGCTGCTGCTGGGCGGACATTGGCTGGTCAGCGGAACGGTCACGATCGCCCGGCGCCTCGGCGTGTCAACGTTGGTCGTCGGTTTGACCGTGGTGGCGCTGGGCACCAGCTCTCCGGAGCTTTTCTTCAATGTCATCGCGGCGCGAAACGGCCATACTGAGCTCAGCTTCGGCAACATCGTCGGGTCCAACATCGCCAACATCGGACTGATCCTGGGGTTGACCGCGCTGGTGGCGCCGCTGGCTGTTCACGGGCGGATCGTCAGCAAGGAGCTGCCGTGGCTGATCGTCGTCTCCGTGGCGATGATCGGGCTGGCCCTGCTGCCGCCGAGCGCGAACGGCAGCGGCTTCGGGCGAATCGACGGTGTGCTGATGGTCATCGGGTTCGCCGTCTTCATGGTCAGTTGGTACCGCATGGGCAGGCGGGATGCGGCGGACCCACTTGTTCGCGAGCTTTCCGTGGAGGCCGAGGCAGATACCCGTGCCTCGATCATCGGCGCATCCATGTTGTGCCTGGTGGGGCTGAGCGGTCTGGTTGCCGGGGGGAAGCTCAGCGAGACGAGCGCGGTCGCCATCGCGCGATCGCTGGGGCTCAGCGAAGCGCTGATCGGCCTGACTATCGTCGCCTTTGCCACCAGCCTGCCGGAGCTTGCGACGTGCGTCGTCGCTTGCCGAAGGGGGCACCACGATCTGGCCGTCGGCACCGTGGTCGGCTCCAACCTGTTCAACCTACTGCTCGTGCTGGGTACTACGGCGATCGTACACCCCGTTGGGGTCCCGGCAAGCCACGGCTGGCAGGACCTCTCAATGATGCTCTTCATCGCGCTGCTGCTGTTGCCGATGGCGGTCACCCACCGCAACAAGATCACCCGCACCGAAGGGGCAGTGCTGCTGGCCCTGTACCTGGGATACATGGCATGGATCGTCGCTCGCGAGAAGCCGTGGTAGACGGCGGCGCAGGCGTTTCCGCCATAGGCGGATCCGCCGTGGCGGACTCAGATCGGCAACTCGGCCCCGACCTCCACATGTGCTGCCGGCCCGATTCCGCCGGTATACTCACCCGCAGCAGCAGCGGGCGAATAGTCTTTGAACCGCGTGGACTGCTCGATCCATGAGAGCTTTATGGCACCCGTTGGGCCGTTGCGCTGCTTGGCGATAATCAGATCGGCGGTGCATTTGGGATCGTAGTCCTTCTCGCCCAGGTGGTAGTAGTCCTCACGATGCAGCAGTGCGACGACGTCGGCGTCCTGTTCGAGCGACCCCGACTCGCGTAGATCACTGAGACGCGGCCGGTGCCCTTCCCGCTGCTCCGGCGCGCGGTTGAGCTGGCTCATACAGATCACGGGCAGATTCAGCTCGCGGGCCAGCGCTTTGAGGCCCCGGCTTATCTCGCTGACCTCCACCTGGCGCGATTCGACACGGGCGCCGACGGTGATCAGTTGAATGTAATCGATGAAGATCGCCTTGACGGCGAACTTGGCGACCATTCGCCGGGCCCGGGCGCGGATTTGCAGGAGCGTCGAGGCAGCCATGTCGTCCACGTAGATCGGGGCATCTTGCAGATCGCCACAGGCGGCAAACAGGCGGCTATAGTGCTCCTTACCCAGCATCATGCGCCGAAGCCGGTGGAGCTCCAAACCGGATCGTGACGCGAGCAACCGCTCGACAAGATGGTGCTTGCTCATCTCCAGGCTGAAGATACCCACGCCGTCGCCGCGCATTGCCATGT
>JADFFQ010000027.1 GCA_022568135.1 Planctomycetota bacterium | reverse complement strand
CGAGATCGTGATTTTCTCACCCGCCCTGCTCACGCCGTCGGGATCGGACTGCTTTGTGCGCCTCCTGCGCGACAACGAGACCACTTTCAAGCGCATCTACATCGAGGACGATGGCCGGACGATCCGCTTGCAGCCGCTGAACAACAAGTACCCGCCGACGTCCGTCGATCGCGAGGAGATCGGCGGGATGTACGCCGCCGCATACGTGATACGAAGGGTGGGGCAGTGACCCGACGGGTTCCTGGAGGGTGCAGATCGCTTCGAAGCTCATTCACCCGCAATTGGGCTAATCCACCGGCAACCGGGGAATGACCACCTGGACAAGCACCACCAGTACGATCGCCAGCGCGGCGATTGCCCCGACGATCTGCACGGTCATCAACAACACTCGTCGCCAGTAATGGTCGAGACTGGGCATCCGCAGCGCCAGGTAGATCACGGACACGCTGAACGACAATGGGACCAGCAGCAGATACCACCAATCGTGTACCGCATTGATCGGGTCCAGAAACGGAATGTAGGCGAGCACGGGGATCATGGTTCGGTGCTGCCGCGCTGCCGCCGATCCGCAACTCTTCTGGACGGATGGTGAAGCGCGTCGAGAATCACGACGAGGTTCATCAATCCGGCCAGTGCGCAAAAGAGTGTGCCCATCTCATTGACGCGGCCGAGGCCCTTGCGGCCCAGCTGAACGATGGCCCTGGACTCCCTCTCGTCGGATCGCTCCGCCCCGTCGGGCGGCCACGTCTTGAGGAAGGTCTGATTTGTGAAATCCACGGCGAGCGCGATCGGTCCGCAAAGGGCCTGGGCCCAGAACCACAGCCGATCTTCCTTGCGGTCCACAACATCGATCCCCCCAATGAGCACGCCGCCGAGGAACAGGAACAGCACTCCAAACATCACGAGGAGACCGCGTCTGCGCTGGCCGAGGCTGATATGTCCGAGCCCCGGCCAGACCCACGCGAGAATCGCGGTCGATGGGGTGAATTGCCAGTCAGATTTGGTCGAAATGGACATGGTCTGCGGGTTGAGGAGTACCTCGATTCTCAGCTTATCGCCGTCCCATGCGGCTCGATTGGCATGGGTCGGCAGTTCTTCGCAGTCGCCCAGGTCGGGCATAGTGTACCCGCATTGGGCAGCTGTGGACGGCCGGAGCAAGTCATGGCTGAACGCGACCAGGAAGATGGGCAGGTCCAGCGCGGCTCAAGTCGCAGAAAAAGTGTTGTTGATCGACGACACGGCATTGATCAAAGGGAGGCGCGCCCGATAGCGACGGCAACCAATCTCGAACGGAGACGCGGGCCGGGACGCCGCCGCACCGACTTCATGCGAGCGGCTGAAGAAGGCGAAATGACGCAAGAGCAGTTCATGTTCATCATGGCCATCGACAGCTTCAAGCGCGTCAACGCGTTGACGTTCCCGACCTGGACCGAAGTGCTGGAGGTGATTCGAAAACTGGGGTACCGCAAGACGATGACCAGCGAGCTGAAACTCGGGGCCCGGGTCGAGGACTGGACGGAACGGCCGGACGCCGCGAGCGGTGTCAGCAAGGTGAGCGACCCCGAAGAAGATGAGGAGTATCCCGGGGATTGACCGGCGGTGCTACGGCCGCGCTTGCAGCTCACCTGCCTCCGCATCCACATATTGGCGCCGCAGCACATGGGCAGGCGTGATCGCGATCACACCTGGTTCTGGTACCATTCCGAGTTGATCTGGATGTAGTTGAGCCATTGCTCCGGTAGGTCCTCCTCAGGGAAGATCGCCTGAACCGGGCACTCATCGACGCACAAGCCGCAGTCGATGCACGTGTCCGGGTCGATGTACAGCATTTCCGCCTCCTGGAACTCCGCCTCGTCCTTGGTTGGGTGAATGCAATCGACGGGGCAGACATCCACGCAGGAAGCATCCTTGGTGTTGATACAGGTTTCCCCGATGACGTGAGTCATGGCACGGTTCCTCGGTGTCCCTCCAAGCCCTGAGGTTTCCGATTGTAGCAGTCGGCGTGCACGGTACTACCGACAGGGTCCTGCCTGTTGGCTTGGCGCGCATAGAAAGAGGCCGGCGTCAACGCCAGCCCCATCAGATCCTGCCAATTGAAGTAGCGGTGCGCCCGTTGAACGGGGGCGTTGATCGCTACTTCTTTTTTCTGGCCTTCTTCCTTCTGACCTTTTTGCGTGTGGCCTTCTTCTTGGTCGCCTTCTTCCTCCGTTTCTTTCGAGTGGCCTTCTTCTTCGTTGTGGCCTTCTTCCTGGTCTTCCTCTTCTTGCGAGCGACCTTCTTTCGGGTGACCTTCTTTCGTCTAACCTTTCTTACAGTCCTCTTCTTGGCCGTCTTTTTCCTGGCGGCCTTCTTCTTCGTGGCGCGTCTCTTTTTTGCCATTGGAATAACCTCCTGTTTGGGTTACCTTGTCGGAGCAGATTGATGGCGGTACGACCGCCGGAGGATTTTGTACATCTATCGGACCTCCAATGGAAGTATCTTGACAGAAATTGCTCAGCGACGCTAGTGCCTCGATGGGGAATCTACCATGATTCGACTTGCTGTCTACGGTGCCGCCGGCCGCATGGGCGCGAGAATCTGCACCCTCGCGCGCGACGATCCGCGCTTCGACCTGGTGGCCCAGATCGACCCGGCCATCGACCCGACGACCACTCGAACCGCCGATGTGTCGCCCGACGCGATCATCGACTTTTCCTCCGATGAGGGCACCCGCAGTGCGACCCGATTCGCCATCGAGCACCGCCTAGCGATCCTCGTTGGGACAACTGGCCTATCGTCCCAAACGCTCAGTGCTATTGATGTTGCGGCTGGCTCGGTCCCGGCGATGGTCGCCGCGAACACCTCCTTCGGTGTGGCGGTGTTGACTCACCTGGCGATCCAGGCCGCCCGGCTGCTCGGGGATGGCTACGACGTGAATCTGACCGAGGTCCACCACGCCGGCAAGCGCGATAAACCCTCAGGAACGGCGCTGAGGATCGCCGAAAGGCTGAGGCGGGACGCCGGCATCGAGTTGCCCGCCGATCGAATCCACGCCATTCGGGGCGGCGACGTCGTGGGGGAACATACCGTCGAATTCGCCGCCGACGGGGAGCGCATCAGACTCTGCCATATCGCAACCAGCCGCGATCTCTTCGCACGCGGGGCGCTGCGGGCAGCCGCCTGGCTCCACGGTCAAGCGCCGGGCCTATACACGATCGAGCAGGCCCTCGGGTTGCCTGCTTCCAATCAGCCCTGAGCCTGCTCAGATTGAACGTTCTTCGACCATTGTGCCCAGTGCCAAGCCCCAGATCACCGTTCGACGGCCCTCGCACTTTCAAATAAATCAGGCAGGTTGCAGTCGTTGACGCGATTATACAACCCAAGCGCCGCCGCATCGGAGACCCCGGCCGGCACTCGGGCTCGCACTTGACCCGTATACGGATTGTACCAGAACTGCGCCAGGCTATGGTCCGAAGCGGTCAAGTTCACTGGATGTTCGAGGTCGCTGTGCGAATCATTGGCAATGCCCAGCCAGGGGTGCCCTGGGCCAAGCAGTGGGTTCGTGGGCAAGTCACCGTGAAACCATTCCGGGTCGACCGCTGCCGGATACCCTCGCACCGTCAGCTCGGCTTGTTCCAAGGCCGCTTGAAGCATGATCTGACTCTGGAAGCGATGGACCTCCGCACGCGCCTGGACGATCCGTTGCTCCATCCCCCGTGCAGCACGGCCATAGAAGACCACGCCGGCGACAACGCTCGTAACCATCAAGGCAACCAAACTGTAGATCATGATTCGCATGGTTGTAGCGGTGCGGGTTCGCGGCGCGTCGATGCTCCTTTGCTGGATAATCGGACTCAAGCGCCTTCTCGCTCATTGAGGAGTTGAAGTTTGACGAGAATCGGGTCGGGTTGTGCGGGCTGGGCATATTGCTCGGCTGGCAGCGCGCGGCACTGCGACCCACGGGGATCAAGCCGGCGCTGGATCGGCGTCGGCTATGATGCATTGAGGCCTGTGCGGCGATGGGCGTCCCTGGAATGAGCGATATCCACACAACTGAACTTGACTGTGGTGCGACCCTCGTCGTTGAACCGGTTCCGAACGTCGCTTCAGTCGCGCTGAGCTGGCTTCTGCCCGTTGGTTCGGCCACTGATCCCCCTGAGGGCGACGGCATCCCGGCGATTCTCAGTGAGCTCATCTTCCGCGGTGCCGGTGGACTGAACAGTCGAGGCCACAGTGATGCGCTTGATCGTCTGGGTGTGCAGCGCTCCAGCGGGGTGCTGACCTATCACCTGCGGCTGGGTGCGACGCTCCTGGGCGATCGCCTGAGCGAGGCATTGGGGCTGATGACTGCCATGGTGCGTGAGCCGGCCCTGCCCGCCGACGGTCTTGAAGCGGTTCGAAGCCTCTGCCTGCAATCGCTCGATTCGCTGGACGATGACCCGCAGCACCTGGTGATGTTGTGCCTGCGTCAGCGTCATCTCCCCGCACCGTTCAATCGCCACGGCTATGGGTGCCGTGAAGTGCTGGAGGGTTGTTCAATCGAGGCCATTCGTGAGGCGTGGACCAGCCGTTGCACGCCGGTCGGGTCGATTTTCTCCGCAGCAGGCGCTGTTGACCCGGATTCGCTGGCCGGTCAGCTCGACACCTTGCTTGCGGGCTGGTCCGGTGAGCATCGCGAGCCGGTGGAGCAGCGCCCCCCGCTCCGTGGCCAGGCGTACATCAAGCAGGATACGGCCCAGGTGCACATCGGATTGGGCTACGACGCTCCTCGTGAAGCAGACCCCCACTCGATGCTTGAACGGCTCGCGGTCGGCGTGCTCAGCGGCGGGACAAGTGCTCGCCTATTCACCGAGGTGCGGCAGAAGCGATCGCTTTGCTACAGCGTGGGGGCGTCGTTCCATGCTGGGCGGGACAGCGGCCTGGTCGCGCTGTACGTCGGCACCACGCCGGAGCGCGCAGACGAAACCCTGGAGGTATGCCTCGCTGAAATTGAGCGGTTGCATCAGGGCGTACGCGAAGAGGAACTCAAGCGGGCGGTGGCCGGCCTGAAGAGCCACCTGATCATGCGAGGCGAGTCCACCCCCGCGCGGGCCGTGGCGATTGGGCACGACCAGTTTCGCCTTGGACGGGCCAGATCATTAGATGAGCTGGCTCGTGAGGTCGACGCCGTCACCATCGATCAGCTCAACGCCTACCTCCAGTCGCGGGTATTCGGCGAGTTCACGGTGGCTTCGATCGGGAAGGTCGAGGTGGCGGTACCCGCTCGCTGACACGTCGATCCCAGGGTCGATGGGCTGCGAGAGTCTAGGGCGGGCTTTGTCCAACCTGTGTACACTGCTGCCATGCCGTTGTGGATAATGTCGCCCCAACCCGGTATGCGCGTTCGCGTCACCCAGCAATTGCCTCATCGGGAACGGCCGTGGACGAATACGATCGAAGGGGCGGTCACCCGCTGTCAGCAGACCAAGACAGGCTCGTGGTTCGCCCACGTCAAAGATGACCAGCTCTGGCTGGACCGTCTCGAGCTGCGATTAGACAGCGGCGAACTGGTCATCCTGAATCTTGACCGATACACGGTGATCGAGGAGGTGCCCGAGCCACCCAACTCTGGATCAGATTCGTCGAGACCGGTCTCGATGTGATGGATGAATCCCCCGACAAGTAAAGCCGGCGATGATCGGGGTTGGGGTTGGGTCAGGTGCGAAAGTCTATGCCGTGATCAGCGTCACAAGCGGTACGTCGCTTCAAGTCGTTGCCCGTTGGCAGAGAGAAAACAGGCTCGCAACTCCAACCTTTCAGGGAGAGCCTCCCGATCAAGCTTCAGGTGAAAGCGATAGGTGCGGGTCACGTCGTCGTAGTGATCTCGGTTGATCGACAGGTCACTAAAGTCCTTAGCGTACGTCGTGATTCGTTGCAACGAACCGTTCGCCGGCCCGACCGCAAGCAGATCGATACGAATCTGGCCCACGCCCTTGCACGTGTGGCCAAACGCGTCGAAGAACTCGATTCGCGCCTCAATGTAAGGCCGGCCGGAGTCTCGATCGGTAGCCCGTCGGCTCAGCGGGTGAATGCGCATTCGATTTGGCCAGAAAGGCCAGGATGCGGTGGTCGAGCCGGGACGGTGGTTCCCACTCCCGGCCGTGCGGAGGCCGTGCCCAGAGCCCGGTGTAGATGGGATAGGACTACGCGCACATCCCCAGGCGCAAAGCAGGCCCAGCACCAAGATGACCGTCACGCGGCTCAATCGCATCCAGGCAGGATACCGATACATGGACTATCTCGGTAGGTCTAGACCGCATCGGCAGACTTGCTGCGGCGCAGGTGCTCTAGCAGATCAATCAGTCGCCGCTGACCCTGCTCAAGCGTACTGATCGCCCTGGTATTCTCTTTGACCACGGTGAGCAATGCATCCAGCTCGCGCTCCTGCCCCACGAGCTTCTGATGTGACTCATTGAGTTGCCGGTCTCGGGTGGCGGCGTGGCGACGCTCGAAGACCCACAGCATCCCGATGAGACCGGCCGCTCCGAACTGCGTGAGGACCGTCACTGTGCCGTCGATCATGATGATGATGGCACTCCCGCTCAGTCTCTCAACAGAGCCAGCACATCGATGCGCCGTGTGGCCTCAGGCAGGCCGTCACCGTCGAGATCGATCAGAACCCTGGTCTGGTGGGCCGTTTCCTTGACTCGAGTCGAATAGAGGGCGGATTGTGCGGCCAGACCGGCGTCTGTGGGGGCACCGGCGGCGGCGGCGGCGAAGACACGAGCGATCGTAAGCGTGGCGATCATCCGCTTGACATCCTCGGGATTGGTGATGTCGGTCTCATCGAGGTCGTCGACCTGCCCGGTGTCAACCATCCCCAGTGCGCCGAGCACCCAAGCCTGGGCCTGCTCGATAGCGCGCTGGAAGGTGATGATTCTGAAAGGAAGGGTATTGCCGTCCTGCGGCTTGATGGCGGGGTCGCTGGGTTGAGCTCGGATTCTTGAGACGACCAAGGTGGTGCTGCTGGAAACGCTGGTGATTTCGAGGACCTGATTGTCGCTGGTGGGATAGGTCACGACGACCACGCTGGATTTGGTGATGCCGTCGCTGATGAAGTCGCTCGAGGCGCTGTCGAGTCTTCTGCTCGAGCGGGTGACGCTGGCGTCACTGGCTTCAGTGAGCAGAGTACCTTCGCCCTGAGCATCGACGAAGATGCTCGGCTCGATCGTCAGCAGGTCGCGGTCGGTGATCATGGCCATGGTTGGACTCCTAGACGATGAGCGGCCGGCAGGGGCTAGTCAGCGCTCGGCGGATGACCAAGTGCCTCTTTAGCCGGCGGCCTGTGATCGCTGAACTGAAAACCGGCCGGCGACGGCGACGCCGCCGACCAGTGACGGGAGGAGAAAGGCTTACGAGGTGGTGGCGAGGTTCTTGAGCAGGGCGTGCGCCTGCTCGTTGCGGAACTCCAGCGTGTACTCGCCGATCACCTGGCCGACCTCAGCGTCGCCTTGGCTGGCCAGGGGCTTGAAGTGGAAGCTGCGTCCAGCCAGCGGTGGCACGTCAATCCGCGAGCCGTCCAGTAGCAGCAGCATGTCCTGCGGAACCCAACGGCTCATGACGACCCGGCACACGCCGAAGTCCGACTCGTACACATCCACCATCGAGCTGTACTGCTTGTCGTGGTCGATGAATCGCTGCGACGTCGAGATGAACCCGTTGATCTGCCGCTTCTGGAAGCCCCCGCAGACGATGGTGTCGATGGTGCCGGAGCTCTGCTCCCACACCTCACGCAAAGCCGAATTGAGCACAGCCTCATTGAGCAAGTCGTTGCCCACGCCGTCGCCGGGCGGGATGGGCCCGGTATTGGGCGCGAACGAGTTCTTCGTGATCGATGCAATGATCCCCCGCATCGTGCGCCGGGTGCTGGTGTCACCCTGTGGGTCACTTGACGCGGCGAAGCCATTGATCACGCAGTTCTCAAGGTCGCGTAACAGCTCGCGGAGCCGCTCCTGCTTCTGGTAGTCCATCTCGTCGTCCAAACCGATCGATTGCGCCGCAAGCTGGCTTCCCGAGACCTCGACGGTAGCGGTGAAGATCTGGGTGTAGTTCTGCTTGCGCACACGATTGGTGAACCGCGTCGCCTGTGCGTCATCACCCTCAAGGGCGGCGTTGCCGATGATGATGATCACGTCATTGTCGGCCAGCGATGCCGAGGGGCTTCCGCCGTACTGGCGAACCACGGTGAGGTCGTTGCCGCTGACAGCTGTCACCAACATCACCTCATCCTTGCCCTTCAAAATGATTTGATCGCCGACGCTGAATCGATCACCGTTGTCGACCGTGAAGATCGTTTCGTTCGGCGGGTCGGTAATGGTCTGGTCGTTCACAGCGTCGGAGTTGGGCAGCAGGCTATCCTCCAACCACTCGTGTACGGTGCTCATTGCTGATCGCTGTGGGTCGCCGAGGTGATCCAGCAGCGGTGTCTCATACGGACTCACGAGCGCGATGATGTCGCTTACGTCTTCCGCGATTTCAGGCAGGGTGGCCCCAGCGGAGTAGGTGGCCTTTCCGGTAAATGGCATGGTCTAAGTCTCCAGATGGATCGAAAGGTTGAAATTGATGAGCCGATTCACGGGTGCTCTGGTTCGGTCAGTGAAGCGTTGGTCGAAGATCCAGCGGTATCCGCCGAGGTCCCGGCCGTGGGCACGGCTAGGTGTGCCGGCGTAAACGCAGATATCGCAACAGGGCGCTCCGGCTGCCCGTCGTGTGCGCCTCGACCGCGGCACGCTCCAGGACGTCGGCGGCTGGGGAGCGATCGTTGTCGATCTTGGGCCCGAGCACCGCCGCTCCGCGAGCGTTGGATCGGAACAGAAACGGCTTTCGTCGGCGCAAGTCCGACACCGTCTGCTCCACGTCCGGATCGTCCGTCTCCGCGAGCGCCATCTCCGTCAGCAACGTTGCCGTTTCAAGATCAATTGCGCCCGCTTCCTGCAGCAGCTCGCTAATTTGCTCGCGGCGCTGCAGGTTACTGATCACCCGCTGCTGCTCCTGCAGCTTTCTGTCTCTTTCCCCAAGCTCGGCTTTCAGGTCCGCCAAGATCTTCTCAGCGGCCTGGGCCCGCTTGCGATACTTCTTCGCCTCGCTGACCGGGACAAGCCTGTCGCCTCGAGTTGCGTCTCCCGCTGGGAGGGGGCCTTGGTGAGTGCGAGCCGTGAGGTTCTGGTCAGCGGTTTCGCCGGCTACCTCGAGCAGTTCATTCTCCGATTTCACATCGTTGTCTGCCGGGATGGTCTTTTGATCGCTCATTGTCAGCTCCGTAGTACTTGAATCGTTGCGGCAGGCGAGCGCCGCTCGCGAAGTAATTGATCGCTAAACGCTCACGCCTTGTGGCTGAAGGCCTGCTTCATCGGGATACCCCAACTCGGCTCGCAAGACACTCGTGGGTACGCCAAGTTGTGCCTTGGCCAGAGCGTCGCTGATCCGGCGGCTCTCGTCGATCGGCAGCGAATCCGACCAGGCCACTTTGACGCGCCGATCCGCTGGGGCGGTGCGGTAGACGCCGTAGACATCAAGTGCGTGCAGGATCAGTTCGCAGAGGCCTTCGATTGCCGCCCCATAGGTGACGCGCTTGCGGTTGACCTTGGCGATGGTGCCCATGAGCGAGATGCGTAGCGCGTTCTCGGAACTGAGGTTTCCGACCTTCGCCTTGATGTGTCCGGCCGCGGCCGGCGTCACCCCGGACGCTTTGTCCAGCGCCTCACGGAGCTCTTCAATGTGTGCCCTCTCACTGGGGCTGTCGGCATCGCCGCCGAACGCTTCGATGGAGGCGTCGAGATTGTCGGTCACCCACATTTGCCCGGGACCGACCGGGCGCTCGGTGAAGCCGTCGATGCCCTTTCCCAGCCACATGCGAAAGCTTTGCATCGTGACGCGGTTGGCTCGATCGCTGAGGCGGGTGTTGAGTTCATCCTGAAGCGGAATGAGCGGTTCAACGTCGCTCAGGCCGTCGTAGAACAAAGGCTGACTCAGATTCTGGATGTGCACAACCGGTAGCCGACCGAGGCGGTTGGTCCTCTCCATGACCAGTTGACCGTCTTCGTATCGCTGGAAATGTGTTGCAGAATGGATCTCGGTCACCGTCATCGAGGCCCGGCGGGCACCCACCCGCAGCCGGGGCGAGACCGCCCGGCTGAGCCGAGCCAGCAGCCCCCCACGTTCTACATCGTGAATCAGTTGCCGGTAGTGAATGATGTACGCGTCGAGCTTTCGGTAGTCGGACCGATTCAGCAGCGGGATCGCCCGGGGCGCCTCGACCGTCTCGATGACCACGTTGGACGCAACACGCGAAGTGAGGTCATAAGCAGAGGGGTTAGACGGGGCCTCCCCGGGCGATGGCTTCTTGATGGCCCGTGCCCGCGCCACCCGCGCGAGCCCGTGGGTGCTGATCAGGAAATCTACGTGCCCGTATACCGATCCCATCAACGCTGCGGTCTGCCACAGGCCCGTCCCGCCGTTGGCGTCGAACGTCGCCTCAAGAATCGATTCGATCTCGCGGCGCAGCTGCGCGTTCACCGCGTGGCTCACGATCTTTGGACTCGCAGGGAACATGAAGTCCACCAGCGTGTGGATGCGCCAGGCAATGTCGTTCTCGATGACGATCTCCCGCTGAAACCGATCATCACGATCAACCCGCCTCAGCTCGATCAGCCGTTTCGGCAGGCCGACGGCCTGTGCCGGCCAACCATTGGACCCGCCGAATTCATCCGGCTCAGCCAGCGCGTTGCGGTAATAGCTCCACAACCGTCCAAGGCGGGGCAGCGTGATCGCCTCGTGCTCTTCGATGAGCAGCTCCAGCAACGCCTCGTCAAGCGGAATCGAACCAAACGGTGCAAGCTCGTACGCCATTGCAGCAACCTTCCAAAGGCGGTGCGGAACGGTTCGCCCTTCACCCTTAGGCGCAAGGCACACCTGGCGCGCGCTGCCGCGTCCGCAGATCGTGCAATCACTGCCGGTTCACAGAAAGGATCGTCGAAGAAATTTTGACAACGCCATGCCCGTCCGACCCGCTCGGCGCGCGCGTAAGAAACCGAACGTCGCCAACGCCGTCGAAATCGGGCGGACCGGCGGGGTCGGTGCCCCACGCGTCCAACAGTGTCAGGAGGTCGGTGATGCCGACCCTGCCGCCCGCGTCGAGGTCCCACGGGCAAGGAGAAGCGCCGGCAGCATCAAAGAGGTAGGCGGAGCCGGAGTTGGGGCCGTTGTCGTCGTCCCGGTAGCCCCCGACGATGGCGACTTCCTTTCCGGGGCCCCGCTGATCTCGACAGAGGTGCCGAACCTGTCGCCCGCCGCGCCGTCGTTGGGCAGAAGCTTGGCAAGTTGATCGCCGAGGTCGGCGTAGGCGGGGGCGGTGCTTAGAACTGATGCTGCCGCGGCAAGAAGTGGCATGAGATGTCGCATGTTCGTCTCCTGGGCTTGAACCGACATTACCCATATAGCTTCGTCAGGGGTCGATCGCTCAGCCATTCGCATACCAGTGTAATGCCCCCCCACGATATTCAAGCCCAAATTCTAAGTTTGGCGCTTGGAGTCGATGCATGAGGCCGATTTCGCGTCGAGATTGACGGCTTGCAGGCCCAATCGGCACGCTTCGGGGCGCGTTTGCCCAGCTTGACAGCGAGGCCCCCTCGCCGTTCGTTCGATGGCAGGCGATTCATCGCCGGCATATCAGTGCCGCCCCCCGGCGATCGCGCCGCGAGTGATCCGCCTGTGGCGGAATTGTGTCTGGAAGATACCCGCGCGCTGAGGACGCGGCGGCTCACTGGAAATAGCAGATGGTCCGCACGGCGGAGCCTGCGACCGGCGTTTGGGTCAATCCGCTGGCTGAGACGGCACATCACACCCGCGGACTCTGCTAGAATTGCTCTCTTTGTCCGGGACGGAGTCTGTCGATGCGTTGGAGAATCCTGAGCATCTTGGTGGTGATGGCGGCGGCAGCGCCGAGCTTGGCCCAGACCGCTCCGGTCAACGGGATTCGACCGGCTGATCTGCGAACCCATGCCATCATCGGTGCGACGGTCGTCGTCGCGCCCGGACAACGGATCGAGAACGCGTCGATCGTCATCCGCGAGGGTGTGATTGAGGCCGTGGGCGATGATCTCGATATTCCTCCTGAAGCGCGCATCTGGCCGGGGGATGGCATGACGGTCTACCCCGGTCTCATCGACGCGGCGCTGTTGGTCGATGTCGAGAAGATTCCAGATGGAGCCGGCGCGCATTGGAACCAGCGCGTTCATCCGCAGGTACAGATGGTCGATCAGCCGGCCCCGGATGCTTCGTTGCGTAAGGATCTGCGGAGCTTGGGGTTCACGGCTGCGGCCGTCTATCCATCGGCCGGCGTGCTCCGCGGCAGCGGCGTCGTGGTCGCGCTGGCGGATGAGGACGAACACGTTCTGGCCTATCGCGAGCGTGCCGCTATGGCCATCGGCTTTGACCACGGCGGCAGTTGGAGCAGCGCGACCTACCCCGGCTCGCTGATGGGCGCGATCGCGCTGGTCCGCCAGACGCTCTACGATGCACAGTGGCACGCGGCATGCCAGCGGGTCTGGCAGGCCGACCCGCTGGGACACGAGCCTCCGATCCGCGCCGATGCGCTTGAGGCTCTCGGCGACGTGATTAGGCGCAAGCAGCCGGTGCTGTTTGACGTCACGGATGAGCACAATGCGCAACGGGCCGCCAGAATCGCCCGTGAGTTTGACCTTGATGCGATGTTTCTGGGCAGCGGCGTTGAGTTCCGTCGCCTTGAGCAGGTCGTCGCTACGGGGCTGCCGATCATCGTCCCGCTGAGATATCCCGACCGGCCTGAGGTATCGTCTCCGCTTGAAGCGGACGACGTCACTCTTCGCGAGATGATGACGTGGGAGCAGGCGCCGACCAACGCACGTCGTCTCCTGGACGCGGGTGCGACGGTGGCACTCACCACGCATCGGCTCAAGAAGCGAAGTAAATTTCTGTCCGCACTGCGAAAGGCGATCCGGTACGGGCTCAGTGAGGATGACGCGCTGGCCGCCCTGACGACTACTCCAGCGAAGTTGTTGGGGCTAGACCGCATCATGGGCACGATTGAGGTGGGAAAGGTCGCCAATCTCGTGGTGGTCGAAGGCTCGCTGTTCCAACGCAAGCCAAAGATCCGAGACACCTGGATCAATGGGCGTCGGCATGAGGTGTCAAAGGATCCGGATCTCAAGCTTGTGGGCAAGGCGACCCTGCGCACTGACAGGGGTGTAGAGGCACCCGTCGATATCGACACCGTCAAGGCCAAACTGACCCTCCATCTGCCGGACGGCTCCAAGGTCAAGGCCAAAAAGGTCGTCTTCCAGCATGATCGCCTGTCGTTCGTGATAGACGGCCGGGTCTTTGAAATCGACGGTTATGTTCGGCTGGCAGGTGTACTGACCGAAGGCGCGATTGTCGGCGCGGGCGTCTTGCCCGACGGCGAGCAATTCGCATTCACCATCACGCCTGCGGCAGAAGAAGACGACGAGGCAGAGCCGGCCGGCAACGAAAACCAGGCGGGCGCCTCTGAAGCCGAAGAAGCCGACGACGACCAAGACGATCAGGACGAAGAAGCGGAGAAGGATGACGAGGACAACGACGAGGACGAAGAGGACGAGGAAGAAGAGGAGGCGATCGAGCCGCCGCCGGAGCAACTCGTCCATCCCCTGGGAGCCTTCGGGCTAACCGAGCACCCGCAACCTCGATCAATCCTGATTACCAATGCAACCATCTGGACCTGCGGATCGGGCGGTGTCATCGAGAACGGCTGGCTGGCAGCTGTCGAGGGCAAGATCAGCGCGATCGGATCCGGCGCGTTCGAACTGGGTGGTCACTATGATCAGAGCATCGACGGGACCGGCAAGCACGTCACGCCCGGTCTCATCGATTGCCATTCCCACACTGGTGTCAGCGGCGGCATCAACGAAGGGACGCAAGCGATCACTTCCGAGGTGCGCATCGGTGATGTGGTCAATCCGGACGACATCAACTGGTACCGCGAACTCGCCGGCGGGCTGACCGCGGCCAATCAATTGCACGGATCAGCCAATCCCATCGGCGGCCAGAACAGTGTGGTTAAGCTCAAATGGTCGGGCAGCGCCGACGACTTCCGCATCCACGACGCCATCGGCGGGATCAAATTCGCCCTGGGTGAGAACGTAAAACGATCCCGAGATCGCTACCCGAATACTCGCATGGGCGTCGAGGCGATCATCCGCGATGCGTTTACCGCCGCCGGCGACTACCAAGCCCGGTGGGATCGGTATCGAGCAATGAAGGAGGACGACCGAGCGCACACCATGCCGCCGGCGCGCGACCTGGAGTTGGACGCGCTGGTGGAGATTCTCAGCGGTCAACGCATCGTGCACTGTCACAGCTATCGCCAGGACGAGATCCTCATGTTCATTCGCCTGGCCGAGGAGTTCGGCTTCACGATCGGAACCTTTCAGCACGTGCTGGAAGGGTACAAGGTTGCCGAGGCCATCGCCGCCCACGGGGCCGGTGCCAGCACCTTCAGCGATTGGTGGGCGTACAAGGTCGAGGTCATGGACGCCATCCCCTACAACGGAACGCTCATGCACGACGTGGGCGTGTTGGTATCGTTCAACTCCGATTCGTCGGAGCTGGCCCGCCGAATGAACACCGAAGCCGCCAAGGCCGTCCGCTACGGCGGACTTGGTGAGGACGAAGCCTTGAAATTCGTCACGATCAATCCGGCAAGGCAACTGCGCATCGACCATCGCACCGGATCACTCGAAGTGGGCAAGGATGCGGATTTTGTGATCTGGTCGGAGAGCCCGTTGAGCTCCTACGCCCGATGCGAGCAAACTTGGATTGAGGGGGCCAAGTATTTTGATCTCGACCACGACCAGGCGCTTCGGCAGTGGGCCGAGGCTGAGCGCCAACGCCTGATTCAAAGGATTCTCAAGGATGCCCACGGCAAACCGAAGCCGCCTCGGGAGCCGGCAGCCCAACCGAACACGCAGCCTGCAACCGAACCCGACATCAAACGGAACAATCCCGACCCACCCTACTCCTGCTGCTGGAGTCAGGACGAATGAGCATTCATCACCTAGCGATCGGTATTCACCCGTTACCCGGCCCGGCGGCTCCCGGGTGTCGCCTCTGTGCCCTGCTTCACGAGCTGCCGCTGGTCTTCGTCGCGGCGGTGGCGGCGCTTGTAGCCAGCACCTCAGCGTTTGCCCAATCGCGCCAGATTCCGGCCCCGCCCCAGAGCCGGCCCATTGTTGTGGCCGGCGCCACCATCCACACCATCTCAGGCCCAACGCTGGCCGACGGCTACGTCGTCTTCCGCGAGGGGCGGATCACCGATGTTGGCCAAGGTGATCACCCGCAGATTGAAAACGCGACGGTGATCAACGCCGAGGGACTGCACGTTTACCCTGGGTTGATCTCCGCCGACACGACGCTCGGACTGGTTGAGACCCAAGCGGTCGCGGTGACGATCGACCATACCGAGTATGGCCGTGTGACTCCGGAAGTACGGGCGGCGGTAGCGATCAATCCCGATTCGGATCTCATCCCGGTCGCTCGAGCGAGCGGAATCCTGACTGCGCTGGTCTTTCCTCGCGGCGGGCTGGTCTCCGGCCGCTGCTCAACGATTCGCCTTGACGGCTGGACTTGGGAGCAAATGGCCATCGATGCCGAAGCCGGTCTGGTGATTCACTGGCCGCGCACCGAGCCAACGCGCCGCGGCCGGGCAGACAGCCCCAGCGAGAAGGAGCAAAGGAAGCAGATCAAGGAGAACCTCGAGGCTATCGAGCGTCTCTTTGATGACGCCGCTGCGTACATACAGGCCCGCGACGCCGACCCCACGCAGTCCACCGATCTGCGCTTTGAAGCGATGCGAGCTGTGCTCGGCGGCGAGAAGCCGGTGTTCGTGCGAGCCTCCTCGCCAGGACAGATAGAATCAGCGGTCGCCTGGTCCGTTCGGCGGAATCTTCGCATTGTCATCGTCGGCGGCCGAGAGGCGGATCGCGCGATACCGCTGCTTGCCAAGCACAACGTACCGGTGGTAATCACCGGCGTGCACCGCCTACCTCGGCAGCGCCACGCTCCATTCGACAGCCCCTTCACATTGCCGGCTAAGCTCCACGAAGCGGGAATACGCTTTGTGATTGCCTCAGGGTCTTCGCCGGCTCACGAGCGCAGCCTGAGCCAGAATGCTGCAACGGCCGTTGCTTTCGGTCTGCCCAGAGGTGCGGCGCTGCGGGCGGTGACGATTGGGGCGGCCCAGGTACTCGGTCTCGGCGGATCGCACGGCTCCATCGAAGAAGGCAAGGCCGCGACCTTGATCATCACTACCGGCGATCCGTTGCAGATCACTACGGACATCCTTGTCGCATTCATCGACGGGCGCCGCATCGACCTGTGCAATCGCCACAAGACCCTGTATCGCAAGTACCGCGAGAAATATCGCCAGCTTGGATTGCTTTCCGAATGATCGGCGCGTGGGTCGCAACGCCAGGCCGTCCACTCTTCGAGCCACAGCCCTGAGTTGCCGGCGGTGAATGGACTCGGCATCTGATCGCGAAGGGGACTCGCCGATCTACCTACTCGTGCAACTCCTCGAGCAACCGCTGGACGGCGGTTTCGAGTTTCTCCAGCGTCTCGTACCGTCCCTCGTTGATTGCGCTGCGGATCTCTTCAACGAGTTCGATCCGCACATTCGGCATCTGCCGGAGGCGATCCAGCAGCCTGGCGTGCTGGGACAGCTCGACGCGATCGCCGTGACGTTCACCGAGATCGCCGGCCTTGATCGCGCCTGGGTCGCCCGAGGCGCCGGTCGCACGATTGATTGGTCCCACCGAGCCGTGCCCAATGGACGAGATATCGGGCATCAGTACAGCTCCATTGCAGCCGCCAAGCCGCGCTACGCCAGCCGGTCTTGCGGTATTGAGGCGTGGCCGCGAAGCCCGACGACCACGTCGTGCTTATCGTCGGCGCGAGCTGTTTTGCTTGAAATTTCGGCCGATCCGCCACATTGGGGCGTCATCAGCTTCGTTAGAGGAGCCTATGATTGGGAGCGCAGCGGGCGGCGGACGAATCGCCCCGGCGTGTTGCCTGAGTTGCGAGCGACCATGAACCAATCAAGACCCTATAAAAACGTCTGCTACGCCTTTGCGGCCGGCGTTTCAGTATGCGTGATCGGGGCGTGCAATGAAGCTCCGTTGGCCCACTCCGGCCTCGCCCCTCACTCCCGAAGCCTGCCCCAGGGCGCAACAGCCTCATCGGGCCACAATGGTTCGACGTGGGGGGGCGATGATTGGGGTGACGATTGGGCCCGACTCAGGCCGCTGCCGAGCGGTGGGTCCGGCGCGGGGCAGCCGCCGGCCCCTCGCTCAGAAGCCGGGCAGCGGGCCCAGCGGACGGCTGCTCGCAGCACCATACCGACGCGCGTTTGGACAGTCGTCCTTGCCACCTTCGCCGAGGAAGGACATGCCGCCGCGGCGGCCAGCATGATTCAACAGCTGCGAACCCTCGCTCCGGAGCTGGCCACACCCCGCGTCCATAGAACCTCCAAGGGGTCTCTCGTGGTCTACGGGGAGTACGAGAGTCCTCGGAGCCCCGCTGCTCAGCGAGACCTGCAACAGATCAAGCAGATCACCAGTCGCGGTCGCCGAGTATTCCCGCGCGCGATGCTCAGCCGCATCAACCTGCGGTCCGCCCAGGGGCGCTTCCATCCCCTTGAACTTCTTTCGGTCCGGAAGCGCTATCCCAACGTTGATCCGCTGTACACGCTTGAGGTAGCAGTGTGGGGCGACTTCGAGAGCGGCCAATTGACGCTGGCGGAGATTCACCAAGAGGCTGAGGGATATGTCGCCCGGCTCCGCGCTGCGGGGCTCGAGGCCTATTTCCACCACGACGATGACAAGCAACTGAGCAGCGTGACCGTCGGTGTGTTTGATCGCACGGCTATCGATCCGCAGAGCGGTCTTTACAGTCCCCAGGTCGATGCGTTAATGAGACGGTTCCCTGCGCGGCTGGTCAACGGTGAGCCGCTCAACGAGCTGGTTGACCGGCGCCGCCCCAGTCGCGGTACTCGCGTCCAGAGGCCGATGCTCATGCACGTGCCGAACTTGTGATGCGCAGCGGTACGTCCCGAGCCGTTGGTGAGAACTTGAATAGAGACCCCGAGGCCATCCGTGGATTACTTCTCCGCCACCGTCCGCGTGGTGGCTTGCCTCATCCGGTCGAATTATCGCGTGGCAGCTTCACGCCACACTCTGGGCAGTTCGCGCTGGTTGCCTTCGACAAGTCGTAGCCGCATTCGGGGCAGTACGGCCGGTTGGACGGGATGCACAGGTTGACGATCCATTTGCCGCCGAGGAGTAGATACAGGCCAACCCCAAGCTCAAGCAAGTGGCCGATAGCTTCCGCCACAAGATTCCATACCCACCACCAATTTGGTGGCGGCGGAACTGGAAATCGACCCGATGCGAAGGATCTGCTAACGGAAAAATGTCCCATTTGCGCAACCAACTTTACAATGTCAGGCAGTGACAATCCCACCAGCAGGACGCCGATGGCCTTGAGCACGAGTCGAAACCATGTCTTGTGTTTCATAGACCCGCTCCTAGGTTCAGATCATCTGCGGCGGGACCGCCGCGGCTCATCCCTCGCGTGGCGCCGTCGGCTCATCGCGTTCATCGAGCGATCCGGTCAGCCCCAGCGATACCTGGAACGCGAGCTGTTCGAGTGAAACCGAGAAGTCCACGCTGGTGATGCTCACCGCGTCGCGCACGTCGAGGCGGATCGGGGCAAAGTTCAGAATGCCCAGCACCCCCGCGTCGATCAGCGCGTCAGCAACTTCTTGTGCGGCCCCGGCCGGCACGGCCACAATGCCGATCTTGACATCCCGCTCCCGAACCAAGTCCGGCAGATCCTCCATCGGCCGAACGCGGTGCCCGGAAATCATCCGGCCGATGACGTCGGCGTCGTTATCAAATACCGCGACGATCTCGAAGCCTTTGCGCCGGAACCGCTGATAAGTCATTAGCGCCCGGCCGATGTTTCCCGCCCCGATCACTGCGGCATTCCATTTCCGATCCGTTCCGAAGATCTGGCGAAGACGGTCGGTGAGCTCGCTCACCCGATAGCCGATCCCGGGATGGCCGAACTGACCGAAGTACGCCAGATCCTTTCGAACCTGCGCGTCCGTCAGTCCGAGGGCATCACCCAATTGCTTCGAGCTGATGGTGTGTTGGTCCAGCTCGACCCGCGACTCAAGCTCGCGCAGATACAGGCTCAGCCGCTTGACAGTCGGACGGGGAATCCTGGCGCGAGAGGGCATTGTCGGCGGTACCTTGGGGTGTTGGCTGACCAGCAGTGTATCACTCCGTAGTCTCTGCGCATCGAAGCCGCTCGCAACTGTCTACGATGGTGGTCTATGCACATCAACGACATCTTCCAGCGGGACTCGATCACCTTGAGCTTCGAGTTCTTCCCGCCGAAATCTGACACCGGCTGGGAGGCATTGTTCAGAAAGATCAGTGACTTCGAGGCGCTGGGGCCGTCGTTCGTCTCGGTGACCTACGGAGCCGGCGGCTCCACCCGAGAGCAAACCCACGATCTGGTCGTTCGGCTGACCGAAAGCACCAGCCTCGATCCTGCGCCCCACCTGACGTGTGTGTGCCATACCGCCGACGAGATCCAACGAATCCTCGACCGCTACGCCGAGCGCGGAATCTCCAACATCGTCGCCCTGCACGGCGACCCACCGCAGGGAATGCTCAACTACGACCGTTCGAATGACGAGTTCAAGTACGCGATTGATCTGGTCAAGTGCATCCGCCGATTTAGCGAGCGCGGCGGTCACCCCGATTCCCGCGGCTTCGGCATCGGCGTCGCCGGGTTCCCCGAAGGGCACCCCGACACCCCCAACGCCCTAAAAGACCTCGATCATCTCAAGGCGAAGGTTGATGCCGGGGCGGACTACGTCTGTACGCAAATGTTCTTCGACAATCGCGCGTTCTACGATTGGTGCGCCCGATGTGACCTGCTGGGAATCAAGGTGCCGTTGGTCGCAGGCATCATGCCCATTACCTCGGTGAAGACGTTGCATCGGATGGCTGAGCTGGCCGGCGGCACACGCTTCCCCGCGCCGCTCCTGAAGCAGATCTCCCGCTGCCAGGATGACCCCGAAGCGGTCAAGCGGGTGGGGATCCACTGGGCCACGGAGCAGTGCCGCGACCTCATCGACCACGATGTACGAGGTATCCACTTCTATACCCTCAACCAGTCCGATGCAACGACCGAGATCTACCGCACTCTTGGAGCAAAGGACTCTGCTGATCTTCGATAGGTGCCCAAGCTCGCGACGCGAGCCCCGGGACGCCACAAACCTGCGGGCAAATCAAGAAACAGCCTCGCAGTGCCGCGCATGGAACGTTATCCTGATGGTCAGAGATCTGAAGCATCGACGACCGGTACTCTCCCGCCGTGGCCCAGCGCCGATTCCATTACGAGCAGGCATTCGAGCATTACCTCCGTGCGAACCGGGTGCCGTACGTTGCCGTTGATGAGGCCAAGAAATCGCTGATGCCCGCCGGGCAATCGCCCAAGGCGATCAAGTCGTTCGACTTCGTGGTTTACGCGCCCGGTAGGAATCTGCTGGTGGATGTCAAGGGTCGAATGTACGGCTCAGCAACGGGCAGGAGCCGGCAGTTCGAGAGCTGGGTCACGGATGACGATATCCGAGGCTTGCAGCGCTGGCAGAAGCTTTTTGGGCCGGGCTTCGAGGCGATCTTCGTGTTTGCCTATTGCCTTCGCCGGCAGCCTCCCGATGCGCTGTTCGAGGAACTCTTCGAGTTCGGCAGAAAGTGGTATGCGTTGCGGGAGGTCCGGCTGGATGCGTACAGTCAGTCGATGGTGAGGCGGTCAAGAAAATGGCGCACAGTGTATGTGCCCGCCGAGGCGTTCAAGCGGATCAGCAGGCCGTTCTCGGCCCGTCACCCTCAGACAATACAGCCCGCTTGCGACGCCGCGGACAAGGCGCTATGCTAAAGTCAATGCGCAGCCTCTCGAGACTCGTTGTTCAGGCTGGCTCGGCGATCACGATCTCAGCGGCGATCCTCGCGCCCACCATTGCCTGGGCCCAGCAAACGGTGCCCCCGCCCACCCTTCTGCGCTCCCAGCCAGTGTGGCTGGGCTACTTGATCATCGTTGTCCTGCTGGCCCTGGTAATGCTGGTCAGCCTGATGCCGTCGAAGCGCGGGCACCAAGACTAGATGAGACTGGCCGCAGTTATTGGGGATCTCTCATTGCCACCACGCACCCTCAGTAGGTTGTCTCATGAGGATTTCAGCCATGCGAGTGATTGCGAGTCCAAGGCCGCCGACTGAGCCGAACGTCATGGCTCTGCTGGCGCTCAATGCGGTCTTGCTCGGGTTGCTCGCGGTGGTCACGTTTGGTCCTACCGTCGCTGCCCAAGACAGGGGTCGAGGCGACTATACGATGGTCGCTGGTCGTGCCAACGGCGCCGATAGCTCAGTCGTATACATCGTTGACACGGCCAACCAGGAATTGATTGCCGTGACCTACAGCCAGAGCAACAAGCGAGTTGACGGAATCGGCTACCGGAATCTTGCCGGCGATTCTGCCGGGCTGATGCGCGGGCGGACCCGACCCGGCAGCTAGAACCATTTGAGCAGACACTCCATGAGTCGTCCCCAACACATCAGCAATTCGGCCGCTACATTGTGGGCCTCGGCGTTGGTGATCGCTGCTCTGACGATCGTCCAGGCCGGTCGGCTGCCAAGTCAGACGGCCCATGGCGAGATGACCGCGAGCCGCGCCGACTACACGATCATGACCACCAACTCGGGCCGCGGAGGCGATGTGGATCCTGATGAGCTGCTGTATGTGATCGACAACCGCGATCAGGTGCTGATGGTTTATGAGATCGAGGACGCCCGCCGGGGGCAAATCATCCTGCGAGATGGCGGGAGCCTCGACTTCTTGTTCCGCAGAGCCCGGCCGTAGGGCCGCTTACTGACCTGCGCGGCTCGTCAAATCGTTACACTTGAGCCACAGCCGCTTTAGGGAATGTCCGACGGATCCTCCACGGGCAAGGGTGACCCAAAGATCGCCGACCCCACTCGGACGATGTTCGCGCCGCACTCGATCGCCACCTCGAAATCGTTACTCATGCCCATCGACAAGATGTCGAACTGCTCGCCGCCGACTTCGGCGCTACGGATATCTTCGAAAATCTCATGGCAGCGCTCGAAAGTGGGGCGCGCCTGCTGGGGGTCTTGCACCAGGGGGCCCATGCACATGAGTCCGCGCGGGCGAATGTTCATCATCGTGTCGATCTGCTCGATCAGGTGGCACGCGGCCGCCGGGGCCACGCCGGATTTCATCTTCTCACCGGACGTGTTGACCTGAACCAGCAATTCCACCGGTTCGTCGCGCCGCGCCGCTGCGACTTGAATCTCCTCGGCCAGGCGAAGTGAATCGACTGAATGAATGAGCCGAACCATCCCGAGCACCTTGCGCACCTTGTTGCGCTGCAGATGCCCGATCATGTGCCACCGCACCTGATCAGGGAGATTGACCAGCCTGCCGCGGCTCAGCTGGCGGTGCCGTTGCATAAACTCATCGATCTGTGCTGCACGATGCAGTAGGATCTGCACGCGGCTTTCGCCAAAGTCCATGTGCCCCAGCGCGATCAGCTCACGAATCTGATCGATGGAGGCGAGTTTGGTCACGACCGTCAGGAGGATTTCGTCGGCGCGATGACCCCTGTGAGCGGCCGCAGCCGCGATCCGCGCTCGGACGGCTTCATAGCGCTGCTTCAGGGATGCATCAGCTTTCATCTGCGCCCTCTCATGCGATGTGACCGCCATAATCCTGAGCATACGCGCTGGGCATGGAACCCACAACCCGCCCGAAGACTCTGCCTCCTTCGCATACCGCTTGCGGCGTTTGGTCGCGCCAGACTGAGCGACCAGAATGCGTTACGCTACTGATCGATGTCGAAAGACGCACTCACAAACAGGCCGCTCGTCCTAATCATTCGCGACGGGTGGGGCGAGAACCCCAACTCAACTCACGATCGCTTCAACGCCGTCAAGCTCGCCTGTACCCCCGTCGCCGATCGCCTCATGGACCAATGGCCGGCCACCTTGATCCGAACATGCGGCGAAGACGTCGGTCTGCAGCCGGCAACCATGGGAAACTCCGAGGTCGGGCATCAGAATATCGGCGCCGGGCGGATCGTCGAGCAGGAGACCGTGCGGATCACCCGCGCGATCCGAGACGGCTCGTTCTTCAACAACGCCGCCCTCGGCCAAGCGTTCGATCATGCGCGGGGCACGTCCGGCAACGTGCATCTGCTGGGGCTGGTCAGCGACGGGCTGATTCACAGCGATATCCAACATCTCTTTGCCTTGATTGATGTAGCTGCGGGAGAAGGCTTCGGGGCCGGGCGGCTGTTCGTCCACGCCATCACCGACGGACGGGACACCGGTCCCCACACCGGCCTGGGATTCATCGAACAACTGGAGCGCAAACTGGCCGAAGCGAGCGTCGGGCGCATCGCCTCGGTCATGGGTCGCTACTACGCGATGGACCGCGACCACCGCTGGGAGCGTGTCGCCCGGGCCTACGCATGCCTTACCGCAGCCTGGACCCCCGAAACGTTGGCAGGAGCCGGCGCGCCGCGTACGACCAGTTCCGCAACCCAGGCTCTTCAAGGGTATTACGACCGGCCGTCCGAGCCGAATCGCAGCGGCGATGAGTTCATCGATCCGACCCAGATCGTTGAGCAGACTGACGAGGGGACGATTGTGGGGCTGCCACGAATTGCCGATGGCGATGCGGTCATCTTCTTCAACTTCCGCGGGGATCGGCCGCGCGAGCTGGCCAAGGCGTTCGTGCTCGACGATCACCGGTGGGCCAAGGTGCAACGCGGTGGCTTTGATCGCGGCCCAAAGCTCGACAACCTGTTTTTCTGCACGATGACCGGTTACGAAGAGGGCCTGCCAGTGACCGCCGTCGCCTTCGAGAAGCCTCCCAAGATGCCCGACATCCTCGGCGAGGTGATCAGCCGGGCCGGCCTGACGCAGTTTCGCTGCGCCGAGACCGAGAAGTACCCGCACGTCACGGTCTTCTTCAACGACTACCGCGAGGAGCCGTTCGCCGGCGAACGCTGGCTGCTGGCGCCGAGCCCCCGTGAGGTCAGCACCTACGATCAGAAGCCGCGGATGTCGGCCTACGAGGTGTGCGACGCGGTGCTCGGGCGGTTGGCCGCCAACGACTGTGAAACGTTGATCATGGTGAACTTCGCCAACGGGGACATGGTCGGCCACACCGGCAACCTCGACGCAGCCACTCGCGCCATCGAGGTCGTGGATGAATGTGTCGGGCGAATCGTTGACGCTGCGCTGGCGCGCGGAGGTTCACTGATCGTGACCGCGGACCACGGCAACGCCGAGCAGATGTGGGACCCCCAGCACGATTGTCCTCACACCGCTCACACCACCTACGACGTGCCGCTGATCGTAATCGGTGAAGCGTTCAAGGGCCGGTCGCTGCGCTCCGCCGGACGGCTGGCCGACATCGCTCCCACCGCACTGTCCATGCTCGGGCTGGCGCAGCCGGCGGCGATGACCGGCTGCTGTCTGCTCCAACCGATCCCTGCCTCGACCCCAAAGGCTTGACCCGACTCGGCCGGCCGATAGACTCGCACACACCAAGAAACTTGGGCCCTGCTAGCTCAATTTGGCAGAGCAGCTGACTCTTAATCAGCGGGTTACAGGTTCGAGTCCTGTGCAGGGCACTTGAAAGCGCTGCTCTCGGTGTTGAGAGCGGCGTTCTTTTCGGACGTGACCGTCCCGGGTGGTGCCGGACGGACGGCCCGGATACGCCGCGGATACGTTTTCGGGCGCCGTCCAGCGGAACAGCAGCCGCCTTCTAAGCGGCAAGTCGCAGGTTCGAATCCTGCTGCGCGGACTTCGCCGGCCCCTTCTTTCAGGCACAAGGGTGTTTAGGGAGTCAAGGAGTATATATACTCCTTGACGTCTCTACCAAGAGCACCGGGACCAACTGCCGTCACGTCATAACAGGGCCGCCTAACATCCAAACAACACCCCAACCACGACGATTGGCACCACCTGGTGTAGTATATATACTACACCAGGTTCGACTCAGCTGACTCTCTAAATCCAGATTCCGGCTCGCCGCAGGCTCTTGCCCTGGTGTGGCGCATCGCTCAAAGCTGCCTGGAGAGGTGTTCTCGTGGGCTGATTAACGCCACCAATGACGGCGGGATGCACGCCGGGTGTAATCAGCTCAACAACAAGCTGGAGCTGCACCTTCTGGTCTTAGCGTCGCGTAGTATATATACTACTGCACGACGCCAAGACCCGGAGGTACCGTCCGTGGCACGCACCCGCATCGCCATTGCCAAGGCCGACATCGTCGCGCTCTTCGACGAACACCGGCGGCCGGTCTTCAAGCGCTCGGAACTGGGCCGCATCCTTGAAGAACACCGCGACAACTGGCGCCTAAAGCAGAGCATGACTCTGGAGGAGTTCATCGCGTACCTCCTCAAGAATACTCCGCTCCGTAGGTTCCACTTCAAACTCCCCCATCGCCCCGAGACCGTGTTCGCGTGGGGAGACGTTTCGCCCTACTGCCTTGCCTCGGCCGTCAAGGCCGATGGATACCTCAGCCACTACATGGCCATGCACCTGCACGAGTTGACCGACCAGGTGCCTGAGACGATCTATGTCAATCACGAGCAGAGGCCGCAACCGAAGCCGACCCAGCTGCCGACGCAAGAGACGATCGACAGGGCCTTCAAGCAACCGCAACGAACCACCAAGAACATCGCACCCTTCGGTCGGCGTCGACTGTGCGTCATCAACGGCAAGCATACGGGCCAACTCGGCGTCATCGACGCTACCGACGCGGACGATCGTCCCATTCGAGTTTCGGGAATCGAGCGCACCCTCATCGACGTCACCGTCAGACCAACATATGCCGGCGGTGTGGCCGAGGTTCTTGAGGCGTACCGGCGTGCCGCGGATCGCGTCCAAGTCAATCGCCTGGTCGCGATGCTACGAAAGATGGACTTCACATACCCATACCAGCAGGCGGTGGGTTTCTACATGGAGCGGTCGGGCGCATTTCCGGAGAAACGCTTGGACTTGCTGCGCACTGAGGAGTTCGAGTTCGACTTCTATCTCACCTACGCCATGCAGAGAACTGACTACTCAAAGCGATGGCGGCTCTACTTCCCAACGGGCCTTTAGTGGCCTCAGCCTCTCTAACAGAAAGTCAACGTAGAAGTCGAACTCACCCAATTCTATGCTAGCGGCGACCGTATCTCGAACAGATCCGAAATCGTCGCGATGAAACTCGCGATGTTCGGAAATGCGCCTGAGCAACGAGAGCGGCACCTTCTTCGCTTTGAATATGCTTGTGAGCGTATGCCAGAACTCATCGGTTGATACGTCGACACCGTAGTTGGTGATCATGTGATGGATGTCGAAGAAGTCGCGAGCTCGTGGCTTCGCTGATTGGCTCTTGACGATATCGCGATACTCAGGCATTTGTTGGCAGATCGCGCGGATCTTTTCGCAGACCAGCATCCGTTCCGAATAGACATAGACGTTGTGGTTGTCCACCCGGCGCAGGACCTTCTCGGCACAGCATTCATGCTTGCTGAGATCGACGGTAAACGTTCGTCGAAGACCTGGCGCAACAACGATCGCCTGTCGTCGCCGCTTCACCTCCTGATCAAGTGACTTGAATGTTGCGGCGTCCAGCGCCTTAAAAGCGAGCTTCTATCCGCCCCAGAAATCCCCGAGAACGTCGTCCTGAAGATTGGGTGGCTGCCGTTCGAGCTTTACGTCGAATACCTCGTATCCTGCTTCTCGAAAAGTCTCAACTAGAAGTCGTTCCATCAACTCACGGATCTCCTGCAGTGAGCCGAGTTCCGCGATGTCACCGTCGATCGAAAAATCTACATCAATCGACTTCCGGACGGACACCTCGCCGGTGAGTCCCATCGCAGTTCCGCCCTTGAGCACGAGACGATCAAGGAGATCATCGTCCGAAACCAAGGCTACAACGGTAAGCCGCTTGAGCTTCTCCGCCCGCAGCACGTCGGAGTCGTGTTGAGCGTGCCCGCGCGCCATCCGTAGGCGGGATGATACATCTCGCTCGTCAGGAAGGCAGCCTCGGACACCGAGCGAGTACGGATGGTGAGGGCGGTACGACAGCCGAGATTCGCCATTTGCAGAGAGGACTTTGCACCCGCCTGGATGATTTCGGCGCTGGAGCATAGCCGTGGGTGGAACTGCGAGGGGCCTTGCGGTAGGGTGTCGCGCCGATTCGGTCTTCGATTGATCGAGGATTCCTAGTGCCGGGCGTGACGGTGGGATGGCGTGGCGGAGATCATTGAACACGACATCGTGATCATCGGCGGGGGCGCTGGTAGCCCGGACCGCGGTCGCTACAATACCCACGAACTCACCCGGAGATGCTGCGAGTTTGCGGTATGATTCGTGTTATGCCGTTGCCGCTGCGCCGCAAGAAGTGGATCATCGTCGTACTGGGCGTGGTGGTGCTCCCACCGTCAGCCGTGATCGTAGCGGCCGCCTTTCTTGCCGGCTGCACCACCTCGATCATCCCGCCGGCCGATCCCACCGATCCGGTGTCAATCTTTGTCCTTGATTACGGAAGGCATTCGAGCCTCCTGCTTCGGGACACTGGTACGCAAGCCTTCATCGAGTACGCGTACGGCGACTGGAACTGGTTTGCCTTGGACAGATCTGAATGGTACGACGTTGTCCCAACACTGTTCTGGCCAACACGTGGTGCGCTAGGACAACGAACACTGCATGTTGAATCCAATCCCGAGACGATCCTGGGCGTCGTCGCGTGCGAACAAGTTCTCGAAGTCACCGTCAGCGCACAGAGGGCAAGCGAACTGTACGCAGAGCTTCATTCACAATTCGAGCAGCGCAGCGAGACCTTGCACTATCAGCCACTTTATGACCTCGCCTTCGTGCATGGTGAGACTGCGTTCCATCTCTTTGAAAACTGCAATCACATGCTTGCCGATTGGTTGCGTGAGCTCGGCTGCGAAGTTCGAGGGCCGGCAATGGCCGCCGATTTCGTTGTGCGTGAACGAGCCGAGACCGTCCAGCCTTAGCTTGGCGCCGGTTCCGAGCATTCTGCGGACATTGGCCGTGGCATTTGATCGCCCCTTCCGTTAGTGTATGTCGCTTGTTTGGGGGGTACGCCATTCTAAGCCGTGGTTTGTCGGTGACGTGAATGTCAGAGGCCCTACAGCATGACATTGTGATCGTTGGAGGCGGAGGCGCGGGGCTGCGGGCGGCGATCGCCGTGGCGGAGTTCGATCCCGGCCTGTCCGTGGCCTTGGCGTCCAAGGTCTACCCGATGCGCAGTCACACCGTGGCCGCGGAGGGCGGGGCCGCGGCGGTCATCAAGGACAATGACAGCCTCGACGAGCACGCCTACGACACCATCAGCGGCTCGGACTGGCTGGCAGACCAGGATGCGGTCGAAGCGCTGGTGCAGGAAGCGCGGGGCGAGCTGATCCAGCTCGAGCACTGGGGTTGCCCGTGGAGCCGCGAGCCGGACGGTCACGTTGCCGTGCGACCGTTCGGCGGGATGAAGATCGAGCGCACCTGGTTCGCCGCTGACAAGACCGGGTTCCATCTGCTGCACACCCTCTTTCAGACGTCATTGAAGTACGAGCGGATTGTGCGCTACGACGAGTGGTTCGTGACCCGTCTGGTCGTGGACGACGGGCGGTGCCGGGGGGTGGTGGCGATCGAGCTGCGGACCGGCCTTGTTCGGCTCATCGCCGCCAAGGCGGTGATCCTCTGTACCGGCGGGGCCGGGCGAATCTTTCCGTTTACCACCAACGGGGCGATCAAGACCGGCGATGGCATGGCCCTGGCGTATCAAGCCGGTGTGCCGCTCAAGGACATGGAATTCGTCCAGTACCACCCGACGGGGCTACCGGGCACGGGCATCCTTATCACCGAAGCCGCCCGCGGCGAAGGCGGCATCATGCTCAACAAGCACGGCGAGCGGTACCTCAAGGACTACAACCTCGGCGAGCCGCTGGACATTAACGACCCGCGCCACCCCCAGAAGCTCACCATGGAGCTGGGGCCGCGCGACAAGCTCTCCCAGGCGTTCGTCCACGAGCAGGAGAAAGGCAACACCATCGCCAGCCCCTTCGGCGACGTCGTGCACCTGGACATCCGCCACCTCGGCAAGAAGACGATCGACCGCAAGCTGCCTTTTGTCCGCGAGCTGGCGACGAATTATGCCGGGATCGATCCGGTGAAGGAGCCGATTCCGGTTCGGCCGGTGGTGCACTACATGATGGGCGGGATTCATACCGATATCGATGGCGCCACGCCATTGGCCGGGCTCTACGCGGCGGGCGAGTGCGCCTGTGTCAGCGTCAACGGCGCCAACCGCCTCGGGTCCAACTCGCTTACGGAGATCCTGGTCTTCGGGGCTCGTGCCGGGCATGCAGCCGCACAGCTCGCGCGCGAACTTCCGGGGGTAGGGTCCGCTGGACGAACCACCGTGCTCCAAGCCCAGGCCAAGGACGAGCAGGACCGCATTGCTCGCGATTACTTGCGCAAAGAAGGCGGCGACGAGCGCATTGCGGCGATCCGGGACGACATGTACTACGCGATGGAATCAGGGGCGGGCATCTACCGCGATCAAAGCTCGCTGAAGCAGACCTGCACCATGCTGGCCGACCTGCGCGAGCGCTGTCACGACATCCGCCTTGATGACCGCAGCAACTGCTTCAACACCGAGCTGACCGCAGCCCTGGAGCTTCAGTTCATGCTCGACGTTGCCGAAACGGTCGCTCACTCAGCCCTGGCCCGCACGGAATCCCGGGGTTCGCATCAGCGCACCGATCACCCCAAGCGAAACGATGCGACATTCCTCAAACATTCCCTGGCCTATCGGTCTGAGGATGCGCCGCCGCGCATCGACTATCTCGATGTGACGATCACCAAATGGCCCCCCGGGGAGCGCGTCTACGGAGCCGATACGGTGCAAGCAACCGCCGACCAATCGTAACTCGCGCGACGGGCGCGGACGGTCTCCCCGCAAGAGAAGTCGGTCCGCACTGCTGACGCTGCGACTCGGTACGCGACGATTGCATCAACGCCATGCGTGAGAGAAGACCGCGACCACCGGTCGCGGCTTTATGGGGGGCCACGCTTTCCACACGATCGCAATGAAATCCGCGTGGGAGACAGCCCAGCTCTGGCGGCTGTTTCGGCGCGGTGGGCTGAGCCATGTCGGGATGAAAAACCCCCGGCTTGGAGAGAGCCGGGGGGATATGGGTTGAGGCGGACTGGAGCGCGTTGGTTACGGGCAGGCGCCCCAGTTGGCGATGAGGGTGAGCAGGTCGAAGATGTCGACGGTTCCGTTGCCGTCGAAGTCGGCCGGGTCCCCGGGGTTGGGTCCCCACGCCGCCAGCAGCGCGAGCAGGTCGAGGATGCCCACGTCGCCTGAGCCGTTGAGGTCCCAGGGGCAGGGCAAACCCCCACCAACGGGCGCGTTGGCGCCATAGGTGTGCGTGACGGTGACGGTCGTGGAGGCGCCAGCCGCAAGCGATACGGGGATCTCCAGAAGGGCCAGCCCGTCGCAGGGATCGCAGTTGGCGGGGTCCGGGTCCACCCCGCTCTCGCCGTCGGTGTCGTACCCGATGCCGGCAATGTGGTTCCGCCAGCAGTCCGGGATTCCAAAGGCGTCCCAGACCTGCACGTCGGTCCCGAAGCCATAGGGTACGCAGTCGGGGTCGCCGGGATCGGGATTGATACCGCCCTTGCTCCCGGCGTACGCATCGCCCGTCGGGCTGCTGATGGTGATAGCGGTGGTCGGATCAGCCTCCTCCTGCTCGAAGACGAACCGGTCCAGGGCCGGCGAGCCGTTGGTGCCCGTGCCGACGGAGTCGTCGGTGAAGTCACCGTCGGGGTCCCAGAGCAGGTCGCCGTCGAAGGTGCTGACCAGCTCGAAGGCGATGGGCAAGGTGCTATTGTTCGTAATCGTGTAGTCCTGAGTCAAGATGGCCACCGGGTTGCCGCCCAGAGGAACGATCCGCTCAACATGCTGCGTGACGTCGAACGACAGGTCGGTATCGCCGCCGGAGACGTTGAACCCGCTGGTCAAGGTGTCATTGACGCCGTCCCCATTCGTATCGCTGGCCGAATTTGCGGCGGTGACGATGGTATCCAGTGAAGGATCGCCGGGGAAGACACCCTGCCACTGGTCATTGGCGCTGAGCAACTCGCGCTGCGTGTCCCCGACGAACAGGTACAACCCACTAGAAAAGGCGGCTTCCTGCAAACCGGCCTGGCCGGCGGGATTGTAGTGATCTGCCTGGCCGCCAAAGGTCGCGCTCGCGTAGGAGCCAAAGACGTCCGGAGAGACATCGAGGTATCCATCAAGGCTTGAACTCGGACCGGTCGCGATGAAGACCGGGTCGCCGGACACCTGGCAATCGAGAAGTTTCGAAGCGATCTGAACGCACAGGGCGTCCCACTGCTGTGAGCAGCATGCCGGATTGATGTTGCATACGGCAGCACAACAGTCCACGTCATCACACCCGGGCATATTATGGGGCATGTCGCACGGCCCGGCGCCCTTGCCGCAGGCCTCAGGAACCTTCGAACATTCCACGGTGACCACTCCGCCCACCGTGGCGCTGATCACCTGGATCAAATGCGCATCGGGGAACCCCGGCTCAACGTCCGCAAGGTCCGTCCAGCCCGTGAGGCCGCAATCGCCGTCCGGTGCCCGGATGTAGCTCGGGCCGCACTGCCCACCGTCGTTGCTCATCGCGCGGAAGAAGAATTCGGGCGGAACCGTCCCGTCATCCACCGATACAATCTCGACGATGAGGTCGCTGCCAGCCGGAACCACCGTACCTGCCGGGAACTCGACCGTGATCATGGAGCCCACGTCAGCCATATTCACCACGAGCGACTGGCTCGCTAACACCTCGGCGTCAACTCCGGGTTCAACCGGCGGGCAGCCGTTGCAGTCAAGGTAGAGGACGACATCGATATTGATTCCGTTGATCGTTGCCTGCGCAACGCCGAAGGTGACGCTGTTGATGGTCAAGTTCTGGCCCGCGGGCACGCCTTCATTGACCAGGTTGTAGCAGCGGGCCCAACCGTTCGGAGTCGTGCCCACGTCTGCAGCACAGGCGACCTGATTGCCCGCGTCGGTCACCGTGTCCAAACTCTGGGTCAGCGTGCAGTCGCCGCCTACGCAGCTGCTGGCGGGGCATCCTGCGATGCCACCACCGCTGCCATTTGCAGCTGCAACCGCTGCTCGTGATGCAGGCGTCCCCGCCGCCACCCCGTCCGGCGGCATACTCGGCTTGGACGCCTCCCGATTGGCATACGCACTGAACACCGCCGCGAAGATGATTCCCAGCGAGACCAGCGCGGCCCACCTGGCGCCGCCGTTGGTACAGACATATCGTCGCTTCATTTTTGAACTTTCCTTTCCACTCCACGCCCCATTGCGTGAGATCTCAGCGATGGCGGCCAGAGGACACGAGATACGGCTGAGCCGCCCTACCAGAACCCGCCGTGGCTTATGATACATCAACTCTGCTGGATTCCAAAGGGATACCGCAGGATTTCTGGCCGGCCGAGGCTGATATGACCGGGATAGCGAAAGATTATCGCGTATGTCGGCCGCAGCCGCCGCGGTCGCCACACCCCGGCTGGGGGGTCGGCAGCTCCTTAGATGGCCGCGTCGGCGGAGCCCGGCAAGGTTGAAATCATGCGGATCATCACCACCATCGAGCCGCCGGGAGGGCGTGGAGAAGGACCCGAGGCAACGAAGAACCCCGGCCTCAGGGGCCGGGGTTTGTCGGGGCAAATGAGAGTGAGGTTAGGGGCAGCCTCCCCAGTTGGCGATGAGGGTGAGCAGGTCGAAGATGTCGACGGTTCCGTTGCCGTCGAAGTCGGCCGGGTCCCCGGGGTTGGGTCCCCACGCCGCTAGCAGCGCGAGCAGGTCGAGGATGCCCACGTCGCCTGAGCCGTTGAGGTCCCAGGGGCACGGCTCCTGCTCGCTCGGACACGTGGTGTCGATCACCTCGCCGTCATCAACAACGTTGACACACAGCAGGTAGTTGTTGTCGAACGGACCTGGGCCGGGCGGCGAGCAGGGGTAGCCGTCAAAGATGGCGCCGCCGGCTGCAGTTCCCGTCGCCACGAACACGAAGTACTCGCCGGGCGCAGCAACCGTCGCCATGCCGACGCCGATCTGCGTGCACGACTGGGAGTACGCGACGGTGCCGGGCGTCTCCAGGTCGTCGAGGTTGCAGTTGCCCACCGGATCGACGAGGAGGAACGACACGATGGGCAGCTCGGCGAGGACGTTGTAGTGGATATCCACCTGGCCGTCGCCATCGGCGTCATCGGCGCTGGTGACATTGATGCGGTACCAATCGGTATCGCGGGTCCCGCCGTCGCCCCAGGCGGTGCCGGCGATCACGTCGCCGGAGACGATGTCGGTGAAGGCAGGCGGAGTACTGTTGCAGCCGCCGTTCGTATCGTCTCCGCAGGGCTCGCCCTCATCGAGGTTGGCCGCGGAGGTGTCGATGGGCCCGCAGGGCAACGCACCGCAGTCGGTCGCGGCGGCGTCTGCACAGGCCTGATCCCAGTCAAGATCGCAGCAGTCGGGATTGTTGGCACAGATCGCAACACAGCACGCTTGGTCGGCGCAGCCGACCGTGCCGTTGGCCTGGAGGCAGTCGCCGATGCCGTTCACGCAGGCATCCGGAATCACGGCGGGCTCGATGGTGACGGTGCCGGCGCCGGTAAACGCATACAAGCCGCCCACGGCGATCTTGTAGCAATTCCCCGCCACAACGTCGAAGACGATTTCAGAGCCGGTGTCCCCAGCCGGACAGGTCAGGCCGGTGTTGTTGCAGTCGATGATGTTTGCGTCGGGGGCGGGACAGTCGCAACCGTCGTATACGATCAGCTCGGTGTCGTAGTCGGCCTGGCCACAGGTGTAAACTCGAGCGGTGCCGCTAAAGCCGGGCGTGTAGTCGAACCAGACCTCCAGCCCCGCGCCGGGGACGGGTCCGACCTTGTCGTCGCATTCGAGGCCCGTCGGATCCGCAGGGCCGTCATGAGTTGCGCAAGCGGTGGTGTAGGCAAACACACCTTCGGAGACGGCAACGGCATTGGCGCAGTCGTCATTGGGCGGTACATCGGCAGGGGTGCACGCGCACAGCTCGGCGGCCTCGTCGGCGCAGATCTGGTCCCATTCTGTGTCGCAGCAGAACGTGTCCACCGCGCAGACCGTCTCACAGCACTCAAGGTCATCACAGAAAGGACTGCCGTTGGCCACAGAGCAGTCGCCGGTGCCCGCCACGCCGCAGGCCGGCTCTTGCACGCAAAGCTTCGAAGCGAGCTGGACGCACAGGTCGTCCCACTGCGAAAAGCAGCATGCCGGATTGACGGCGCACACCGCTTCGCAGCAGCCCGCACACGGCTCATCTCCGCAGGTGTCATCACACCCGGGCGTATTATGGGGCATGTCGCACGGCCCGGCCCCGGGACCGCAGGCCTGCGGCTGTCCGCTGGCGCCCGTGACCGCAACGTACGCTGCACTCAATCCGAGTGCGCATGCGAAACCAAATCTCCTACCACTGTTGCTCCAGTGAAAGCGCCTCATGGCTGTTCTCCTTGACTACTCTCCACAGCGGCCTTCCCAGCGGCGCCTTGAGATCAAGGGGGCAGGCATCGTTCACCAGCCCCGGCCCCCCAACCATGCCAGCAGGGCCTATCGCCGCTCTACCACGGCCCCGAAGCGACAGAGCGCTTCATACGCTGATAATATACGTCGCGAGGAGACAAACGCAAGAGAGTATCACGAGAAACGAGAGCGGTAGGGGCCCATTCGAGTTCGGCCCCGCGGGCCCATCAGCAAACGTGGGGCGTGCCCGTCGGGCTGGTTTGCCAATTCGCCGCTCTCACGCCCAATTCGGGCACTTGCGGCCCGGCCCCACCCACGGGGTCCCTTGTTCAACCCCCATTTCCTGCCAGCTTCGCCAAGTCGCATGAAGCGACGAATCCGTCGGGCGGGCTATTCGGCGGGTTACCCGGTCCGACAATATCCGCAAAGGTGAGATTCTCGGGGGGAGCAGTCCTCGTGGTGTGGGCAGAGGCGCACTCACTGCTCCTCGTTGCCTTGGGTCGCGCGTTGCAGGCGATCGTGGATCGCCGGCCAGATGCCTTGCGTCTGAGGTGGGGTTTCGATGATGATTTGCTCAAGGTGCATCGCGTCGGCTTGGCGCAGGGCATCGTATAAGCGAGCGGCGTAGACCTTTGCTGAGCCCGGCATGACGATCGAGCAATGCGGGGCCGCAACAACATCCGCATCGAAGCACAGCACAACCACGGGCGCATCCAGGGCGTCGAGTCGGCTGCGAAGTGAAGAACCGTCAACCAATTCCGCGGGCGTGTGCGGGGCGTAATGCCTGGCCCACGTGCCAGGGCTCGCCGCCTGGGCGGTGATCTGGGGCGCCTCAACCTTGCCCAGCACACGGCGAAGGTGTTCAATGGCCACCGCGCCAGGCCGCAACACGCGGGCTACGGCGCCGCAGAGATCCACCACGGTCGATTCGATCCCGATCTCGCACGGCCCGCCGTCGAGGATCACCAAGTCGTCAACATCCGCGAAATCCTCGGCGACGTGCCGGGCCGTGGTTGGTGAAACAAATCCCCAGCGGTTGGCCGACGGCGCGGAGATCGATGAACCAAACGCCCCCAGAAGTCGTCTCGCCAGCGGATGAGCGGGGGCCCGCACGGCGATGGTGCTCCAGCCGGCGGTCGCGGCCGGGGGCACCAGTGCGCCCCGTGGCAGGACAATCGTCAGCGGTCCCGGCCAGAACCGCTCGGCCAAACGCTGGCACCGCTCGTTCCATTGGGCCACGACTTGACGGGCCTGGGCCGGGTCGAGCACGTGCGCGATCAGAGGGTTGCGTGCCGGACGGCCTTTGAGTTGGTAAACCCTCTCGATTGCTGAGACGTTGAAGGTGTCAGCTCCGAGGCCGTAGACCGTCTCGGTGGTGAAGGCCACGATCTGGCCCTCGCGAAGCAGCCGCGCGGCCTGGGCGATCGCCTCGTCAGTGGGCTGGACGAGACGAGGCATCATTCGTTCCAAGGCTGGAAGCCACCATTATTCATCACCGCTGACGCGCAGAGGACGAAGAGATCTGGAAGGGATATATCTTTCAACGCAAGCGCTCAATGTCACACACGACAGCCTGCGATGTTGTACAGCGGGGCTCTACGGCTGCAATCCATAATCTCTGGGTTCTCCTGGGCGTTCTGGGCGACTCTGCGGTGAATGATCCGGATTGGGCTCGTCGTCCGTGATCTGAAGCTCGATGCGGTTCATCGCCAGGCTGACGCCCATCGCGCGATACAGCGCCGCGACCGACTTGTTGTAGTTCGCCAGGGCCCGGACTTCTTCGCGCTGAGCAGCCGCGAGCGTTTCCTGGCGTTGGAACTTGAGATTCAGAAACTCGGGGGTGAGTCCGGCTAACGTCTCTTCTTCCACGAGCAGGGCTCGAAGGTTCTCCGCCTGGGCCACCCGAAACGATCGCAACGCCTGGATCAGTTCGTAGTTGGCAATGACGTCGCGCAAGGCGGCTTTTACATCCACGACGACGCTCTGCACCACCTGCTGATAGCCGATGACGGCGGCCGATCGTTGGAGCCTCGCCCGGCGAGAGCCGGCTTCGGCTGCGCGATTGCCGATCGGCCATTCGAACTTCAGCCCTAGCACGTAATCGACAAAACTCCCCTCGAACAGCTCACCGTACACGTCGCCAGCCGACTCGGTGAGGCCGAAGTATGCCATCTCCGCCGACAGATTCAGCAGCGGCAGGCGGGAATTGTCCGCCAACGTCTGGCGAATGGTCGCATCGTCAATGGCTAGAATGGCCTGCTGAATCTCCGGGCGATTCGTGACCGCCGCCATGATCGTTTCACGGAGGTTGTAGCGGATCGGCGCCTCGACCATCTCCTCGAGCGGCACCAAGACCGCTTCCGAGCCGACCGTCAGTTGCGGGTCATTGATGAGCAGTTTCATTGCATCGGATGCGGCGCGGATCGACCGACGGGCTCGAATGATATTCGCCTTTCGCTGTTCGACGCGCGCCACGGCATCGGAATATTGGGCGAGCTTCGTGTCGAAGTCGCGCCGCCGGTCCATGATCTCGCGCACCTCGATGCCCACCTGCAAGAGCCACTGCTGAATCGCCAGGTGATGCCAGGAGAAGGCGAGGTCCCAATAGGTGCTTTCGACGTTGGCCAACAGTTGCAGCAGCTCGGCACGAAGCTGCTGGACCGAACGGCGCTTCAGGTTGCGGGCTAGACGAATCGAGGCGGTGTTCACATCCGAGCCGAAGCCTCGCAGCAGCGGCTGCGCCACGCCCAATCGTAAAGCGCCGGTGTAGGCCGGATCGGGCGACAGGGAGAAACCCCCAACGCGGTTGCGGAAGCGCGTCAGATCGGTTGCCAGCGACACAACGGCGCCACTGGTGAGCCGCTTGCGCACTCCGGTCTCGAACCGATACCGTTCACTGGCATTGAACGGCGTTCCCAACGGAACCCCCATCAACACGGGTACGGTGGACGGCTGGTCGGTCCTCGTGAAGTCAATGTTGCTGAAGAACAGGGCGTCGAAGGCGGCTTCAGCCGCGACCACATCCGCCTGGTTGATGGCCGGCTGAAGGCGCGCGATTTGGGTGGCCAGGTGATTGCCGACCGCCGAAACAATCGCCGACTGCAGGCTGGTCGCGACCTCTTTCTGCTTCCCGCCGGTCAGGTCAGGCCCCATGTCGAGCATGCCCCGTGGAAGCGCAATGGGGGCGCCGATGGCATCCAGCTCCGCGCGTCGCTCGGCCAGGGCGGCCTCGACCTCGCCGGGCGGGTGGGAGGTTTCCAGCGGTTCGCCGCCGGGAGGCAGCGTGGCCAACTCGTTCTCGATGGCTTCGGCGACGCGTTGACGGAGGACCCAGTCGGCCTCGTCGTCCCAGATCGGCGAAGAACACCCCACCAAGGCCAACGCGGCCCCGGCGACAGTCAATATGCAGTAGGGGCAGCCAGGTCGCATGGGCCTCAGCCTACCGGAAGCGCGACTTCTGGGAAAATGCAGACAATCCCGGCGGTTGATTCTTCGCAAGATGGGTCAATTCGCCGATAATGGGTAGGGTCGCCCACTCAAGCAAGGAGGTTTGTGATGTCTGCAGCAATGATGCACCGCGTCGTCGTCTGGAAATTGGCGGTCGTCTTCGCGTTTACCACCACTCTTGGCATACCTTGCCTAGTCGCTGCTGAGTCGGATCAAGACGCGCCACCCAAGAAGATTCGCCTCGGCGCGGGCGATGCTCTTGGACGGATGCTCCCCGCCGCCACCGCCCAACCGGCCAGAGAGTTCCCTTACATCGCGGCCATAGCCGCCGATAAAGTATATGTGCGAGCCGGTGCTGATGTGAAGTACTATCCATTCGGCGAGGTCCGCAAGAACGATCTCGTGAAGATCATCGGCGAGAAAAACGGTTGGGCACGCGCCGTTACGCTGGGGCCGGCCTTTCGCGACTTCTTCGCATACATCGTATATCCAAAGTCGCAGCTCGGCCGTTTACGCCTCAGCGCCGACGGCAGGACCGGCTCGACGACTGAGCCGACTGATCTGTTTGCGCCAAACCTCCATGCCGGATATGATCCGGACAAGAGCTGGAAGCCGATCATCAAGGTTGCGGCTGATCGAACCCTGAGGGTGCGGAGAACAATAGAGACCGAGGGCGAGCTCGTATACAAGGTCTCCCTGCCGGCCGACGCCGAGGGATGGATCAACTTGACTCACTTGCGACAGGTGACGCCGGCTGAGGCGGCCGCGTGGGAAACACCGCTGGCCAAGCGCAGACAGGCTGGACAACCAGCCCAACGAGGCGATGAGGTCGTCGCGGTCAGGCCGAGCACTCAGTCGCCGGTTGGTCGTGAACGATCAACTGCGCGCCAGACTGGGTCGCCGGACACGTGGACACGCCCGGCATCGGCGAGAGGAGCAACGCCCAAGACGCGGTCTGCCATAGGCGCGCGGACGAGAAACACTGCGCAATCCGCCGAGCTGCGCCAGGCCAAGATCGTGCTGGATGATCTTGAGGCTGCCTATCACCGACTCCTGGCGGAGCCGATCGAGACGGCAGAGGTCGGCCCACTTCGCCAACTGTATCTCGACCTCGCCCAGCAACACCGCAACAACCGTTCAATTGCTGAGTATTCCGAGGTGCGTGGCCGTCAACTGCAACTGTGGTCGGAGATCCAGCAACAGAAGCTGGAGCTCGCTCGTCTTGGGGATCAGGCTCGGCTCACCGCCGAGGAGGCCGAGACCGCACGCCAGGTCCTGGAGGTGGCCGGTACTTATGTGGCCACCGGACGACTCGAGGCATCGATCATCTACGACGGCGATCGCTTGCCGTTGCTGCTGCGGCTGCGCGACCCGGCAACCGGGCGAACCATCGCCTATCTGCAACCGGACGAGCGGCTTGGCCTCACCGACATGCTCGGCCAATTGATCGGCATCGTCGGGGAGGAGTCATATGACGGCGGGCTGCGGCTGAACCTGGTCCATCCCCGGCGAATCGATGTGTTGGCCCCGCGATCCCTCTGAAACCGGCCATCGCCGTGGCCTATACTCAGCGCTAGCCGGGGCGTTAGCTCAGTTGGGAGAGCGCTTGCTTTGCAAGCAAGAGGTCACCGGTTCGAGCCCGGTACGCTCCACTGGAAGAATAGGCCGCCGGGGCCGGTCGCCGCGACACAGCAAGGTCGATGATCGAGGACGGCCTTATGCGCAAGCATCACTGGTTGGCTCTTGCCTTTGTAAGCCTGCTCGGCGCATGCGCGGCGAGTCCGGCCGGCCCGGCGAGGCCCGCGCGCATCAATCACCTTGCGTTCTTCAAGCTCAAGAACCCCGCCGACGCTGATGAGTTGATCCGGGATTGCGACAGGAAGCTCGCGACGATCCGGGGCGTTGTGTCTTACTACGCGGGCAAGCACCTTGATGTCGGGCGAGCCACGGTTGACGGCGATTACGATGTGGGGCTCTACGTCGGGTTCATGACCGAAGCCGACTACGCCGGGTACGTCGAGCATCCAGCGCATATCGAGATGGTGAGGAAGTGGCGGCCACGCTGGCGATGGATCCGCGTGCACGATGTGCTCGACATAACGCCCTAACCCCGATTATCCATCGCCTCGATCGACTCCATTGCGGCCGTCGATTCACCCCAGCGAAGATCAGCGTCGTGGAATGAGCCGCTCGTTGTGGGCAGCGAACGGTCAACCCGGCTGCTTCAGCGTCACGTTATCCTGATCGTGATTGATGCCCTGGCGGTACGTGACCTCGTAGCCCAGATCCATTGGCTTTGCCGGTTCGATCTGAGCGGTAAACTGAGGGCTGCGGTAGTCGTGCAGCTTGGGGCTCAGCTCGCTCGTGAAGATGACGTGACCCTGCAACGTCAGCCGGAGCTCCACGTCGATCGGCTGGTCGCGGTAGTTGCGAATTCGCTCGACCCACTGCTCGTGATCGTCCCACCCGGCGACGGGATAATTGTTGCGGATCTGCGGCCCCTGCTCACGGCTGAAGTATTTCCTGCCTTTCGTGTCGCGGAACCAGAAGTTGTCGCGCCAGCTTCTCAGTCTGAGGCGCTCGTGGACGACCTCCGGATCGCGCCCCAGGTTCAGCTCAATCTCTTGCCCGATCGGAACGTACTTGGTGTGGTAGGCGGTGAGGAACGACAGCCCGTCGCGCCCGTTATCGCGAAAGAGGCGCACCATGCCGTCGGGCAGAGGGGTGGTCCCGAGGCTGCTGGTTTCGTCGTTGCGAAGGATGAAAAGCCGTACGAGCTGCTGGCCGTACTCAGCGGGGCGGTAGCGGTACTTGATCTCAAACGGCACGGCCTTGCCCTGGAAGAGGCGCATGCGCTTCGACCAGGTGTGCTTGACGGTCTCGGTGCCTTCGATGGTGTAGATGAAGTATTCCGAGAGGCCCTCTTTGATGATTTGTTTGGGAGCGGCGGCCGCCTCCGCCATCCGGCCGGCAACGACGTCGTGAAGCTCACTGCGGGCCTTGCGCGAAAGCCGACGAACCCCATCGTCGCGCTCGCGGTAGGCCCGGGCCTCATCGGCCGAGATCAGCCCACGCCGGGCCAGATCTGCCACCTTCTCCACTAGATTGATCTCGCCGACGACGAGTCGCATCTGGGCGTCCTCATAATCCTCGCCCGAGTTGTTGGTGATACGCACGAAGCCCTCGAACGACATCTGCTCTTCGGCCAGGTCACTGACACAGACATAATCCGCGGCCCAGGTGATGCCGCTGGTGAAGTAGGTGATCTCCACCACGGCGTCACCGTCGAACTCGCTGGCAACGTTCCAGTACAGCATCTGCGGCTTATCGTGCGGGTAGGTGGTATCCAGCACATCCAGCTTCTCAGCGCGCGTGATGAAGCGAAGCTCAACGCTGCTCGGATCGATCAGCGTGTTCGCCCACGAGAATTGCAGGGGATTGACGCCCCGAGCGAAGGTGATGTGCCGTGTCTCGCGGACAAGGGTGAGGTCCTCGCTGTTGTAGATGGTGAGCTGTACCGTGTCCCGCTCGGGAACGGTGGAGACATCCACGTTGCCTGCGAGGGCAGTCGCTGGCCAGAGAGCCGCCCCGAGGGTTGTCGCGACAAGGTGACGGCGGTTGGTTGCGAGCATCGTTCGTTTCCTTGTGGTTGATTCAGACCAGTTGATGAGTGTTGATGACCCTGCAAGCGGCATATCACCATTCGTTCTTGATAATGACGTGCAGGGTGTGGACCTGCTTGACGGCCTTTTGATCCCCGCCACGCGGCGGCAACGTCACGTGGAACACCGGCCGATCCGCGGTGGACTTCTCACGGTCGATCTCCGTGAGCGTGCCCTTTGGCGCGAGGGTCCATTCGACCTGCCGGCCAGTGTCTCCGTGTATATCCGCCCGCAGGGCCGGCATCGACTCGGCGATATCGAGCACGACCGGCTGATCCTTGAAATTCTCGATTTCGTATTTGACGATGACGTCGTAATTGTAGAGCCGGCCGAGGACGCGCTTCTGCGTGCGGCGCTCGATTGTGCGCTTGACAACGATGTCCTTGGACACGCCGAGGTAGAGTGTCATCTCATCATCGCGCGGGATGAAGCCGGCCCAATCCTCGCCGAGGAAGGCGATGGTCCCGCGACCGTCGTCCTGGAAGATCCGCGCCTTGCCAGGCATGAGCGGGAATTTACCGAGCCCGTTGTCGGTATCATTCTTTAGAACGTAATGCATGGGGATGCGCAGCTGCTTCTTGCCCGCATCGAGGTAGCCATAGCGGGCAAGGTCGGCGATATAGGTCTTTTTGATGGGAACGTCGTCGAACCTGCTCAACAGCAGGCGCTTGGTTTCGTTGACGCCGATGGGTCGTTCGATCCGTTGGCCGAAGCCGGCCCACATGCCCGCCGAGCCGAACTCTTCATTGGCGTTGTTGTGAAGCTGGATGTACTGCCACAGGGTCAGCGTCTCTTCATCGTGGGCGGCGATGGCGCGATATGCGAACGACTTGTCGAGTTGGCCAATGATGTAGCTGATGCGCACACGCGCTGAACCGGCCTGGGGCGAGTACACCTGCCAAGTCAGCGCGTTCTCACCCGGTGGATAGGAGACCGACAGCACTTTGATATTCTTCGGGTCGGTCAGGAATCGCAGTTGGATGCTGCTCTTGTCGATGTTCGTGTTCGCCCATGCGAAGACGACGTCGTTGGTGCCCCGGGCGAGGGGGATGGTCCGCTCCTCCTGCACGAGCGTGGCGTTGGGGTTGTCAAGCTGTATCTCGACCCGCTCGCGCGGAGGCAGGGTAATGAGCTTGACGCCGGCTGATGCTCGACCGGCCAGCACCGTGCCAAGGGCGATCCAGATCGCGAGTGCTTCTCGCCATTGAAAGGGAAGGTGCATGTTTCGATCTCCCAAGTGTGGGGCGGTTCGATTGTTCGCGTCGCAACGGCCGGCGGATGATCATCGGCGGCCTGAGACACCGAATCTCATCGTCTTTGCCGAAGACCTATGGCCGGCCGGCGTGGCGCGCACCGTAAAGATCGGTGAAATTGTCACGCGACTTACCGATTCCCGGCACACCGCGTCACCTGCGCGCGGCGCCGAACCACCGGCGCGCTCTTGCGTTATCGGATGCATGGCTTGCGATCGGCCGGCGGGCCCGGCAACCGGTCGACGCGCCAGGCGCGCGTGGTTATCGTGCCTCAGAGAACCTGCGGCGTAGGGCCGCCTCGCGAATACCCCCCATAGGAGAACAGCATGCGTCTCGCTCTTGGGCCCGCCCTGGTGTTCCTCGCCTTGTCTACCCCGGCGTCAGCGCAGCACGTTGAGGTCGAGTCGTTCGTTTTGGACAACGGCATGGAGTTCCTGCTCGTCGAGCGATCCGAGCAGCCCAACAGCATCGCTGCCGGCTGGGTGGCGAAGGTCGGCAGCGTCAACGAGCGCCCGGGCATCACCGGGATCAGCCACTTCTTCGAGCACATGATGTTCAAAGGCACCAGGACCATCGGCACCCGCGATGCCGAGCTCGACGCCGAGTACATCGCCGGCCAAGCGGCGATCAAAGACCAGCTCAACGAGCTCATCTGGACCGTGCAGTACCAGCGCTTCCGCCACGGCGAGATTGACGATCCGTGGGACGCCGCAAACGACACCGACCAGATGCGAACATTGCGGGCAAAGCTGCGCGAGCTGGCCGAACAACACCGCGAGATCATCGTCAAGGACGAGTACTCCGAGGTATACACCAAGCTCGGCGGGTCGAGCATGAATGCGTTTACCTCCGAGGACCTGACCTTCTACTTCGTCAACGTGCCAAGCAACAAGTTCGAGCTGTGGGCGTGGATGGAGTCGGATCGGCTGTACGATTCAGTGTTCCGCGAGTTCTATGCCGAGCGCGACGTCGTCCACGAAGAGCGCCGGCTGCGCACCGAATCCACCCCGACCGGCGAGTTCCGCGAACAGTTTAGCACCATGTTCTGGCAGTCCTCGCCGTATGCCTGGCCGGTCATCGGTTGGCCGAGCGACCTCAACAGCTACACCCGCCAGGAAGCACAGCGGTATTTCAATATCTACTATCGGCCGAACAATCTGGTCGGGGTGGTGGTCGGCGATTTCCAGGCCGGCGCGATCAAGCCGATCATCCGCGAGTATTTCGGCAGGCTTTCGCGCGGGGAGACCGATCCGCCGGCCGTGGTCACACTTGAGGTTGAACAAAAGGCCCAGATGCGGATGGACGCCCAGTGCGACTGCCAGCCGCAAGTCGAGGTCCGTTACCACACTGTGCCGTTTGGCCACGCGGACAGCTTCGCACTGGAAGTCATGGCTGAGGTTCTCAACGGGCGAACCGGACGACTCTACAAGGCGATGGTGGAAGGCAAGGAGATCGCCTCATCCGCCTCCGCCGGCGCCGACAGTCGCAAGTATGCCGGGGCCTTTTCGTTTCGGGCCCAGGTCAAAGGCGACGCCGATCCACCACATTTGGAGGAGGCGTGGTACGAACAGCTCACCCGACTCCAGGAAGAACCGGTCCCGCAGCGAGAACTGCAAAAGGTCAAGAACCGGATCGCCGCCAACGCATACCGCCGGCTGCAAAGTAACTTCTTCCTCTTGATCCAACTGGGGTTGTATGAAGGGCTCGGCGGTTGGGAGTACATCAACGAGAGCCCCGCCAAGCTCCAGGCTGTGACCACCGACGACATCACGCGGATTGCCAACACCTACTTCGACAAGTCCAATCGTGCCGTGGCTCTCTACACCCGCAAAGCAGGCATGGAGCCCCAAGACGCCGAACTGGCGGCATTGGACGCCCCAACCCGCGACCGCGTTCAACAGCAGGTGAGCCAATTACTGAAAGTCAAAGACCTCGGCCGACTCCAAATGATGGCCGCAATGATGGAAGGCATGATGGACCAGGTTCCGCCGGACGATCAGGCTGCCGTCAAATACGTGGTCAAGAAGATCAAGGAACGAATCGCCGAGCTGGAATCATCCAGCGGCAACTAACCAAGCGAGTGACCACGCTATGCCAATTCCACAGCCAAGCACCATCGCAATCGGGATTGCCGGCTTGATCGGCCTTGAGGCGATCGCCGACATTCCACCACATCCTCTGCAAATCGTCTTTGCGCCTCTGGTGTTCGAGCCGCCGCAGGCCGAGGAATACCGCCACACGCTGGACAACGGCGTGGCGGTGTATCTCGCCCCGAGTCACGAGTTTCCGCTGATCAACATCGTGTTCACGTTCAAAGGCGGGCGGTACCTGGACCCTGCGGACCAGGTGGGCCTGGCCGCGGCCACGGGAGCCATGATGCGCCGTGGCGGCACGACCACCGTCTCGGCCCAAGACATGGACGAAGAGTTCGATTTTCTGGCCGCGAACGCTTCAAGCTCCGCCGGCCTCACACAGTCCAGCGCCTCGTTGAACTGCCTAGCCTCCAACTTCGGCCAATGTTTCGCGCGGTTCATCGACATGGTCCGTAATCCCGGCTTTCAGGAGAGCCGCCTCGCGATCTACAAGCAGGAGACGCTTGAGCAGATGAAGCAGCGCAACGACCACGCGGCCCGAATCCTCTCCCGTGAATGGCGGTTCCTGCTGTACGGCGACAACCATTTCGAGGCCGCATTGCCGACCGAGTCGTCGATCGAGTCGCTGACGGCTGACGACCTACAGTGGATGCATCGGCGAATCTTTCATCCGGGGAATCTGATCGTGGCGGTGACCGGCGACTTTGAGCCGAAGATCATGCTCCAGCAGATCCAAGACGTGTTTGATAGCTGGGTGATCGGTGAGCCGGTTTCCGACCCGCCGGCCCCGCAGGCGACGCTTGTGCCGGGCGTGTACCACGTCGAGAAGGACATCCCTCAGGGGAGGGTCTCGATCGGCCTGCGCGCAATTCGCCGCGACGATCCCGATTACTTCCCGATGCTGCTGATGAACCGGATTCTCGGCGGGGGCGGGTTTGTCAGCCGAATCGTCAGCCGTGTGCGCAGCGACGAGGGGCTGGCCTACTCCGCACGCTCAGCCATGAGCCCTCGCGTCCACTACCGGGGCGAGTTTCGGGCATCGTTCCAATCCAAGAATCCCACCGTCGCCCTGGCCATGAAGATCATCCTCCAAGAGATCCAACGCATCCGAAGCGAGCCCGTCAGCGACGACGAGCTCGCGACCGCTCAGAACGCTTTGATCGAGACCTTTCCCAGGACCTTTGAGTCCAAGGCCGGCATGCTCAAACTCTTCGTCAACGATGAACTGACCAATCGAGAACCCGACTATTGGCAGACCTACCGGGACAACGTCCGCGGGGTGACCGCGGCTGACATCATGCGGGTCGCGCATACCTACCTCCTTGCTGATCAAATGGCGATGGTTGTCGTGGGCAAGTGGGACGAGATCGCCTCCGGCGACCTGGAGGGTCGGGCCAACATGAGCGATTTCTTCAGCGGGGCCGTCACCCATTTGCCGTTGCGCGATCCGCTCACGCTTCGGCCGATGAACTAACGGCCTTTGCGTCATTCTCAGCTTCCGCGCTTGGCCAGGATGCGAGACCTGCGACGTTGCGAGGGACGCGCCCAGCGAAACCGTGTTGTCGCCCCCGGTACCCCCCGCGCGTTTCGTGGGCTTGCTTGCGCGTCCGTACTCGCTACATTGCCCGGCCATGAGTAGGAAGCACACGATCACGAGAACGCGCAAACGCCGCAGCCGGCGTACCGCGGCCGCCAGCGACAAGCATGAGCTCTATGAGCTTTCCGTCCAGGAGCCGGAAGCCGAATGCGACTTTATCGACCAGGTATGGAAGGAGCGCCGGCGCCGGCTGGCCCGTCACATCCGCGAGGACTTCTGCGGGACCGCCCTCACCGCCGTCGAATGGGTCAAGCGGCGAAAGACCAATACGGCGATCGGCGTCGATATCGACGCCTCAGTGCTCGCTTGGGCCAAGGCGAAGCTCCCCGAGCGCCTTGATAACGAGCAGCGTCGGCGGCTGACCCTGCGCCGGGCTGATGTTCGGCGGGTCAGAACGCCCGCCGTGGACTGCGTCTTGGCCATGAACTTCAGTTATTTCATCTTCAAGACGCGCGACGAGATGCGCCGGTACTTCAGACGAGTCCATCTGGCATTGGCGAAGGACGGTCTGTTTCTGCTCGACGCCTACGGTGGAAGCGATGCGTTCCTGGAGATCCAGGAGAAGCGCCGTGTCAAGGGGTTCACCTACATCTGGGATCAGAGCCTCTACAACCCCGTCACCGGCGAAGCGATCAATTACATTCATTTCCGCTTTCCAGATGAGACTGAGCTCCGCAAAGCGTTCACGTACGACTGGCGGCTTTGGACGCTGCCTGAACTGCGGGAGCTGCTCACTGAGGCCGGGTTTGCAAAGGTGACGGTCTAT
>JADFFQ010000026.1 GCA_022568135.1 Planctomycetota bacterium | reverse complement strand
ATCGCCACGAACGAAGGTTTGTGCACTTCCTTGTGCCCGGCAGCGCGATTCTGACTGCCGCGGGCATTGGGCTGATGTATTACGTGATGCTGCCGCTGATGCTCCACGTGCTGATCATGTTCGCCAAAAACATCGAGGTCGATCCGGGCGGGCCGGCGCTCGATGAACGGGTGCAGCAGTTTCTCGCCTCGGCCGACCACGTGGCGATCCGCACGAACCAGCCTCCATCGCCCCGCAGCGGCGAGGTGTGGCTGCTCGTGCCGGAGATGCACCTGTATGTCGCCGTTGCAGATACCGACGGCGCCGTTGGGCCGGTGCTCGTGCCCCGCGTGCAAAGCGGCGGGATTGAGCAGATCTTCCGCGTCAGCTTCGTGGTCAACTTCACGCTGCTGCTGATGCTCGGGATCGTCATCGCCTTTCAGATGCCGTTGGTGATTCTGCTGCTGGGGTGGCTTGGTCTGGTAACCACCAGCGCGCTTCGCGCCAAGCGGAAGTACGCGCTCTTTTTCTGTGGCGTGATTGCCGCGGTAATCACCCCCCAGGACGCGGTGTCCATGATCATGATGCTGATTCCCTTATATGCCCTCTTTGAGCTGAGCATTCTGATGCTGGCTGTCGCCCCTGCCTCGGCCGTCGCCGAGGGCGCCGTCTTTCGGCGGTCCGGCTGGCGGTACCGGCAGCGGTCTGATCAGGCGGCGTCACACGCCAACCAGCCGCACGAATCCGCGCAGACCAAACGCATAGCCCGCACAACCGGCGCCGCCGACCAGTCGTCGCCGCAGCCGACCGATGACCAGGGGGACGGTCAATGACCAGCCGTCACAGCGTGCGAGGGGCGAGGCTCGAATCCGCTCACGCCAGCATAAGAAGACTGAGAAGATCGGGTCGGAGACGCAGGAGACGTTCCATGGCCGAGCTACGTCTGGCGAGAGAGAATGACCCCAACGTCACCGCGACCGACCTGGCCATGATGGAGCGCGCCATCGCCCTGGCCTCCAAAGCAGCGGCGATTGGCGAGGTGCCCGTCGGGGCCGTCGTCTACAAAGGCGATCGAATCGTCGCCGAAGCGTCCAATAACCGCGAAGCCACCCGTGATCCCGTCGGACATGCTGAACTTCTAGCCATGAGCGCGGCCGGGAAAGTGCTGGGCGATTGGCGTCTGACCGACTGTTCGCTCGCCGTGACCCTGGAGCCGTGTCCGATGTGTGCAGGGGCGATGGTCAACGCCCGGCTCGGCCGGCTCATCTATGGCACCGACGATCCCAAGGCCGGGGCGTGCAAGACGCTGTTTCATATCCCCACCGATGAGCGACTCAACCACCGGGTGACGATCATCCAAGGCGTGCTGGCCAATCAATGCCGACAGCAGCTCCGTGAGTTCTTCCAGCAGCGCCGCCGCCAGAACAAGCACGCGCAGAAATCCAGGACCGCCTGACGCCGGTCGGGGGAAACCCAGATGGCGAGCGGTCTCACCGGCATCCGGTGAGCACATTGTTACCAGTTGTAGCATCCGCCATGCGGACCAATTCGGAGCAATGGCGGTAGAGAAGACCGCGACCACCTTTACAAGGATCGGCCGCGCTTCGCCGGGCGGTTGAACCCCGCAATGCCGACGCATGATCCCCTGGCACAGCCGGGGGCTACGGGATATCGTGCTCACAAACAAGATGATCGGTGCCAAGACACGCGATCAGCGTCTGGACGGGGACTACGATTTCAGCGCAGATGAACCAGACTCGGATTCGACTGGTGTGTTTCGATCTGGGCGGGGTGGTGCTGCGCATTTGTCGGACATGGGCCGAAGGCTGCGCCGCGGCCGGGCTTGATGTGCGCGACACGACGCGGTGGCAACAGACCAAGCCCGCCCGGGCAGCTCTGATCGTGCAATATCAAACCGGCCGCATCGACGGCCAAACGTTCGCTCAGCAGGCCAGCGCTCTGGTCGGCGGGCTGTACAGCCCTGCGGAGATTCTCGGCATCCACCGCGCATGGTTGCTGACCGAATACGAGGGGATCAACGAACTGGTTCACCGCCTGCACCTGGGGGGCCTGGACACCGCCACCCTTTCCAACACCAATCACGAGCATTGGGCGCGGATGGGCGAGTTCCCAGCGGTGATGCGAATCCGCCATCACCTGCCCTCACACCGTATCGGCCTGCACAAGCCCGACCCGTCGATCTACCGACTGGTCGAGCGGCAGTTGGGATACGCCGGTGCGGAGATCCTCTTTCTTGACGACACACAAGAGAATGTTGCCGCAGCCCGTCAAGTGGGATGGAACGCCCAGCTGATTGATCCCGCCGTCCCGACCGCGGCGCAGATCATTTTGGTGCTTCGATCACATGGTGTCGGCGGGTGGTCAGCCGTCTGAGAAGCTGTGCGTCTGATCCGTCGGCAACTTCATGAGCTCGCGCAGCACGACGGTGGCATACGCGCCGCGCGACAGGTCGAACGCGACACGTATGTAGCTGCCGTGCTCGTCTACGCCAGCGTCAGTCTGGAGATTGGGCAGCGGCACGCGCAAAGACCGGCGGGCGGCCTGCCGCCTACCCAGATCAGCGCAGCCCAAATCATCCAGCGCCACATCCGCCGCATCAAGCGCTTCGAGTTCAGCCTCGGCCACCGCTGCGCCCGGCCGAGTCATCCCCGGCCCCCATAGCGGCCCGGATGGTGAAAGCTCAAGCGACTCGACGCGGCCGGCAAGCTCGCCACTGGCCAGCTCATCGGCGGTCACCGGGAAAACGCTTCTGCTGTCGTGCTTCCATGCCAGGTCCCCTTGGACCAGCGTCGTCAGCGTCCCGTCTTCTATGCGGCGATCGAGCACACGGTTGAATACCGCAGACTGCAACGCACTGACAAAGAACGCAAGGGTTCTCTTGCCGACTGAGCGGCAGGCATTGCGCTCGCTCTTACCGTCGCGCAGCGCCTTGACGGCAACGAGCTCATTGCGATCCGCGGGCGTCCATAGCGCCGCGGCGTCGCCAAAACACCCCTGATCGAACAGCTCACGGCGGGGACGTTGATACTCAGGGAACGGCGAGCCGCCAGTCCCAAGCAGCTCCGACAGCATCCCCGGCCAATCGTCGGTGAGCACGGCCGCCCCGAGCAAATGGTTGTTGCAACGATACCCAAACCGCTGGGAGCCGAAGTAGTTGGGCACGCCGCTGCGCTCAAGCCGCTCCAACTGCCGCTTGACCACCGTGACCTTGGTGGGATCCACCTCTCGAATGCGGATCGAGAAGCGGTTGCCGGCCAGATGCCCCCGGCGAATCTTGTTGAGGTGCCGGCTCGCCCAAAGCACCCGAATCCGGTCGTGGTCCAGATCGACATCCCGAGGATCTTGCGGCAGGTGGATCGAGACCGTCTGACGGGTCACGGCGATCTTGTCCTTCATACCCGCATAGCCGATGGCCCTCTCCGGGACGTTGAAATGCCGGCGCAGGCAGCCGAGGAGTTCGGCGTGCGAAACGCCGCACTTTTCGATCCGCAGGTACAGATGCTCACCCTGGCCGCAGGGCTCGTAGCGCGGCAACTCTTCGACCAGGAAATCCTCGGGGGCGGCTTTGATCACCCCGCCGATGCCCGCTTCCTCTGTGAGGTATCGCTGAGGCAACGGGTTGACGATCCGCATCATCTCCACTGACACTAGATCTTTCTCCTGGGAGAGACGGATTACTCGAAGTCGGGCTCGTCCTCGGACTCCGGATCGAAGGGCGACGATGCGTCGGCTTCGGTCTGGGCCAACACATCCTCGGCGACATAGATCGGCACGTCTTCCGCAACGCCCAGCGCGATCGCGTCGGATGGACGCGAGTCAACTTCAATTTCCTGACCGTCCTGCTCGATGATGAGCTTCGCGTAGAACGTCCCGTCCAACAGATCGCTGATGACAATTTCCTTGAGCCGGCCGCCAAGGTGGCTGACCACCGACGCCAGCAGATCGTGGGTCTGTGGCCGGGGAATCTCGATGCCCTTGAGCCGGCGCTCGATGGCGAACGCTTCGGGCAGCCCGATCACGATGGGAAACGTCCGATCGCCATCGACCTCGCTGAGCTCGATGATCTGCATGTCCATCATCTCGCGGATGAAGATCCTTGACAGCTCCATACGGACGGCCATTGACGTTCCTCCCAAAGGTCCAGGGTCTCTAATGGTGGACAATGAACCGTCGCAGGGCAAGTGCCGGGAGCATTTTGTTCTGCCCGTTTGAGAGTGGCTCGGGCAATTGGGCCATTCCTGGGCAAGCAGCAGGCGAGCCGGGGAGTCCTGCCGGCCTTGCCCCCGGGCGCGGAACCGCTTCGGATCCGCCTTTGGACCAACGGTCCTACGCCGGGGCTGGATCGATGGCGTCGCAAAGCGTCAGCGGGCCAGCACCTCGAGGATGTACTCGTTGACGATCGACCCCCAGTTCCCAAGCAGATTGAGAAGATCCAGGATGTCGACCACGCCGTCGCCATTGAAATCAGCCGGATGATCCGGGTTCGGGCCCCATGCGGCCAGTAGTGCAAGCAGGTCGAGCACGCCCACGCCGCAGTTGCCATCGAGGTCGTACGCCGAAGCGGCACAATCAAGCACCGTTACGCGAACCCGGTACGTGCCCGGGCCGACGGTCACCTGCAACGCTTCTTCGACGCCCGGCCCGCCGCGGTCCGAATCAGCCAGGAGGTTGTCGTCGGCGTCGAGAACCTCCAGCAGGTAGTCATCGGGGCCATTGAGGACAACGGCAATGAACCCGTCGGCAACGATGTCGCCAATCGAGTACACATCGGGATCACCTTTCGATGCAGTGCCGACGACCGCGACCGGATCGAGGTTGAACAGGTCGGGCAGTCGGCCGTCACGCAGATCGTCCTCGTGCACTTCGACGGCCGGGACGTTCTCGAACAGGTGATCGTTGGTCCAGCCGCCGAGGAAGATATCCAAGTCGCCGTCGCCATTGGTGTCGAAGACCGCCGCGTGCCAGCCCATGTGTACGGACCCTTCGGGGAAGGCGGGCGCGGGCGTCCAATCGACGAACGAGATCTGCCCGCTGACGGATGTATTGCGAAGGATGGTCGGCCGACTGCTCGTGCCAGCTTCCTTCATCACCAAGACATCAACGCGCCCGTCGTTGTTGAGGTCGGCCACGGTAACCTTGCGCGAGACAACGTTGGTCACGGAGGCAGGCAGGATGCTGAGGGTGGTGAAGGTGGCCTTGTTGTCTCGATCGTTGCCATCGTTACGGAGGATGCGGTCGCCGGTGCTGGCGGTATGTCCAATCCAGTAGATGTCCTGGTCGCCGTCGTGATCGAAATCGCCCGGCTCCATGGCATTCTCGTTGGCACTCGCGCCGCCGATGGATTGCGTGCTGCCAGCGTACTTGAAGTCGCCGACGCCGCTGCCGGCACCGTTGTTGTCGTTGTAGTAAACCCAGTTACCGCCAAAGCTGGACCAGTTGCTGATCAGCAGGTCGAGCTTTCCGTCGCCGTTCATGTCGGCGGCGGCGACGTCTATGGTGTAATCGGCACTGGTCGGGACGTGTGTCGAGGTCACGTCGACAAAGAACCCACTAGCGTCGTTGAGCAACAATCGATTCTGTGTCGAATTCGGATGCCCGCCGATGAATAAGTCAAGGTCGTTATCGAGATCAACGTCGATTGAAACTGCACAATTGGCCGGTCCTGTCGAAGGCAGATGCGTTGCCCCGACTTCTTCGAAGTGACTGAACCGGCCGTCCTGCTGTCGGTTCAGATAGAGCTTGGTTCGGCCGCCGTTGCCGCCGGTATTGCCATCGCAGACGATGATGAAGTCCAGCCAACCGTCAAGGTCGTAGTCGCGCAAGAATGCATTGCGGGAAACGTCGGTGTCGCTGAAGCCGGGGATGGCCGGATCGCCGCTGATCTCGTTGAACACGCCGGCGTCATTGCGATACAGCTTGTTGCGGCGCTGGCCGAAGTCGCTTTGGGCGACGGCGATCACCACGTCCAGGTCGCCGTCATTGTCAAAATCACCGAAATCAACCTCCTTCTCGTTGCTCGCCAGTTCCGCCACCGTTTCGACGATACGGCTTGACGTCACGTTCTGAAAGTTCAGCGTCCCCGGCAACTGCGCACCCGCGCGTGCGCCGGAGCCGGCTAGGAGCGTCAGCAACCCCACAACGGCCGCCGGACTGATGGGACAACATTCGTTGGGCATCGTCACCCTCCTTCCGCGTGCAGCCACGAACACCCGGGATTGTACCTGGGTCTGGGCAAGGATGATGCGGGCACCGTAGAGGTCAACCCCGGTTCACAAGCCGTGTGAACAGATCGTGGCTCCGGACGGGGCAATGGCGGTCGTGATCGGGCGTGCGTGCCACCAGCGGATCAGAGACACGGGCCCCAGTTGGCGAGCAGTGTGAGCAGGTCAAGGATGCCGACCACGCCGTCGCCGTCGAAGTCCGGCGGCCCGCCGGGATCGCTGCCCCACGCGGCTAACAGCGCAAGCAGATCGAGGATGCCTACGTCGCCTGAGCTGTTGAGATCCCAGGTGCACCCGGCGGGCTGCGAGTACTTGATTGTAACGTAGTCAAAGTTCGTTCCCTTTCCGAGGCCGAAGCCGGTCGCGTAGATGTTTCGCGAATCGTCGACAACCAGCCCGGTCAGGTAGTCCTGGTCCAGTCCCGGACTGTTGTAGGTGCCCACCCACGACTCCGCGCCTGACGGACTGTATTTGACGATCGTCCATTGGGCGCAGCCGGCGTCACAATCCACAGTGCCGGCCACATAGACGTTTCCAGCCAAGTCCACGGCGATGTGATCGGCCTTATCGTCGAACTCCCCCGCGGTGCTGTACCGGCGGACGCCGACGCCGAAGCCCACATCCGGCCAGGTGCTCGACGGGCTGCCGTCCGGGTCGTACTTGATCGTGGCGTAGTCGATCCCTGTGCCAACACCCCAGCTCCGGCCGGTCACGTAGACGCGTCCGGACCCGTCCAGCGCGATGGCGCTCGCAGAGTCCCAACCGGTGCCGGGACCGTGGTAGACGCGCACTCCCTCACCGAACCCGACGTCGGGCCAGTCTGCAGAAAGCGTGCCATCCGCGTCGTACTTGAGTGTGACGTAGTAGGTACCGGCAAGATTCAGGCTGCCCGTGACGTAAACTGCCCCCGTCTCGTCCAAGGCGATGTCCCCGCCCGCATCGTTGAAGTTGCCGGAGTCATGGCGCACCGCCCAGACTTCGTTTCCGGCCGCATCGTACCTGACGGTGGCGATGTCGCCTTCTGCGCCTCCCGTGACATAGACATTGCCGGACCGGTCGGCCACCATGGCAAGGGGCGTGTCTCCGAATCCCCAGGACTGCGGACTGTTGTATCTTCGGACCCCGACGCCGAAGCCGACGTCGGGCCAGGACGCCGACGGCTGGCCGGTCGCCGCGTCGTACTTGATTGTGCTGTAGTCTGTCTTGTCCATTGGGCTGACGACGACCTTGCCGGTCACGTAGACGTGCCCGAGTCCGTCCAGCGCGATGTTGTGGGCCTCGTCCCATTGGCTCGCCGGCCCGTTGTGTGTCGCCACCCACTGAAAACTCCCCGCCGCGTCGTACTTCAACGTGCCGAAGTCATAGTTACAGCACCCAGCTTCGTTGATGAACTGACCCGTCACGTACACATTGCCGGACTCGTCGACCGCGATCGCGTTCGCGCGATCGAAGTTGTTTACGAAGTCGTACCGGCGGACCCCCGCGCCAGAGCCGACGTCCGGCCACGTGTCCGACGGAGTGCCGTCCGGGGCGTACTTGACGATCGTGTAGTCTTCGCTGTTTGTTGCGGACTCGCTGCCGCCCGCGACATACACATTGCCCGCGGCGTCGACAGTGATCGCCCAGGCACCGTCGAACTCGCTTGCCGGGCCATTGTACTCTCGCACCCATTCGACGGTCTGCGCGGCGGCCGTCGCGCACAGACCTCCTGCTGCCAGGCATGCGAGATATCTCCGTATGTTCTTCATGGTGTAAGTCCTCCGAGCGAGACAGTCTACAGTTTCGATAGTCCGGTTCTCGATCCGACGCCGAACATTCCTGGCTCTTTCATCATCCACGATTGTGCATTCATAATGTTCATTCGCAGGCGTCCCAGCGGCCGAAGAAATCGGAATCATCCAGCGTGCCGGTAAAGCCGCCCTCGGTGTCGCTAATCTTCTGGTGTGACAGGACCGTGCCGGGCCCGCCAGGGCCGGCCGTGGACGGCTGGGCCAGGGCGCTGCCGGCGGTGGCGCCGACCAGGACCGACGAGACAACGATGAAGGATGCTGGGCGAGTTGAATGATGAATACGTGGGATGGTCATTTCATTTCTCCTTTGTCCGCCGCAGGCGGACTCGATTCCTCAGCGGTGCAACATTCTTTCCCATAGCCCCGGGCTCGGCCCGGGGATCGAATCGGCAACCGACGGCCAGGCCAGGTTGACCCCCCGGCAGAGCCGGGGGCTAACGGGTGATCGCGCCTCAAACGCCCGGAGCATTATCCGCGGCGGGGAGCGTGGCGGCAAGAAGATTGTTTTGAAAACCGCGCTCACAGGACGCGGATCGGGTGGCGGATCGCGTGTGGTGCGGGGCGTCGGACCGCGACCGGTGGTCGCGGCCTTACGGGCAGGCGCCCCAGTTGGCCAACAAGGTCAGTAGATCGAGGATTCCAACGGTGCCGTTGCCGTTGATGTCCCAGGGGCAGGAGTCGGGCGGAGGAGGGCATGGTCCCCAGTTGCTCAAAAGCTTCAGCAGGTCCAGGATACCGACGCTGCCGTTGCCGTCGAGGTCGGCGGGGCAGCCGCCGAAGGAGACGAGGTCAACCCCGTCGGGCACTGGCTGGGCGATGACCGCTCGCTTGGTCGCCTCATTGAAGGCCATGTCCGACGGACTGCCGGTCAACGCGAATGTATCGATGATGGCCGAGGCGGCCCCCATGGCGCTGATTCGTACCAGTTCGCTTTCAGTGGTCGCGACATACAAGATCGAATCAGCGGCGGAAAGGTGCGCGGCGCGTGGCCGGCCGGTGAGCGGCACGGTGCCGACGATCGTGTTCGACGACGTATCGATCACCTTGATCGCCGGGCTGGCGAAGTTGAAGCTGCCGACATAGACGTAGGAATCGGTGTCGTCCACGTTGACGGTGAGCGGGAAGTCGACGCCGCCGACGACCGCCTCGACGTCGGACGACGGGCCCGCGATGCTGACGACATAGACATCGTCGCTGAAAGAATGCACGACGTACGCGCGCGATCCGTCCGGCGAAAAAGCGACACGAATCGGGAAACCACCGATCGGCACGCGGGCCACTTCGGTTTGACTGAGCGTATCAACGAGCATGAGCTCGTCGTCGAAGCTGATGCAAAGCGCAAGGACTGAGCCGTCGGGGCTGAGCTCGATGCCGCTGAGGACACCGTAGCTGTAGCCGATTGAGCCCATCTGGCCGGTGATGAGCGAGCCGGTTACGGTACTTGCGGCGCCGTCGAGCTGGATGAAATGAACCCGGTCGGTACCGGCCACCGTCGTCACGTACGCCCGCCGGCTGTCCGGGGAGATGCGCACCTCGGCCGGCCGGGAGGCGACGGGCAGGTTCGCCACGCGGGTGTCGGTCGTGAGATCGATGACCGAAACGGTGTCGGAGTTGGCATTGGCCACGACCGCGTATCGGCCGTCTGCGGTCACCGCAACCCCCAGGGAGCGCCGGCCGGTGGGCACGTAGGCGCGGACCTTGGAGGTCGAAAGGTCGATGATCGACACATTGTCGGAGGTGTTGTTGACCGCCACGGCGATGGTGCCGTCGGGCGTGACCGCGAGGGTTCGAGTGGCGTCACCTTCGGGCACCTCGCCGCTTGGCGCGCTTCCCTCGAAGAATCCGCTCGCTCCGGCGATGTCGTACAAATGAACATCCTCACGGAAGCGGTTGTTCAGCGCGACCGCCCGCAACTCGGTCGGACTGGTCGCCGCGTCATAGCAGGAAGCGAACGTGATCGTGTCCACAATCGCCTGCGATGAGAGGTCGATCACGCGTGCGTTGAAGTTCGAAACGAACGCGTACTGCCCGTCGAAGGAGAGCTCGATGTCGCCGACGGTGCCGGTGGCCAACGTCGCGGTGGTCGCGCCGGTGGAGAGGTTGACGAAGATGACGTTGTTGAGGATCGCGGCGATGGCGTACGAGTTGTCCGGAGTGATGCGAATGATCTGGTTGAAAAGGTCGGCCGTGGTCGTCAACTCGTCGCAGATGCTCAGTTGCACCAGGTCGATCACCGTAATGCGCCTGGTGGCGCCTTCATGGCTCACCACGGCGAGCGTTGCGTCGTTGCTGACGTCCACAGCGGTGGGAAGACCGGCCGTAGGCAGGTCCGCCAGCTCGGTCCCGGTGGTGCGGTCATACAGCACCACGCGGGCACCGCCGCGGTCGGGCAGGACAATCGTTGACCCGTCCGGCGTCAGGGCAAACTGCGTAAAGATATTGCCGAAGATCCCCGGCTCGGGCGTGAAGAACCCGCCGAACACCCCCTGCGGCGCGCTTGGGAATGACAACTCTTCGCTGAGCGTGACCAAGTCGATCACGGAGAAGGACGAGTTCACGGCGTCATTGATCACGCCCACCACGACGAATCGGCTGTCCGGCGTAACGGCCACGCGGTACGGTTGATCGCCGGTGATGGGCACGTGAGCCGCGACGGTGTGCGAGGGGATGTGTACCACCGACACCGAGTTGCCAAAGACGTTGGGGGCCACGGCATATTGGCCGTCGGGCGTCACCGCCACGTCAACCGGAAAATCCTCCAAGCCCACGGTATGGGTGATCGTCTGGGTCGCCAGGTCGAAGAAGGTCAGGTTGTCCGTGTCGCGATTGACGATGATCGCGGTCGAGCCGTCGGGCGTAAAGACAACATTGCGCGGCATGTCGCCTTCGGGGTCATCATTGGTGCTCAGGAAGGTGACATGCGGTGCAGCCCCGGCCACCGCGCCTCCGGAGGAACTCCGGGGCCGTGCGACACGGCGCAGTGCGTTGAACGTGGTGATGACCGGCTCGCGGCTCGCCTCGGGCGAGACCCCCTGTGGAGGCGCTTGCGATGGAGCGGGATTTCGGCCTCCAAGCGATACCGCCACGCCCAGCAAACCAACCGCCAACGCGCGTCGATGCATGGTCTTCCTCCCGCTTGGACCGGAGCCGACGAGGACGCACCCAAAGCGGCTGTGCGCCGTCCCGATGGCCTGCGCCGGAGCTTCCGCTGTGGACTTCCCTTGAAAGGTATCCCCGGCGAATCGTCGGTTCAACCCCAATTGGCGAGGAGGATGAGCAGGTCGAGGACGCCAACGGCGCCATCGCCATCGAGGTCGGCTGGACAGGGCGCGGGCGGATCGGGGCACGGTCCCCATGCGCTCAGCAGGATCAGCAGGTCGATGATGCCGACCATCCCGTCGCCGTTGATGTCGCCCGTGCTACAGCCGCCGCCAATCGCCGCGCTCACATCCAGGATAAACAACCCGCCGGTACGGTCGCTGACGATGACGGTGCCGCTGGGGTAAAACGGATAGGTGGACCAGGCCCCGCTGAAGCCGGGATCGTCGTTCGCCGGGAATGTGTCGAAGAACCCGACTTCAACCGGATTGACCGGGTCGCAGGCGTCAAACACGCGCAGGCCGCTGGTGTAGTTCGCTTCGAACACGAAACCGTCGCGAACATACAGATTGTGGTCCGTGGAGGGCAGCCCGGTCGTGAACTCGCCGACCGGAAACGGGTTCGACAGGTCGCTCACGTCTAAGATGGACGTCCGCTGGATATCGTCCAGCTCGTCCTTGACATAGAGGTATCTTCGGTCCTCCGAAAGCCATCCCTGATGGGTATAGCCGGCGTTCGGATACGTCGTACTTCCCACCAGGAACATTTCGGACTTGTCGGTGACATCGACGATATCAACCTGCTGACTCCAGCCCGCGAAGACGAAGGCGATCTCTCGTCCGGCGTACGGCCCGTCGGTATAGGTCACCACCTGGGCGTCATGGGCCCCACCCTCCCAGATCGCCACCAGTTCGGGATTGATCGTGTCGGCGAGGCTCACCACAACCATCGCTCCGCCCACGCACGCGTAGAGGAATCCGCTTTGTTCGTTGATCGCGATGTTGTGCGTCCCGCCCTCGATCGTATTGACCAGTGTGACGATGCCGTGGTCGATGTCCTGCACATCGATGATGTGGAACGGGCCGGCGTCGGAGCTGCTGTAGACGTAGTGCCCAAAGACCTTCATGTCCCGGCCCTGGTTCGGCGTCAGCACCACATCGATGATGGCCGGGTTCGTCGGATCGGTGATCTCGACGAAGCCCGTGCCGGTCGATAGGCCGATGATCGCGTACTCCCGTCCTGAAGGTGACACGTAGCCCCAGCAGTCCTCAGCGAACTCGGCGTCGAAATCCTCCACGGACAGGTGGGCGTAAAGTGAAACGTTCTTCGCCGGAAATCCCGCGGAGGCGGGCATGGCCGTGAGCAGGGCGACGCAGGCCCAGCCGGCCAACACACAACCGCTATTCATTGGACCCGATGTCATGATCTCCTCCTGGCGGTGGTCGGGTTGGGCAGACGAAGTTGCGGGGTCCTGCGAGCTTACGCTGCGAGGTCACCGGGGCGAACAACCTCATTCATTATGAACCGTCGAGCCGGAAAAGCCAAGCGGGACTTGCAAAATCGGCCCCCCAGCAATCCTCGAGCAGCGGCTGCGGCGTGAGTCCGTGGCGGCCCAACTCACCCCCAGTAGGCCAGCAGAGAGAGCAGATCGAGGATGCCGACGGAGCCATCGAGGTCAAGGTCGGCCGGGCACTCATCGGGCGGATCGGGGCACGGTCCCCATGCGGTCAGCAGGATCAGCAGATCGAGAATGCCGACGGCTCCGTCGCCGTCAAGGTCGCCTGGAATGCTGATCCCGGCCAACACTTCCAACAGCGCCGCGTTGGCGTTGATCCGGCCGAAACCGGTATTGTTGTCGAAGCCGGGGGCGTCAACGTCATCCGCGGTGGCTTGGAGAATGTCGCGGACCTCATCGGGCGTCAGCGATCCATCGAGCGACAACATCAGCGTGGCCAGTCCCGACACATGCGGCGTGGCCATGGAAGTGCCGGTCTTGAATGCATAGTTGGCCGAGCCGAAAAGCGACCACACATTGACGCCGGGGGCGGCAACGGTCAGTTGCGGCCCCGTGTTCGAGCCCGACCAGCGATCATCCCGATTGTCGGTGGCGGCGACGGCGATCGTCTCATCCCATCGGGCGGGGAAGGCCACGCCACCAGTGAAGCCGAAGTTGCCGGCTGCGGCCACAAGGACAACGCCGGACATATATCCGTAAGTGACCGCGTCATGCAGATAGTCCGAGCCGCCGCCAAACTGCAGGCTCATATTGATGACGTCGGCGCCATGGTCGGTGGCGAAAATGATGCCGTCGGCAAGGGGCGACTCGATGCCCTTGCAGCCGTTGAGCACACGAACCGGCATCACCCACACCGCCCAGTTGACCCCCGCAATGCCGATGGTGTTGTTCCCGGTTGCGGCGGCGATACCGGCCACATGGGTCCCGTGCGAGAAGCATGAGTCGCTGGTGTCGCCGTTGTTCGAAACCGTGTTCCAGCCCGGCACGAGCCGGTCGCCGAACTCAACGTGCTCATTTATGCCGGCGTCCAGCACGGCCAGCAGCAGCGCATCGGATCCGGTCGTCTCATCCCAGGCATCGGTGGCGTCGATGTCGGCATCGGGGATGCCGCCATTCTGCCCGGTGTTCAGCAGCGCGTACTGAAGATCAAAATCGTTATCGTTCGGAATCGTCTGAGCAATGCCGCCGATGCCATCGACCTCGGCCGACTCGATGTGGGTGACAAAACCCGTGAACTGCGCAGCCATGGCCGGCGTGTCAGTGCCGGGCGGCACATGAATCTTGTAATACCGATCAAGTCCGATCTGTGCAGCGAGTTGTCGATTGGCCGGCTGGGTCGTCAATGCCGGGGTGATCAATTCAGCTTTCCAACTCTGCAGCGCAGCGGCAATCACTTCGGCGGCCTGGACAGTCGCGGCGCCGGCGCCGACGGGACCGCGCAGCCCCGACGGCTGGTGCGCCTGCTCGCCGACCCCAAGCAAAGTCAACCGGCCGTCGCCCAGCCGGCCAGGCTCGATCCCAGGCTCCAGCTGAACGATGATGTGCGTTGACGCATATCCGCCGTAAACATCCGGCCCCCATACCGGCGCCGCGATTCGATCGGAATCGACCGCAGCGGAGGCGATCGACGCGCCAACTCCCACCGACATCAGCACGACACAGCCGGTCGAAGCGATTCGTCTCAGGCAAGGCACCGATTCCACTCCTTGTCACGTCAGATGCTCAGCCGCAGGCGCCGGGCACATCGCCACACTCACCCATCGAGGTTGGGGCCGCGCATGGCCCAGCCAACGACCAACCATCGACGCATTCATTTATAGCGTACCTCACCATTGACGGGAGGCTGAGAGGAAAACGCAGATATCTTCCATCCCGGTGCGAAAATAGGGCCTCTGTGATGATCGGGAGCGGGAAATCCAGGGACCAAACGCGCGTCTTGCCGGGCGCGTGACCGGACGCTAGAGTGGGGTGGGACGCTCTCCAAGGGGGTGGCCAAGCCGCCCGTTGCAGCAGCGTGGGCGGCGCTCCAGGCCGTCAAAGGTTACTTCTCAGAGACCCGCTCATGTCATTTCGATCGCAGTTGTTCACGTCTGAGTCCGTCTCCATGGGCCATCCCGACAAACTGGCCGACCAGATCTCCGATGCGATCCTTGATGCGATGCTCGCGGTTGACCCCAACTGCCGGGTGGCGTGCGAGGTCTTGGTGACCACCGGTATGGTGGTCATCGCCGGCGAAGTGAACTGCAAGAGCTACATTGACATTACCGACATCGTCCGCCACACCGTGCTGGAGATCGGATATGACGACGGAGCGTTGGGGTTCGACGGCCACAGCTGTTCCGTGCAGGTGTCGCTCGACCAGCAAAGCCCGGACATCGCGCTGGGCGTTGACGAAGACCTCGCGGCAGGCAAGGCCCAGGGGGCCGGCGACCAGGGAATGATGTTCGGCTTCGCGTGCCGTGAAACGCCGTCGCTCATGCCCCTGCCGATCGATCTAGCCCATCGGCTGGTCGCCCGACAGGCCCAGGTCCGTCGATCCGGCGAGATCCCGCACCTGCGCCCCGATGCCAAGAGTCAGGTCACCGTGGAATATGAAGACTGGCGACCTCTGCGCGTCCACACGCTGGTGCTCTCCACCCAGCACGGGCCGCAGTTCAACGACAAGCAGGACCAACTCAAGCAGGCCGTCGTCGAACACATCTTTCGACCGGTTCTCGGTGACCAGTGGTGGCACGATGACATCACCATCCACGTCAACCCCACCGGCAAGTTCGAGCTCGGCGGACCCCAGGCCGATTGCGGGCTCACCGGGCGAAAGATCATCGTCGACACCTACGGCGGGCGCGGCCGGCACGGCGGCGGGTCGTTCTCCGGGAAGGACCCATCAAAGGTGGACCGCAGCGCGACCTACATGGCTCGCTATATCGCCAAGAACATCGTCGCCGCCGATTTGGCCGACATCTGCGAAGTGCAACTCAGCTACGCCATCGGCAAGGCGGACCCAACCTCGATCAGCGTCGATTGCGAGGGCACCGCGAAGATCGACCAGCAGAAGTTGGCCCAACTCATCCGCGAGCATTTCGAGCTGACGCCCCGCGGGATCATCGAGGCGCTGGATCTGCTTCGGCCGATCTACCGCCCCACCGCCTGCCACGGGCACTTCGGTCGCACCCCCGGCGAAGGAGGCGACGGCACCTTCACCTGGGAAAAGACCGACAAAGCCGCCGCCCTGCGCACCGCCGCCCAACACCACGCCCCCGCCGCCACCGCCTGACGCTCCGCTGCGACAGGCCGGGTACGTGCTCGCAATCTTCCATCACCCCCCGGCTCCGTCGGAGTTCGCCAATCGTCGGTTCATCCCCGCCGCCTAACCCCGGCTTGAGCTCTACGTAGGACTCTCTCCCGTCGACCGGAACGATGACATCTCCGAGCCTCGCGTTGTCTGAAACTTTCGCTCCATCGACGAGCTTGATAAACCTTTCGACAGCCTCTTCCCCCTCACCTCGAATCGTCTGTCTCTCCATCTATCCACTCCTGACCCATCAAGTTGTTAGGTGGTTTGTGTCGCTCAGCATCCGACACTATCGAGGAGCGTCGGTTCAGGCATGTCTTTTGCTTCGGGCGTGAACCCGTGAAATCTAGGTTGCGCGAAACCGAGCCGTCGCGCCATCACTCGCATCGCCTCTTCATTGTTATCGATCAGAACCACTTCGCGGCCGAGGCGTAGCCCGGCGTCGCCCAGTGTGCCGCTTCCGGCGAAGAAGTCGAGCAAGCGGTCTCCACGCCTGGAATGAACTTTGACGATGCGTTCGATGATGCCCAACGGCTTCTGTGTCGGATAGCCGGTTTTCTCCTTGCCGTTGGGGCTGACAATCGTGTGCCACCATACATCGGTGGGGGTCTTTCCCCGCGCTGCCTTGTCCGGTCCGACGAGTCCCGGGGCCATGTACGGAATCCGATCAATCTCCTCGTAGTTGAACGTGTAATGATCGGGGTCCTTGGCGTACCACAAGATATTGTCGTGCTTCGCGGACCACCGGGTTCTGGATCGCCCGCCATAGTCGTAGGCCCAAATGATCTCGTTCAGGAAGGACGCGCGCCCGAAGATCTGATCAAGCAGCACCTTGACGTAGTGCACCTCGCGGTAGTCGATGTGCAGGAAGAATGACCCATTCGGCTTGAGTAGGCGATGTGCCTCGGCTAGACGCGGTTGGAGGAATGCGACGAAGTCGTCAAAGGCATCCTCGAAGGATTGGGTGCCGAGCTTGATCGTTCGATAGCGCTTGCCCTGGTAGCCGACGCGGTCGCCGCCTCTCTCATCGCGGATGGTCTTGATCCGAGTGCGAGCTTGCACCTTGCCCGTGTTGAAAGGCGGATCGACGGAGATCAAATCGAACGCCTCGTCAGGCATCGAACGGAGAATCGGGAGGTTGTCCCCGAAGTGGATATCGAGCATGAGCGATGGTCCTGACCTTCGCAGTGTATCACAATTCCCGGATGTGCTGTCGCCATGACGGTGAGCGCGGGGTGGATTGGTCCCGGCCGGGAGGGACGCGCGGTGGTTCGGGCGAGGCGCTGGTTGATCGGCGATGCTTGTGCGCGCTCGGTCGGCTTTATTGGGCAGCGCCTCCTCGTGTGAATCGCCCCGCGAGGAGGTTGTACTGCCAAGCGAAGATCACCCCGCCGATCAGGCCGTCGAAGAACGCCCAGATCAGCCCAATGACACTGCCTGCGGCCGTGATCGAGTAGCCCCGATACACGCGGCTGATGATCGTGTCGATCTCGGCGGCCTCCTCAAAGCCGTCGAAGACGATGATCCACCAGGTGAGGATGAACAGGCCAAGTCCCCAAATCAATCCGAACGCCAAGCCGAGCGCTAAGACGTTGAGTTTCATAGCCAGCACTCCGTGCGGGTTGTCGATTCCTAGCGGTCGCTCATGATGCCGGGATTCTGAGGTTGTCGGCACCAGCCCAACGCCGCCAATTGTGGTGGCGGCCTGATAGATCGGCGATCGCCGGCATTGCCCGCCGCCAGCGGGCGACGGAAGCGCCCCACTTTCCGCGCCGCGCGGATTGGCGGCTCAATTGATTCGCTTGCGGTTCGGGCTGATCACGCGCCTTCTTTGAGCGGCTCGCCCTGGTCGTGGGCCGTTCGAAGTGCTGCGACAACCCAATCGAACCGCTGCGCAGCCGAAGAGGGGTCGCGAGAGAAGATCGGATCCTTAGCCTGGGCGAGAATCTGGACGCCCACTTCGTAGATGCGACCTTCAACGTGCCGGCAAAACGCGACAAGCCCTGCGACATAGAGCAACTTGCTGTGTTCGTCCTCTTGCTGTAGCGCGACCTCGACGGGCTCACCGCGTATCATCGGCCGGACCACCAGCACGCCGAGGCCGCCGGTCGAAATGTTCCGCACGTAAGCCGCAGAGCCCTGAAGCGTCGGCGAGCCGCCGATGAAGCAGTTGACCACACACGGGGTAAGAAGACCATGGCGCTCTCGCTTGCGCAGGTCTGCGAATCGCTGCGACTGACTCTGATTCAGTTCCACCGCCAATCGATGGAACTCCTCGCGTGTCGGGTGAGCGTTCTCTGAGCCCAGATGAGCGTGGTCAAGGCTCGAAGCTGCGGGCTGGACTGTCCGCCCGTTGGGAGCAATGACGAGGACGGCATCCGGCGACTCAAAGGACCGAAAGCAGCAGCGATCCTTGCCGCCGAGCTTGGCCTGATACATCAATTCGTCGGCGGCGGTAAAGAGCTCTTGTGCCGACATGCCGGGCTTCGGTCGTCCCCACACCGCCCCGAGACTGCAAGTCACCGAATGATTCGAGAACGGGTCCGGGAAACTCGTGCGGCGCACCCTGTCAACCAGCCCATCGGCCCGCCGTCGAGATTCCTGCTCATCGAGAGCCGGCAGTACGACAATGAACTCCTCACCGCCGTAGCGCCCCGCGCAGCCGCCGTTGACGACGGTGTCGCTGACGACGCCCGCAAGAACACGAAGAACCTCATCCCCGATGTGATGTCCGAAGTCATCGTTGATGACTTTGAAGTCGTCAATGTCGAGGAAGAAGACGCATTGGGGGGCATTCTTATCGCGGCATTTCCGGATGCAGGCCATGGCGGCTTCCGCCAGGGCGCCTCGATTGAGCAAGTGAGTAAGCGGATCACGGGCAGCAAGTTCTCGATACTGCCCCAGCGCGGACTTCAGATCCATCTGCTGCCGGCGGATAAGGTCGCATTCCGCTTCCACGGCCTCGATGTGCCGTGCCGCCTCGCTGGTCGCGCGACTGAGGTGGCAGTTGGCATGCTCCACCAGATCCGGGACGTCCGGATTTTCGGGCAGATGCTCCGCGGGCGACGGCACCACCTCGCGGCAGGCGTGATCGGCCCGCCGCAGGCAATCGTGCAGCGCCGGCTCGGCCAGTGCGAGATTGGCGGCTGCATAGTCTCTCACCGCCGGGTCCGACAGTGCGAACATCTCCTCATGACCCATGGGCAGGGACCCCACGAAGTAGCTCACGGCCGAGAGTCTCTCCAACTCTGATGACTCCGGCCCAATCCGCCGCGGGCGGACCCGGCAGTGATGCCGGCCCAGCGGCTCGGCAAGCACCTGGGGCAAATTCCACTGCTCGGCCATGGTGCAGATCGCCTCGACGTGGTTGTGGGCAAAGCGCTGGGTTTCGCGCTCATAGAATGCCGCCGGGGACAGGTTCGCCGTCGCGTAGAGCTCGGCATAGGGGGCGCCGAGACCCTGAACCAGATGCACGATGCCGCAATCCTGTAGCAGCCCGATCACGTACGCCTCATCGGCGAGCGTGGGGACGACTTCGGCTGCGATCTCTTGGGCCAGACAGGCCCGCAGCAGCGAATGCCGCCAGAACGTCGTCAGATCAAACGGGCAGCCGCCGAGCTCATCGAGATGGGCCGCCAACTGAAAGCCGAGGGCAACCATTCGGGTACGACGCAGCCCCAACACCGACACCGCGCGTCCAATCGTGGCCGCCGGCTCACGCAGTGCGAAGCGGGCGGCATTGGCTGTCTCCAGCAGTCGTGAAGTCAGCGCCGGGTCCGTGCGTATTACCTCGGCAAACTGAGCTGCGTTGGAGTTCGGATCGTCGGCAAGGCGCAGGATCTGCGCTGCAACCGCAGGGCTGGTCGGCGCCTTTGGCTGGCCGACGACGGTCGGCAGCTCATCACGAACGTAGCGAGATCGATTGGCCGCTACCCGCATGTGCCGGAGGTTCCCCATGTCTGGTTCGCCAACGGGTCATCGGCAGCCCTCGCGGCGGGCATGAGCCAGCCGGCGGGGCGGGCTTCACCGTTTTGGCGCGCCACCGGCGACATCGCCTCCAACGACCGAAGCGACAGTCCGGATACCAACCTATAACCACGTTGGAGCCACCGGTGGCACGCCTACGATCCACCCATGCATCCGGCCCGGACGAACCTCACACGCAGTAGCCCACCGTCCGATCCGATGCAGGCTCGGGACCTGGTCACGGCCCGGGTGGCGGCGCGGGCAAAGCGGTTTCCCCATTTCGATCTCAGCCCGCTGGACACCAATGCTCTTGATCGACGGGACGCGGCCCTGGCCCACGCCATCGATCAGGCCGTGGCCAGACGATGGTTGACATTGGTGACCGTGCTGCAGTCGCAACTCAGCCGGCCATGGGATCACCTTCAGCCGCAAGTCCAGGCGGCGCTGTTGACGGGCGCGGCACAACTGCTGCTGCTGGACCGCCTGCCCGATCATGCGGTCATCCATGAAGCGGTGCAATGGACGAAGACCAATGTGGCCGCGAAGGCGAGCGGATTGGTCAACGCGGTGCTTCGTCGGGTGGCGAATCTCCGCGACCATATCGTTGAGGATCAAGGTGAAACAAGGTTCCTGACATCTCGACCGCCCGAAGATTTGCCGCTGCACGATGGGCGGGCCTGGCGGCTCAAGGAGCCGATCTTTGCTGATGATCCGTTGTGTCGGCTTGGGCAGCAGACATCGCACCCCCGGGAGCTTCTTGCACGCTGGGTGCAGCGCTTCGGCCAAGAGCGTACCGGGCAACTTGCCGCGCACAATTTGATCCATCCGCCGATCCTCGTCGCGGGCCTACCAGACGAAGCGGAAAAATCCGCTCGCGTGGACGCGGCGGCTCGCGATGCAAGCGTTCCCGCCCAGTGCGAGCCGCACGAGGAGCAGGGCTTCGCCGTATTCGACGGTGATCGCACGGCCCTGGAGGAGCTGCTGAGAAACTATTCCAACGCCCGAGTACAGGATCCCTCATCGGCGAGGGCGGTCAGATCCACGGCTCACCTTGCGCCGAACCTGATCGTAGAGGTCTGTGCGGGCCGGGGAACCAAGACCCGACAGCTAGCTGAACTGCATCCCCAGGCTCGCATCGTCGCGACGGACATCAAGCAACCAAAGCTCGCGGCATTACAGGAGGTATTCAAGGGCCACGCACAGGTGCGGGTGGTCAAGCACGATCAACTGCTTGAGTTTGCCGGGCACGCTGAGCTGGTGGTCGTGGACGTGCCGTGCAGCAACACCGCCGTCCTGGCCCGGCGGGTGGAGGCGAAGTATCGCTTTAGCCGCCGGAGTCTGGCCCAATTGGTCAAACTCCAGCGACAGATCATTGCGAATTCCATCCGGCTGCTGACTGGGACCGGGCAGTTGCTCTACAGCACGTGCAGCCTGGAACCCCAAGAAAACGAGCAGCAAGTTGAGTGGATCGTGCGGTGGCACCGATTGGGTGTGTGCGGGCAAGAACAGCGTCTGCCGAGGTCACTGCCGGGTGACCCGCCAACCCGGTATGCCGATGGCAGCTATTTCGCGCTGCTTGGAAAGAGTGCCTGATGAGCGTTTGGGGCCCGCTCGCATGTGTGGTATGATCCGTGATTCGTGCGCCAGCCGCTCACGGCAGCCCCCATGATTCCTCTAGCTGCTCCTAACACGATGAAGATCACGGACATCCTCTCGCCCAAGGCGGTCAAGGTGCCTTTGATCGCCACGCAGAAGAAGGCGGTCATCGACGAGCTGGTGGACCTGCTGCGCGACGCCGGGGTGATCGACGATCCGGCGGCGCTGAAGCAAGTGGTCTGGGAGCGCGAACAACAACGGTCCACGGGCATCGGCGAAGGGTTGGCCGTCCCTCACGGCAAGTCGAACCGCTCGAAGAACCTGGTGGTGGCCATCGGCCGGCCGGCCAAACCTATCGATTTCGACGCCGTGGATGGGAAGCCGGTGGAGCTGGTCGTACTGCTGGTGTCGCCTCCGGACCGCACATCCGAACACATCCAGGCCCTGGGAAAGATCAGCCGGCTGATGTCAGACGCGAAGATTCGTCAAGCTGCGTATTCCGCGGAGTCGGCGTCGGCGCTTTATCAACTGTTCAAGGACGCAGAGGCGTAGCCCGAGCCCGACGATCCCGTCACCGGCAGATCAGTGGCGGTGACCCGGGGGGGTGTGCGTGCCGAGAAGTTGAAGCTGCTGTGCCCGGTCCAGGTACGCTTGGGCCTCATCAGACCGGCCGAGGGCTTGAAGCAGACCCGCCATCTCACGGTTCATCCGAACGTCGTCGGGCGCCAGCTCGAGGGCCCGAGTCATTGCCTCATACGCGCGTTGGTTATCGCCTTGCCGGGCCAGGGCCAAGGCCAGGGTGGAATAGTCGCCGGGATTGTCGGGGTCGAGGTCGATTGTTCGGCGGACCAGATCGGCGGCTTCGTCAATCTGTCCGGTATCGAGAAGTAGCAGCGACAGTCGGCGCATCGTGTGCAGGTTGCCGGGATCGAGTTCGAGCCGCCGTCGGCAGACTTCAATCGCCTCATCGAGCAGGCCTTCCTGGCGACACAGCAACAGGTAATCATCGAGCATGCTGGTGTAGCTGAGCTCGTCGGTGAGCACGTGAGCGTAGTACGCCAATGCCTCGGGCAGGCGGAGCTGTGCGCGCAACACCCAAGCCAGACCTGAGCAGTACGCTTCGCGGCGGCCGTCGCGGCGCAGTGCATTGCGCAGCAGCCTCTCGGCCTGCGCGAACTCGAGCTTGGTGGAAAGCAGCTTCGCCATCCGCATATCCAGTTCCGATTGCCAAAACGGCGCCAGCCCGATTCCTCCCTCGCCAATGGTCGATGCAAAGCGATACAGCCGAAGGGCCTTGTCCGCATGGGCGGTCATTTCCTCGGGCATTCGCACCGCAGCGCCCGAGAAGGTGATCTCAGGCGGCATGGTGACGCGCCGGCCGTGATACTGGGCCAGGTTGAACGCGGCGGACACCGCGCCGCTATGAGCGGTCAGAACCAGCAGCAACGCCACAGAGGCCCCAAAGAGCCAGCCTGGTCGCCGAAGCGAGCCGTTGGACTTGAGCTGGAACTGGTGGAATCGGACGCTCGGATTACGCACAAGACGCCACAGCTTCCAGGCGAGGTAGGTGATCACGCCGGCGATCCCTGCGGCCATCAGCATCGGAACCAGGCCATACACCCCTCGCACCGACAGGAACACCCAGAGGAACACGACGCTAAGACCGATCTCCTCCGGCCAGGTGAGGTCGTATTTCTTCTTGGGTGTCTTGGTCTTAGCCGGTCCTTTGAGCTGAGCCGGCTTCCCGAAGCCGAAATACAGCGCATCGTTGGGGCACACACTGACACAATCCAGGCACTTCATGCAACCTGGATCAACGACCATGCCGTACTCGCGCACTTCCTCATGCACCCGCACATTCGAGGTGCACACGGCTGTGCAATGGCCGCACTGCTCGCACGCATCGGTGACGCGGATGCGCCCCACGGCAAACTCGTCAAGTGGAGCAAAGAAACCTCCGTACGGGCAGCCATAGGTGCAGAATCCCTTGGAGCCGAGGAAGTACACCGCAGCGAATCCACAGATTCCGAGGAACGGAACCACGATCAGCCACGAGTACGGGAACGTCTTCCAAAACTCGGTGGTCGTCAACTGGACGGAAAAGCCCGGCCAGACCAGATCGGGCTGAATCCACGGCGCGATCGCCAGCCGGTAAAACGCCGGCCAGACAAACATGTACAACGCCAGCACCAGAGGCACATAGATCAAGAGGCGCGAACGAAACGGCTTCGGCCGAACACCCATCTTCTTCATCATCCAACTGCAAAGGTCCTGGAGCATCACCACGTGACAGCCCCAGCCGCAGAACCACCGGCCGAAGATCAGGGTCGAAAGCAACGCCAGGACAAAGAAGATCAAGCCGGCATTCACCACGCCGTGCTTGACGAACTCCATCGACTCCGATGGCTCAATCGGGGTGGTGGTCCGCCCGCCCCACCAGCCGTACTTTCGCGACAGCAGCCACAGGACCACGTGCGCGATGATGAGCCCCTGCACCGTGGCGAGCACGACCGCTCGGCGCTTGCCGGACTTCGACTTGCGGATGGTGCCTGTGGGGTGGTGGGCGGTGGCGAGTACCGGCAGCGGGATCGCGCCGCGCTGCGACAGATCGGACGCGGTGCAATGATGTTTCGTCGTCGTTTGACTGGCGGCCACGGCTCTCCCACCATCGCGCATCACGGCAGGGGAATCCACGGGGCACACCCCGATACGCTACGTGACTCTACGGACTGCCAGACCACCGAATCAACCGCGCTGCGACACTCTTACGCGCTGCCATCGGCCGATGCCACCGGCCAATGAAGCAAGAAAACCCCGGCCCACGGGGGTCGGGGTTGTCCCAAGCGATTGGCGTCGGTCAGTTGTCCGAGGGGCTCGGGCCATCATCCTCCTCCTCGGACTCACCATTTCGACGCTTGGCGTTCTCCTCCACGGTCAGGCGGATCTTCTCCAACGCCTTGTTCTGGATCTGGCGGACCCGCTCCTTGGTCACGCCGATAATCTGACCCACCTGCTCGAGGGTCATGGGGTCGTTGTCTTGCTCGGCGTCGAGCCCAAAGCGGTGATACACCACGGTCTTCTCCACGTTCGTGAGCTCAGCCTCGTTGCTCACGACGATGTGCTTGACCTCCTCAGCCGCGTCAAGCTCGCGCCCCCGGCGAACCACCTCCAGGTGATTGGACTTCTCCATCGCCGGGTCGAAATCGGTCGGAAAGCGCTGGCGGTACTTGGTCAGCTTCATGCCCTGACGCGAGAACGCCTTGAGAATCGCACGGCAGGCATACGTGGAGAACTTGAAGCCCCGGCCGCAGTCGAACTTGTCCACCGACCGCAGAAGGGCCATGTTGCCCTCGCTGACCAGGTCGGCGAAGTCCACCTCGCTCATCCGCGTGCGCTTCGCCATCGCCAGCACCAGCGCGAGATTGGTCTCCGCGATCTGCTCGCGATACCGGCTCGCAACGCGATACCAGCGCAGCAACTCCCGGGCCTGCTCCTCGGTCGGCTCGTTGGGGCCGATGGACAATTGCAACCGGCGGACCCGATGGCGAGCGTAGTTGTACTGGAGGAACAAGACCCGCTCCTGAGCCGCGGTGAGCAGGACCGTGCCGGTGTTCTTGGGCATCTGCGGCCGGCTCGGCTCCGGATCGTCCATCAGCGGCCGATACCACGACACGTCCGGCCGTTCGATCACTTCAGCCTGGTCGTAGATCCGGGCCTCAGCGTCCGCGCGGGTAAACTCGTTGGAATCGATATAGTCGATCGGATGACCCAGGATCTGGCGAAGCAGACGCTGCTCCTGGGCTGTCAGCCCGGCATGTCGAGGCGAGGCGTCACGCTCCGGCCGCACCCTCAGCCATTGCCGCTGACGCAGCCGACTGAGCGGTGAATTCTTGCCAATCAACGCCTGGAGCATGTCTCGTGTCCTCTGCCGATCCGAACCACCCCAAATCAGCCTCCCCTATCCGGCCCAAGTGACCTCTGTGCCTCTCGCCAAGATTGTGACAAATATCACAAGCCAAGCCATGGGCACAACTGCACCCACCCTACTATTACCCTGATTCCTATAAACGGTTCACATGGTTAGAAATATTCTAAAAAGAGACACCCTTTTTCTCAGTTCTCGCTCCCCAGCGCGAGGCAAGACGATCCCCAGCCCGGGCGAGGCGACCTCTGAGCCGTCCGAGCACCGCCCCACCGCCGAGGTCAAGTGCAGCACAACGCACCCCAAGATCGGCGAATCTGCTCCGAAAAGCACGAAAAACGCCGGTTCTCCCCGCCATCTATGGGGTCGGACGCCCCAAGCCGGCTCGGGTTCGCGCGATTACCTGGCCTACTCCGGGCCGCCTGAGGACAGGTCATACAACCAGCCTTCGATCGACCGCGGGTAGTCAAGCAGTTCGCTGGGCTCGAAGAAGAGATCCAGCTCACGTTTGGCCGTGCCCGGCCCGTCTGAGCCATGGACCAGGTTGAAGCTGTTGGAGACGCCGAAATCCCCACGGATCGTGCCTGGCTGGGCCTTGGAGCCGAACGTTGCCCCCAGCAGGTTGCGGCTAATCTCGATCGCCCCCAGCCCCCGCACCGCCATCACCAGCGCCGGCGAAGACGTTATGAATCGCACCAGACCCTCATAGAACGGCTTGCCCTGATGCGGCTCATACAGTCGCTGGGCCAGATCCGGGCTGATCCTGATCAACTTCGCCCCGACGATCTGGAGCCCCTTGTCCTCGAACCGGCTGATGATCCGCCCCATGAGCCCCCGCTGAACGGCATCCGGCTTGAGGATGATGAGGGTGGTTTCCATGGCGATTGACTCGCTCGCTACTGACCAATGACGTTGCTTCGGGTCCGGAGCATACCGCCGGTCACATCGGCTGGGCAAACACCGCCCGGCCCGATCTGCTCATGCGACCAGTGCGGGCTGAGGCGAGCCGCGGCGTCCTCGCCAGCGGCCATCTTCCAAGCGCATGATTCGTTCATTGAGGCGGCGATCGCACGCATCACTTCGGGTGAGACCGCTCGCGGGAATGCGGCGGCTCAGATCGCACGAGAAGGTGCCCCGGCCGGGCGGCCCGTGAAATCTGGGCTTGTGGCCCGGTGATGGACCGATCATGTATCGGGAGTTGGGCCGCCGCAGGATCACCGCCCGCATATGATCGAGTTCGCCAGGGAAGGCGTTGCATGACGACGCTACTGGATCAACCGAAACAATCAACGACCCCAGCCATGAGCAAGGCTCGCAAGCCGACGACATCGCCACCGACTCGTCAGCGCAAGAAGCCGCGGACCAAGGTCACGGCTGAGGCGCTGGCCGGGCAACAGCGGGACATCTCCGTCAGCGAGTTCTTTGCCAAGAATCGCCATCTTCTGGGGTTTGACAATCCTCGCCGGGCAATGCTGGCCACCGTCAAGGAAGCGGTGGATAACGCCCTGGACGCTTGCGAGGAGGGCGGGATACTGCCCGATATCCGGGTCGAGGTCCGGCCGCTCAATGAGACGCGGTTCAGAGTCACCGTCCGCGACAACGGCCCGGGCATCGTTCGCCAGCAGATCGACAATATCTTCGGCAAGCTGCTCTACGGCTCCAAGTTCCACCGGCTGAAGATGTCTCGCGGCCAACAGGGCATCGGCATCTCCGCTGCGGGGATGTACGGGCTGATGACCACCGGCAAGGGGGTGTTGATCATCTCCAAGACTTCCAGGCGCAAGCCCGCCCACGAGGTCCTGCTGAGGATCGACACCACCAGGAACCGCCCGGAGATCGTCAGCGACACCGAGCATCCCGAAGATGACCAACTTTTCCCCCAAGGCCACGGCACACAGGTCGCCATCGAACTGGTCGGCAAGTATCAGAAGGGTCGTCAATCCATCGACGAGTATCTCGAACAGACCGCGATCGCCAACTCCCACGCCCGGATCACTTATGTAACCCCGAACAACCAAACGATCGAGTTCCCGCGGACGGTTGATGAACTCCCCGATGAACCCCAGGAGATCAAGCCGCACCCCAAGGGGATCGAGCTGGGCACGCTGATCCAGATGTTTGAGCGGACGGAATCGAAGAAGCTGGGCGCGTTCCTTCACAACGACTTCTCGCGAGTGAGCCCAACCAAAGTGAAGGAGATCTGCAAGAAAGCTGGTCTGACCAACCTCACTTGGGTCAAACAGATCGGCCACGCCGAAGCGGAAGCGATCTACAACGCGATCCAGGAGGTCAAGCTCACGGCTCCGCCGACGACGTGTCTGGTCCCCATTGGTTCCCAGGCGTTGCTGGCCGGTCTGCTCAAGGAGGTGAAGGCGGAGTTCTATGCCGCCTCGACGCGACCCCCGGCGGTGTATCGGGGCAACCCGTTCCAGATCGAAGCCGCCCTGGCCTATGGCGGGCAACTGCCCGCCGACGACCTGGCCCGCGTGTTACGCTTTGCCAACCGTGTCCCGCTTCTCTATCAGCAATCATCATGTTGCTCATACAAGGCTGTCTTGGAAACCAATTGGCGCGGCTACGAACTGAGTCAGGCCAGGGCAGCACTGCCCCAGGCGCCCCTGGTCATCATGGTTCACATGGCCAGCGTATGGGTGCCCTTCACCAGTGAATCCAAGGAGGCGATCGCCGACTACGACGAGATCCGCAAGGAGGTGAGGCTGGCGCTGCAAGAATGTGGACGCAAGCTCGGGACGTACCTTCGCCGACGAAAGCGCATGCAGCGCCAGGCCCAGCGCCGCGGACTCCTGGAGCGCTACATCGGCGAAATCGCCCGCAGCTGTGAGGCGATCACCGGTGCCAAAGCACAGAAGACCTACGACGCCCTGATGCGCCAAGCCAAGCGCAGGACAGCCGAGGCCGACGAAATCCTTGACGATCACGGTAAAGTCGTCGCCGGTGGTAGGCGACGAGCCGACGAAGATGATGTGGTGATCATCCAGCAGCGTCAGGCCGGCCTCGGCGAAGAGGAAGATGACACATTTGGCGAGACACTCTTTGACGGTCGCAACGCTCCCGTAAAGCGGAAAACGAACAGGCGGGCAAAGAACAGGACATCGCCTCGGCGTAAGCGCGCCACTCAGCGCACCCAAGGCAACGTATGATCCGGCTCGCCCCGGCAGGTCAGAACATGGCCAAAAAGAAGATCGCCAAAACCAGGAAGACGGTCGCACGAAGCATCGGCTCCGCAGTCAGCAAGAAGCGCGACCGCGAAACGCTGGCAAAGATCGGGACGATGGGTCGTAGCGTCGTCACGTCCAGCCTGGCCATGAGGGAGCCGTTCGTGAACATCCCCATGCGTTCCATCTCCAACATGCGGTTCAACAAGCGCCGCCGAATCCTGGAGATGGGAAGCAACACGCAGCGCCGGGACCTGTTCAATCTCGGCCAGTCGCGGAAGTTCATGCAGACGCTCCTGCTGGCCGACGGCTGTAAGCAGTTGGTCGAGGCGGAAAAGACTCTGAGTCTTCGTGGTATGTACTACATGAGTCTGCACACCATCGCCGGGACCAAGGAGAAGACGTTTGACAATCAGAACGAATCCGATCCGATCCTCGAGGATCTGGAGGTCGCGCTGGGCGCCCTCAGAGAAGAGCTGCATGTCTTCGCCAAGAAGGCGGGCACCATGGTCGGGACCATTACCATCGTCGATACCGGTGACGAGATCGATTGCCGGCGGATGGGGTCGGGCGGCTACTCGATCCCCTCAATCGTCGAGCCCGAGGTGATTCAATTCAGCAAGTGCGAGGCCGATTTCGTACTCCATGTCGAGAAGAACACCGTGTGGAGCCGGTTCAACGAGGACCGCTTCTGGGAAAAACACAACTGCATCCTCACGGAAGGCGGCGGTCAACCGTCCCGCGGCCTGCGGCGTCTACTGCACCGGTTGCACGAGGAGCTGGGGCTGCCCATCTATTGCCTGCTGGATTGCGATCCCTGGGGGCACTACATCTACAGTGTCATCAAGCAGGGTTCGATCGCCCTGGCCTTTGAGAGCCGGCGCATGGCCGTTCCGGAGGCGAAGTTCATCGGCCTGCGGGCAGCCGACTACGAACGCTGCGAGCTGAGTGATGATGTGAAGATCGACCTGACTGACCGCGATATCGCCCGCGCCAGGCAGATCGCCGCCTACCCCTGGTTCAAGGACCGCAAAGATTGGCAGCGGGAAATCAAGCGGATGCTTGCCAACGGCTTCAAAATGGAGGTCGAATCGCTGATTACCAAGGACATATCGTACGTGACGGATGTGTACACCCCGCAACGACTGCAAGCGGAAGATTTCTTGGATTGATCCCCCCGCGCCAGTAGCTATCGTGTTCATCCATGCCGGGGTTTGGGGAGAAACCCATTCTTGACGTGACGCCACGGCAATCGTTGGAATAGCGCCGGGGGAGTAACGGCCGATCCATGACCACGAGTGCCTCTTCGCAGCAAAGCATCGTTGCTCAGAGTGCTCCGCCTCCGAAGACCAAGCTCCCTGACCACCCGGCGCGGTTGCTGATCGCCGACACCGAGGAGCCGGCCGACGACGAGCTGAAGAGAAACCTCACCGCGTTGGGGCACACGTTGATCGGGCCCGCCCCCAACCCAGACGAGGCGATCGAGTTGTGCCGAACCGATCGCGTGGACATGGCCCTTGTGGGCATTCATCTGCCGGCTCGCGACGGCGCCGAAGCCGCGGAAGTGATCTTTCGGAGCATCGGTATCCCGGTCGTGATCATTACGACACACGCCCAGGCCAAGGACATCTCGGCCGGTGCGCAGTCGGGCGTTTTCGGCTACCTGATCAAGCCGGTGAGCCGGGAGCAGTTGCGAGCGAGCATCGCCATCGCCTGGGCGAGGTTCCGCGACCATACCGCCCAACACGGCAAGATTCAGGAACTCCAGCAACGGCTCGAGGAACGCAAGTTCATCGAGCAGGCAAAATGGATCATCGTCAAGCGCAAGGGCATCTCCGAGCCGGACGCGATGAGACTGCTCCAGAAGCAGGCTCGAAACAACCGCCGACCGCTGGTGGAAGTGGCCCGGTCAATTCTCGAGAACGAGAGTCTGTTCGGCGTTGACTAGGGCACGTTCGATCCATGTGTAGTGAGAGATCTACGACCCGCGCGGCAAGTGGATGACGAAGTCGCTGCCCTGCCCCACCTCGGAATGAATCGTCAACGATCCGCCGTGCTCCTCGATGATACGCCTGGCCGTCGGCAGACCCAGCCCGGTCCCGCCGGGGTGGCTTGAAACATAGGGATGGAACACCTCTGCCAGGCGGTCCGGCTCGATCCCGGGACCCGTGTCGATCACGTGCACTCGTGCTTCATCATCATCAGCCTCGACTCGTACGATCAGCTCGCCGCGACCGCCGCTCGCCGCAGCCTCGCCGGAGCCCGAGGCCGATCCGTCGGTCATGGCCTGGGTGGCATTGATCATCAGATTCAGCAGAGCTTGCTTCAACAGGCTCTCATCAACATGGACGGCGACAGGATGGCTGGGCAGCTGTGTCCGTAGCAGGATGCGGTTCTGATCACACTGAGGATGGAAGAAGTCGCGCAGCTCACTGACAATCCGGACGATGTCGCGAGGTTGGGCGTCGATCCGTACGCGCCCCGCAAATTGAAGAAAGTCGGTGAGTATCGTACGGAGCCGGTCCGCCTCGCGAGACAGTGAATCCAGCCTTCGCAGCAGACGATCGCGCTGCTCCGGAGGCAGGTCAGCCTCGCCGATGCCTTCCGCGAGCAACTGAGCGTTCAGGCCGATCGTAGACAGGGGATTCTTGATCTCGTGGGCGAGTCCCCCAGTCATCGAGCCCAGCTCGGCCAGCCGCTGAGAATCACGGGCCCGACCCTCCGCGGCGCGGGCACGGCGCTCCGCACGACGAAGCGACACCCGAAGGATCGGCACGGCGGCCGCCAGACCAACCACAAGTCCCAGCAATACCCACAATGCGTTCACCGGCTGCGTCCCCTGGCTCGGTCGCGGCGTTGCGAACAACCAGATCATACGAGTCCGCCCGGATCGCGTCGCTGGTAGGCTCATCATGTCTCGATCGCCGGGCATTCCAAGAAAATGCTTCGTCATTGACCAGCACGCCGGGGCCGGTTGTACGTCGCGCCATTGCTGCGCGGGCGAACCCCTCGGCATTTCCCCGCGGCTATAATGGAAATGTCCTGTCGTCTGATCCACAACCCAACGGGTGCAGGCGCCTCATCAGCATTCCCTAGGCAGGCAAGGGCTCCAATGCCGGACGGCCCCATCGTCCTCTTCGACGGCGTGTGCAACCTTTGCAACTGGTCCGTCCGGTTCATCATTCGCCACGATCCCAAGGCTCACTTCAGGTTCGCTCCGCTGCAGTCCGATACCGGTCGGCGGCTGCTGGAACCGCGCGGCTTGTGTTCGGATCCGCCCCAAAGCATGGTGCTGATCGAAGGGGACTGCTGCTACACCCAAAGTGATGCGGTGCTGCGGATCGCAAAGCACCTCGGCGGCCTGTGGCGGATCCTGGTGGTGCTGTATGTCATTCCCCGTCCCCTGCGGAACCGGCTTTATGCTCTGATTGCCGGGAAGCGATACAAGTGGTTTGGCAAGAAGGACTCCTGTATGGTCGCGACGGGTGACGCCGCGAGCCGGTTTCTCCAATAGCCGCGTCGCTCCCGGCACCACACACCGCAGTCCGCGTCAGCCCAGCCACAGCGCGCACGCCACGGGCCCCAAAACCGGTGGCACTGCTGCGCGCGCAGCACTCGGGGCGCGCATTTCGCGCTTCCGTGGACCTTGATTGTGAGCGGGTATTGAGGGTCGGAACGTTTTGCGCGCGCCGCGCTTGCCGAACGGGCCTTGGGGCGCGCGCCGGCCGGGCTACGCGCGCAATAACTCCGGCTAACCGAGCCTTATCTCGGCTTATCTCGCGCTAACTCAGCGCTTCGGAGGCTTATCCAGCCATAACTTCGACCATCTTGTGCCCGCCAACGCGACCTCAACCCGCCGTGCGCGCACCGATGTGGCTTCTGGCTCATGGCTCACAGGCTCCGGCTCCACCGCCGAGCGTTCCGAGCACGAGTGTAACGGCCCCCCGCGGGAAACCCAAGTTCCAGTCGCGTGCTTCTGACCGGAATCGACGGTGACCCGCCGCGGCGGGCCCCAAGACGGCGGCCTGGAGGCCCTGTCGGACCGGTTCGGCAGAGGGGTGGGGACAGATTGACATCGCACACCCCTCGTCGTTAGATGAAGCGCTTAGCGCGCCTCTGGCAGACTCTTCCAGAGCCGTGCTATGCGGTCAGAAAACCAAAGTTCCGCATGTTATGCGGATCAAGCGAATTATTGTTAGCGTCACGGAGGACTCGGAATGGAATTCAATCATGAGGCGTTTAAGAACGTCATGGCGGGCGTGCAGAGCATCGTCACGCTCGTGGCCATCGTCGGCGCCGCTGCATGGGCTCTCTACACCTTCTGGCGGTTGGGCACAATCAACAGAGCCCGCGCCGAGATCACCGCTTTGGAGCGTAGCGCGATGGAACAGCCGGTTTTGCAGATCGACGTAGGGATGAAGCCGGCGTCGCAGACGGCAACCACTCATCGCCATCTAGCCGTCACTGCGAAGTTCAGGAATGACGGCAAGCGTACCGTTGTGTTTCAAGCACCTACTCTGATCGTCTCGCGGGTGGCCCCTGGTAAGGACGAACGCCTAGCTGATGGTCACGTTGAGCGTCTGACAGCACGCCTGCTAAACGAGCAAGGCACCCTTGAGCCGATGCCAACTAGAGTCCTGCGCGCTGGGCAAGCCCGAACGGTCGCATTCTTCGTTTCATTACCTTCACCGGGCCACTACCTGCTTCAGTTGAAAGCGATTTACTACGGCGCGGAGCTTCGTGACGGAAAGTTTCAACAATCCGCAGATGAGCCTGTTGAGGCGATTGAGCAGGCGGTGATCGAGGTTCAGTGAACGCGAACCATATACTTGCGCCGTTGGTTCATCGCCACGGCGCAGTGCGGACACTCAAGAGGCTAACCCCGCGCTCGAACGGACCGGGTCTCGCGTTGCTCGCTGCCCGGCCGCTCAGCGCAACCGTTCCTGCCATCCGCAGGTCTCGCTGACCGAACTGTCCATGTCGAGGATCAACTTCTTCATCGGGCGGCGTTGGCGGATTCGACCCACCCATCGGCCGGGCATCGCCATCAAGGCGGCGAGGTTATCCGCTTCACCCATTGGGTTCCTCACTTATTCGGTGCTTCGAGGGCTAGACTCACCGCAATCTACACCGGTGACCGCCTTGTCGGTTATTTAAGAACGCCGAGGTCATCTGGGACATCCGGGCTGGGAGGATGGATAGTTCAAAGGCGGTAGGGGAGGCTTTCAGTCTGCCAGATCGACGCATTGCCAAGCGTGTCAGGCCAAGGGCTGACCTACGACTCGGCGATTGTTGGGAAAGGATGACGATCGGCGTTTGGTGGAAGCCGCTCGCGAGGACGCGGCGGCTCGCTTTCTCGCGAGGACGCGGCGGCTCGTGTGTGTAAGAAGACCGCGACCGATGGTCGCGGCATTACAAGGAGCGAGGGCGCGGACGCATACGGTATGTGGAGCGCCCCCCGGCTAACAGCCGGGGGCTAAATTGCCGGCGATGGCATCACCCGCGGGGTTGGAAGCCGGCGGCGTTGTTACGCGAGGCGTTTTCGGGTGATATTTAGCCCCGGGCGGTTCGCCCGGGGCCGCCCAAGCGCTGTGCACGCGCGGCTTCGGCCGGGGCCCGGAGGCCCGATGGATGACGGCGATAGCGAATACACAGGCGATCATGCTCACGATGACCACGTACGGGACGTGGTTGCGCGGCGATCGACGGGGGTGGGTTGATCGCGGCCACATCCTGCCGGCGGACCCCGATCTGGAAGCGGCGGAGCGGCAACGCATGAAACATGGGGTCTACACGTTTGATCGGCATCGGCTGGCGGACATCGGCGGGATGATTGCAGAAGCGATGGTTCGGCGACTGGGGCTGACACTGCTGGCGTTGACGGTGCAGACGTGGCACGTTCATCTGGTGATCGGGCGGACATCGATTGAGATCGGCGAAGTGGCCAAGCGGGCGAAGGAATCGGTGCGTTGGGGTTTGCGGCCGAGGCGGCCAATCTGGTCGGACGGCTACGACAAGCGTTACTGCTTCGATGAACGGGCGGTCCGCGGCCGTATCCGGTATGTGGAGCGCCATAACGAGGCGATTGGCTTGTCGGCGCGGCCGTTTGCATATATCACCGACGTGGAGGAGTATCCGGGGGTTGGTCAGGCCCCCGGCTAACAGCCGGGGGCTAATTGGCCCGGGGCTAATTGGCCGGGGGCTAATTGGCCGGGGGCTAATTGGCCGGGGGCTAATTGGCCGGGGGCTAATTGGCCGGGGGCTCAATGGGTGGCGGGCGGCTCGGAGGAACGTCGCTTTACGACGCGCCGACGGGTTGGGGCGGTTCGTCGGCCATGGCGGCGCGGCGCGAGAGTCTGATCTTTCCGGTCCCGGTGTCCACGTCGATCACCTTGACCTTGATCATCTGGCCCATCTTAAGTTCATCGGCGACCGACTTGACGTATCCGTCGGCTAGCTCGGAGATATGGCACATGCCATCGGTCCCAGGCACGATCTCGATAAACGCGCCAAAGTCCTTGATCGAAACAACTTTGCCTTCGTATACGGTGCCGATCTTGATCTCGGCGCCGAGGGCTTCCACCTCGGCCTTGGCCTGCAGGCCGTTGTCGCGGTCGGTGGCTGCGATGTAGACGGTGCCGTCCTCCTCGACATCGATCGTTGCCCCGGTGCGCTCCTGAATGCCTCGGATTGTCTTACCGCCGGGACCAATGAGCTTGCCGATCTTCTCCGGGTCGATCATCACGGTGAAGATGCGCGGCGCGTGCTGGGAGAGATCCGCGCGCGGTCCGGGCAGCACCGCTTCCATCTTCTCGATGAGTTCGAGTCGGCCGAGCTTGGCCTGCTCGACAATCTGGGCGATCTCAGCCAGGTCGAGTCCACGAGCCTTGAGGTCGAGTTGGACGCCGGTGATCCCCTCGCGTGTGCCGGCTACTTTGAAGTCCATTTCGCCGAAGAAGTCCTCTTCGCCGATGATGTCGGTGACATGGGTGACCTTGCCGTCGGGGTCGGTGAATCGGCCGACGGAGATGCCGGCACAGGTGCCCTTGATCGGCACACCCGCGTCCATCAGGGCCAGGCAGCCGCTACACACGGCGGCCATCGACGACGACCCGTTGGACTCGGTGATGTCGCTCACCAGCCGGATGGTGTAGGGGAATTCTTCGAGCTGGGGCAGGATCGCCAGCAACGATCGCTCAGCCAGGGCCCCATGGCCGATCTCGCGCCGACCGGGGCCCATGATCCGCTTCACTTCACCCACGCAGAACGGTGGGAAGTTGTAATGCAAGTAGAACTTCTTGGCGTACTCGGGCATCAGCCCGTCAACAATCTGCTCATTGCGGGTGGTGCCCAGGACGCAGATGGCTAATGCCTGGGTTTCGCCCCGCTGAAACATTGCAGAGCCGTGCGTTCGGGCAAATATGGCGACCTCGATATCGATGGGACGAATCTCGGTCAACCGGCGCCCGTCCGCCCGGATGCCCTGTTGGGCGAGGAGCTTGTGGGCGATCTTTTTCTCGAGCCGGCGAAAGGCCTCCTTGGCGTCCTGGTGACGTTGCTCGGCGGCGAGGTACTGGGCATGGGTGCCAGCCTCCGGAACCGCAAAGTGCTCTTGGAGCATCCGGTCACGTAGGGCCTCGACAGCCTCCTCACGCGGCTGTTTGCCATGGATTTGGCGAACTCGGGTGAGCTCCTCTTCGGCGAGCTGGCGGACCCGATCCACGATCTCTGGAGCCGGCAGGTGCAGCTCACCGGGGTCCTTTTCGCTCACCCCCGCCTTCTCCATCAGCTCGCGCTGCATTTCCAGGAGGGGTTTGATGCCCTGTTCGTAGCCGACGCGGATCGCCTCCAGGACATCAGCCTCCGGCACCTCGGCCGCTCCGATCTCGATCATGTTGATGCCGTCGGCGTGGCCGGAGAGAACCAGATCGAGGTCGGAGAACTCCAACTGAGCGTGGGTAGGGTTCAGCACGAACTGCTCCCCTTCATCGGTGGTGATCCGCCCAACGCGCACCGTGGCGACCGGCCCGTTGAAGGGTGCGTCGGTCAGGCTCAGCGCCGCCGAGGCCGCGGTGCAGGCCAACACATCGGCGTCGTTCTGGCCGTCGTGGCTCATCACCCACGCCTGAAGCTGGATCTCATCGATAAACCCATCGGGAAACAGCGGACGAATGGGACGATCCATCATCCGCATGGTGAGGATTTCTTTTTCGCCGGGGGGGCCTTCGCGCTTGCGGAACCCGCCGGGGAACTTGCCGCCGGCCCCGAGCTTCTCGCGGTAGTCGCACTGAAGCGGGAAGAAGTCCAGCCCGGGGCGCGGCCCGGCCCGCATCGCCGTCGCGAGCACAGTGGTATCGGCGTAGCTGGCCACCACGGCGCCGCTGGCCAGCTTGGCGATCTTGCCGGTTTCCAACCTCAGCGTGCGGCCGCCGATCTTCCGTTCAACACAGACGTATGGCATTGAGTTTCCGCCTCTGGTAGGAGTCCACCCGCGCATCGGAGTCGGCGCGGGGTTCATTCGCGGCCGCCGACTCCTAAGAGGCAGAAGGCAAGGAACAGTCGGGCCCTGGTGGTGGACCATCGACTGTGGCTTGCCTACTGCCACCTGATGTCGGCCGACCGCTCGACCACTCACAATCGGCTCGCACTACTTGCGCAACCCGAGCCGTTTGATCAGCGCTAGATAAGCCGCTCGATCGGTTCTCGAGAGGTATTTCAACAAGCGATTCCGCTTGCCGACCATCAGCACCAGACCGCGCCTGGAGGCGAAGTCATGCTTCTGAACCTGCAAGTGTTCGGACAGTTCCCGCATTCGATTGGTCAGGATCGCCACCTGGACCTCGGGCGACCCGGTGTCGCCTTCGTGTCGCTGGAAGTCCTTGATCAAGGTCTGTCTGAGCTGGGCAGCAAGGGCCATCGTTGTCGCCGAATCCTCGTCTAGTTCATCACATTTCGAGAGTCCGCTAGTCTAGCATCTCCCGCGTTCGCCGTCCAAAGGTTGCCGATTGATCCATAGCCCAGCGTGTTTGAGCCGAAGATAGCGGCTGCCCAGCCCATAGGAAGCGTTTGATGCGGATTCTGATCGCCGACAAGCTCGCTTCAGAGGGGGCCGAATACCTCGGCTCCCAGCATGATGTGCAGGTGACCGTCCAGACGGGGCTGGCCGGTGATGCCCTGGCCGATGCCCTGCGAACCCACGATGGGGTCGTCGTGCGATCCGCGGTCCAGATAACCCGGCCGGTGCTTCAGCGGTGCGCCCAGGCCGGCGGGTCTCGGCTGCGGGCCATCGCCCGAGCCGGGGTCGGCGTGGACAACATCGACGTTCAGACAGCGACCCGTCTGGGCATCGTGGTGATGAACGCCGCCTCGGCCAGCACCATCGCCACTGCCGAGCACACTTTTGCCCTTATGCTCGCGCTGGCCCGGGACATCGCCACCGCCCATGCGACGGTCGCCGGCGGCGGCTGGGATCGAAACCGGTTCGTCGGCATCCAGTTGCACGGCAAGACCCTGGGCATCGTCGGTCTGGGCCGGATCGGCCGAAGCGTCGCCGAACGGGCGCTGGCCTTTGGGATGTCCGTGTGTGCGTACGACCCGATCATCAACGCCGACTCGGCGCTGGACGGCCGGGTGCCGCTGGTCGATTCGCTCGAGCAGTTGCTGGCCCGCGTGGACATGGTCAGCTTTCACGTGCCCAAGACGGAAGCGACGGCGGGCATGCTCGACCGGGCAGCATTCGCCGCAGCGAAGCCGGGCATGCTGGTGATCAATGCCTCGCGCGGCGGGATTGTGGATGAGGCCGCGCTGTTGGAGGCGGTGGAGTCCGGCCAATGCGGTGGCGCCGCCCTGGATGTATTCGAGCAGGAGCCGCTGCCGGGGGACCATCCGCTGCGCAATCATCCCAAGATTCTCACCACCCCCCACCTCGGTGCATCGACCGTCGAGGCTCAGGAAGCCGTGGCCGTGGATGCCTGCCGGGCGCTGGTGACCTACCTCCGTGGCGAGGGGATGGTCGGGGCAGTCAACGCCGGTGAACTGAGCCTTGATCTTTGCGACCGGCAACGGGCCTTTGTTGATCTCAGCGCCCGGATGATCGCCCTGCTGGAGGCCGCGGCCGCACCGCAGCAGCTTCGAGCCGTTCGTTTCACCGTCCGGGGCGAAGTCCTGGCCAGCCGGGCCGACACCATCGCCCGCTACGCGCTGGTGGAGCTGCTTGGCCGGCATCTCGACGAGCCGGTGAACATCATCAACGCCGGCATCATCGCCGAACAACGACACATCGACACCCAGACCGTCATCGCCGCCGATCACGGCGAGGACCGACTGGCCATTGAGATCGACCAGGCCGGCGAAACCCGCCGGGTTGAAGGGGCGATTCATGCTGATGATTTGCCGCGCGTCACCCACCTCGACGGATACGCGATGGACATGGTCCCGGCAGGGCACATGGTCCTGCTCACCAACGCCGACGAGCCGGGGCGCATCGGCCTGGTCGGCAAGATGTTCGGCGAGGCGAACGTCAACATCGCCGAGATGGTCATCGGCCGAAAGAACGACGCCTCGACCGGCCGGACGATCGCGATGATGATCCTCAAGCTCGACGCACCGCCGAGCGCAGCGCTGCTCGACGAACTGCGTACAGCGCCAGGCATCCTAAGCGTCGCGAGCGTCGAGCTGGCTGGGGTATGACCCACCTATAGCCCCGGGCTCTGCCCGGGGGGTTCTTCGGGACGTGGGATTGACGCCGTGCTCACCCCCGGCCGGAGGCCGGGGCTATAGGCGGGCCAGTGCGCTCAACCAACGCCCATAGCCCCGGGCTCTGCCGGGGATAAAAGTCGCCGTCTTGATCTCCGCGGTCATCATGAACCACGCGGTACATTGATCAACATGCCCCGTCGCGTGCTCGCCACGATGATCACCACCACCAGCTACGGAACCTGGCTGCCAGGTGATCTACGGGGTTACGTTGAGGACGGCGTTATCCTGCCCGGTTCGCCGCATCTGCTCGACCACTGCGAGTCGTTGTTGGTTGGCGATCCGGTGGTCTTCACACCCCGTGAGCAGGACCAACTCTTTGAAGCGCTTGTTGCCGGCTGCCACGAATTCACCTATCACTTACTCGCCGCAAGCATCGAATCATGGCATGCGCACTGGCTCGTTGATCACGGCTTCGATCCCGTCGAGGTAGTGGTTGGTCGCTTGAAGACCCGCATGCGCCAAGCACACCAGCGTGGTCGCATTTGGACGTCAGGGTACGGCCACCGCCTGTGTCTTACCAAGTCACAGGTGCAGGTACGCTTGGCCTACGTTCAGCGCCATGCGGGCCATCGACCACTTCGGACAAAGCCAAGTCTCCCATAGCCCCCGGCTCTGCCGGGGTTCTTCGCGACGTGGGATTAACGCCGTGCTCACCCCCGGCCGGAGGCCGGGGCTAAAGGCGGGCCGGTGCGCTCAACCAACTCCTATAGCCCCCGGCTCTGCCGGGGGGTTGAACAACAGTCAATTCGGTTACCCGGGAACCCCCCGGCAAAGCCGGGGACTATAGGATGGATCAATGGCCGGTTGGCCCGCAGGCTTGCGCGCGTATCAACGCAACTGCCGCAGCCACGTGTCAATCCGCCCGCAGCCTTCGGAGATCTGCTGGGGGCTTGCCGCGAAGCTGAGTCGCACGTGACCGCGGGCGCAGGCGCCAAAGTCCTCGCCGGGGACCACAGCCACGTTCGCCTCTTCAAGCAGCGCCTCGGCGAACGCGACCGACGAATCGATCACGCTGCCAGCTGCGGATCGCTTGCCGAAGTGGGCGCTGATATCCGGGAAGACGTAGAAAGCCCCGGTGGGCTTCGGGCATTTCACCTGCGGCCACCGTCCCAGCAGCTCATGGATCAGCTCCGCTCGCTCGGCAAAGACGCGCCGCATCTGCTCCACCGCCGCGGCGCCGTTTCTCAGCGATTCCACAACTGCTGCATAGCAGAAGGATGTGATGTTGCTGGTCATCTGCCCTTGCAGCTTCTCCATAGCCCCGGCAAATACGCCGTCATTTCCGGGGGCGCAGGCATAGCCGATTCGCCACCCGGTCATCGCGTAGGCCTTGCTCAACCCATTGATCGTCACCACACGGTCGGCGATGGCCTCGATCGACCCCAGCGAGAAGTGCTCGATACCCCCATAGATGAGCTTCTCGTAGATCTCGTCGGTGATGATCGTGATCTGGTCGTGGCGATTGAGCACCTCGGCCAAGGCGCGTAGCTCATCCGGGCGGTACATGGTGCCGCAGGGGTTGGACGGGCTGTTGATGATGACCGCAGCGGTGCGATCGGTGATCGCCCGGCTGAGTTGATCGGGCGTGATCTTGAATTCGGTCTCCATCGGGCCGGGCACTTCGACGACCTCGCCGCCGGCCAGCTCGATGATCGGCCGATAGCTCACCCACGCGGGCGTGGGAAGGATCACCTGCTGCCCTTGGCCGGGATCAATCAGGCATTGCATCGCCAGATAGAACGCATGCTTCGCGCCGACCGTGATGACGACATGATCAGCCGAGCAAGCGATGCCATTCTCGACCCGCAGCTTCTGGGCGATCGCTTCTCTTGCGGTGGGCTCACCCGCGACGGGCATGTAATGGGTCTGGCCACTCAACAAGGCGTCGATCGCGGCCTGCTTGATCTCGGGGGGCGTCTCGAAGTCCGGCTCACCGGCTCCGAGCCCGATGATGTCTCGGCCCTGGGCCCGAAGCTGGCGCACTCGGGCGTTGACGGCGAAGGTGGCCGACGGCTTGAGGCTTCGGACCCGTTGCGATAGCTGCATGGGCGGATCGGTCGTCTGCATTGGGGAAAGGGTACCGCACCGGGGAGGCCGGCGTGCAAAGCCGCGGGCGCGGGGTGACGCTATCCTGTGCCCAACTGGTCCTTCAACCTCGGGAGCGCGCTAAGCCTATGTCCGATGAGCCAAAGATCCTTGCCTTTGCCGGGAGCCTACGGCAGGGGTCGTACAACAAGAAACTGGTGAGGATCGCTGCGGCCGCAGCCCGCCGGGCCGGGGCTGACGTGACGGAGATCAATCTTGGTGAGTATCCTCTGCCGGTCTATGACGGCGATCTGGAGGCTGATGCCGGGCTTCCGGAGAACGCCAGGAAGCTCAAGGCCCTGATGAAGGGACATGGCGGCTTCCTCATCGCGTCGCCGGAATACAACAGCTCGATCTCGGGCGCGCTGAAGAACGTCATCGACTGGACGTCTCGGCCGGAGCCGGACGAGCCAGGGCTGGTCTGCTATCGGGGCAAGGTGGCAGCGATCATGAGCGCTTCACCCGGGGCGTTGGGCGGGCTGCGGGGCCTGGTTCATCTGCGGGCAATCCTGGGTAACATCGGCGTGCTGGTGCTGCCGGATCAGAAAGCCATTGCCAGCGCGGCTGAGGCATTCGCCGAGAACGGGTCGCTGAAGGACCCCAAGCAGCTACAGGCCGTCGAGCAGATCGGCCAAAGACTCGCCGACGTCGTGACCAAACTGGCGTGAAGTTCGCCAGCCACCGAGGCACCCTCGCCGGGCTGTCCCTCCCCCGCATATGCATGCGGGGCTATGATGTGTTGGCGACTCCCGCCCACCAAGCCTCAAACTCTCCCCCATGCACTACGAATCCCATCAACCCATCATCGACGACCTCGAGGCGCGGATCACAACCATCCGCGACTCTCTTTGACTACGACCGCAAGCTCGCCCGGCAGGATGAACTCCAGTCAAAGATGAACGCGGCCGAGTTCTGGCAGGACCGCGCAGCGGCTCAGAGCGTCATCGACGAGTATCGAAAACTCAAGGCTCAGACCGACAGTCTGGGCGAGGTCATCGAGCAGTTCGGCGATGCCCAGATCGGCTACGAGCTGGCCAGGGAGGCCGACGACGGGGAGCTGCTGGCCGAAGCTGACGAGCAGTTGTTCCTGTTGACGAAAAAGATGGAGAAGGTGGAGACGCGGTCGCTGCTGAGCGCCAAGCACGACCACCGCGACTGCTTCGTCACTATCCAGGCCGGCGATGGCGGCACGGAAGCGGACGATTGGGCCGCCATGCTCCAACGCATGTACCTCTTCTACTGGGAGAAAGTGGGCATCAAGGCCGAGGAAGTGAACCGCGTCCCCGGCACCGAGGTCGGCATCAGCGAGGTGGTCTTCCACCTGAAGGGGCCCTACGCCTATGGCACCATGTCCTGCGAGCGGGGCACGCATCGGCTGGCTCGCGTCAGCCCCTTCAATGCCCAGGGCAAACGGCAGACGAGCTTCGCCACCGTCGATGTCATCCCCGAGTTCGAGAATACTGAAGTGCAGATCGACGACAAGGAGATCGAGCTGACCGCCTTCGCCCGATCAGCCGGCCCCGGCGGACAGAACGTCAACAAAGTCGCCTCGGCCGTGCGCATCGTGCACAAGCCCACCGGCATCCAGGTCACCGCCTCGACCTTCCGCGACCAGTCGCAGAACCGCCGACAGGCCATGAAAATACTCACGGGTAAGCTGCAACAGATCCATGAGGAGAAGCGCCAGGCCGAGCTGGATGTGGCGACCGGCGGCAAAGTCGATCGCGGGTGGGGAACCCAGATCCGCTCCTACGTCATCTACGACAATCGCGTCAAGGACCACCGCAGCGGCTACGAGGTCGGCAATCCCCAAAGGGTGCTCGATGGCGATCTCGAAGGATTCATCGACGCCGAGCTCAAGCGCCGCCGAGCCGAACGGGAGAAGACCTCAGCAGCCCCAGGCAATTGAGCAGATGCAGTCTCTGGGTAGGGTACGCCTGAGCGTGCTCTGCTCATTGAGGCCCCGAATCCGCTCACCACGGCAGGTGGTCGAGATCAGCGTTGCCGCCGGAGAGGATCACGCCGACGCCCCCGGAACTTGGCGAAGAGCCCAACGGCACTGATTTGAATTCGTCGCCCAGCACCGCGGCGACGGCGACGGCGGCGCTGGGTTCGATGATGAGCTTCATCCGTTGCCAGATGAGGCGCATCGCGGCGATGATCTTCTCGTCATCGACGGTGATGATGCGCTGGACGTGATCGCGAACGATCGGCCAGGTGAGTTCGCCGAGACTGGTGAGCAGTCCGTCGCAGATCGTGTTGGGGTTTGTCTGGGGGATGAATCTGCCCGCAGCCTGTGAGCGGGCGGCGTCATCGGCACCAACCGGCTCAGCCCCAAACACACGAATGTTCGGATTGATGGCCATGGCAGTGATGCACGTGCCCGAAATCAACCCCCCGCCGCCGATCGGAGCAATGATCGCATCAAGATTGTCCACTTGCCCAAGCAATTCAAACGCAGCGGTTCCCTGGCCGGCGATGATGTCGGGATGATCGTATGGCGGAATCATCACGGCGCCGGTCTGCTCGGCCAGCTCTGCCGCCATTGATTCACGAGCTGCGAGCGTCGGTTCACAGAGATAGATTTTTCCGCCATAGCCTTCGACCGATTGGCGCTTGATCGGCGACGCGGTCCTGGGCATGACGATGTGAGCCTGGCAGCATCGCAGCTTCGCCGCCAAGGCCAGAGCCTGAGCGTGATTGCCGCTGGAGTGGGTCACCACGCCGCGATGAGCCTCTTCATCGGGCAGCTTCATCACCGCGTTGCACGCGCCTCGAAACTTGAACGAGCCCGCCTTCTGAAACAGCTCACACTTGAAGAACAAGCTGCGACCGGCCAGCTCATCAATCGTCGAGCACGTCATCACCGGCGTGCGATGGGCATAGGGCGCGATGCGGCTTGCCGCTTCGCGGACGGATTGAAGGTCAGCGGCGTAGGCGGTCATCAGCGCATGGCCCCGTTGTAGACGAAGGAGTCCGCGGGTTTCCACCCGCGGCTACCACGACAGCTTGCGCAAGCGATCGACCGCCGTGTCAATGTTGTCGCGCGAGTTGAACGCGGAGATGCGAATGTAGCCCTCGCCGCATCGGCCGAAGCCGGCCCCGGGAACCACCGCGACGTTGGCGTCTTGCAGCAACCGATCGAACATCTCCCAACTGCTCACACCGTCCGGACACGCGGCCCAAACATACGGGGCGTTCACGCCGCCGAAGACCTTCCATCCAACGGCCTCGAATCCTTCGCGGAGAATGCGGGCGTTGGTCAGATAGTGATCGACAAGAGCGGCGACCTGTGCTTTGCCATCGGGTGAATACAGAGCCTCGGCGGCCCGCTGAACGACGTAGCTCACCCCGTTGGAGCGGGTGTTCCAGCGTCGCTGCCACAACTCATGCAGCGTGATCTTCCGCCCGTCTTTGGTCAACCCCGCCACCTCCCTCGGGCAGACCGTGAAGCCACATCGCACGCCGGTGAACCCGCCGTTCTTGGAGAAACTATGGAACTCGATCGCGCAGCGGCGGGCCCCGTCGATCTCGTAGATCGACCGGGGCAGGTCAGGCTCGCTGATGAACGCCTGGTAGGCGACGTCATAGAGGATGATCGCGTCGTTTTCCAGCGCATAGTCCACCCACGCGCGAAGCTGCCGGCGGTCGATCATCGCTCCGGTGGGGTTGTTGGGATAACACAGGTAGATCAGATCCGCCCGTTGGGCCGGGGGCGCGGCCACGAAGCCGTTGGCGGGCGTGCACGGCAGATAAACGATTCCCCCGTAGCCGCCGTCCGCCAACGCCTCGCCGGTGTTGCCGACCATGACGTTGGTATCGACGTACACCGGATAGACCGGATCGGCGATCACCACGCGATTACCGCGGCCGAGCAGTTCCAGGATGTGCCCGCAGTCGCCCTTGGACCCGTCGGAAAGGAAGATCTCCGACGCGTCGACATCGATGCCGCGGCCGCGGAAGTCGTGCTGGGCGATGGTCTCGCGTATGAACTCATAGCCGGCGGCGGGGCCATACCCGCGAAAGGTCTCCCGGCTGGCCAGTTCATCGACGGCGTTGTGCATGGCCTCGATCACCGCCGACGGCAGCGGCTCGGTGACGTCACCGATGCCACAGCGGATGATGCGCTTTGCCGCGGCCGGTTCAGCTACACGGAACGCTTCGAGACGGCGGGTGATCTCGGGAAAGAGATACCCGCCCCGCAGCTTCAGGTAATGCTCGTTGATCAAAGCCATACCGGAGCATTCGATCGTTCGGTAGCCGCGGGTGGTAACCCGCGGACCGTTGCGCCGCCGGTCACGAGCAATGACCGGCCGCGAGCTTCAGACCACCCTCATTTGACAGACTGGGCGGGTTTAGGCTGCGGGGCCTGCGAAGAGGCAGCGCGTGGCGTAGACGACGAACTCGCCTTGACCAGCCCCACCAACTTGTCGAAGACGCTGGGATCCTCGATGGCGAGCTGGCTGAGCATCTTGCGGTTCAACAGGACTCCGGCCCGCTGCAGGCCGTCGATGAAGCGACTGTAGCGAGTACCGCGCATACGGCAGGCGGCGGAGAGGCGCGTGATCCACAGCCGCCGAAAGTCGCGCCGCCGAACCCGCCGATCGCGGTAGGCAAACTGCCCCGCCCGCAAGATGGCGATCTTCGCCTGGGCCTTGTGCTTGCGATGCGTGCCGCGATAGCCGCGGACGGCGCGAAGCAATCGGCGCCGCCCCTGAGTACGCGCTGCACCTTTGCGAGCACGGGGCATGGATCAACTCCTCATTCGCCGAGACAAGCCTCGACGAGGACCATCGCAACCCCCCGGCCCCTTGGAATCCCGCAAAACCATTCAGACCCTATTCCTAGCTCTCGGTCGGCGTCCGGGCCTCGGTCCGCCGGCGCCGGGCATGGTTCTTGGTGACGTTGGCCTTCAGCATCAGCAGGCGGCTTATCCGCGTGGCGTCGGGGCCCTGGGCATACTTGGGCTGACGATTCCGGCGAATGATCTGGCCGGACTTATGGCTTCGCAAGTGCCGGCCAAACGCGCTTTGCAGCTTGATCTTGCCGGTCTTGGTAACCCTCACCCGCTTGAGCAGGCCTTTGTGCGGCTTGTTCTTGGGCATGGCACAACACCCCGCTCACGGTCGATACAGCCTCCGCAAAACCGAACGTGGAAGCGTAGCAAGCCTGCGGGAGATGTCAAAGGGCCGGCCGCACCCCCGATCGCAAACCCGGTCATGCCCGCCGGTCAGTGGGCCAGGAAGACGTCGTTCGGATCGATCGGCTGATCGCCGGGGCGGAGGAACAGCACACCCATGGGCAGCCAGATGTTGTCGCTGCTGCCGAACAAGGGCTGCACCAACCAGATCCAGGCCCCGTCGGTGGCGAGAACGTTCTGGCCGCGCCCGTTGTGATTCAGCGAAATCGACAGCGCCGGAACCCACCTCCCCGCTCGGGCGGCATCGACCATCGGGTTGCGATCACCCAGTGCCAAGGTGATTCTCCCCACACCCCAGACCATGGGCCGATCGGACAACTGCCACTGGTAGCTGTAGCTCGGATCGAGGTTGTGATTCCCCGGACAGTCCAGGTGGCCGATCTCGCAATAGCCCGCTTCAAGAAGCGGGTTGAGGTTGAGCTCGTTGTGGGCCTTCGTGCTCCAGCCGTTGAACATCCCGGCCTGGGCAACAACCGGCATCGCCCCGTCGTAATCGCTGGCATAGTGGTTGAACGCCACGCCCAGGAGCCGCAAGTTGTTGGCGCAGCCGGCATCGACGGTTCGCTGGCGCAGAAAGTTGGTGGTCGGCCAGATGACGCTGGCGGCAATGAGGATCACCGCCGCGATCGTGATGAAATCGGGCATCCGGATCCTCCGCCCTCGCGGCACGTCGCCCGCTTGAGCTTGCGTGGCGTCGAAGGCCAGGCGTGCGGAGGCCCGTTCTTCATGGCGGTCGATCCTGGCCAGGGTGGCGTGGACCAGCGTCTCGTCGGCGTCTTCAACCGGGTAATCGTTCAGCAGCTCAAACAGGTCCATGATCGCGTCGACGCGGCGTTGATCGGCCGCCGACAGCAACTCAAGCCCCTCAGGGTCGAATTCGCATTCGACCAGGGCATCCAACAGGCGTTGATCATGCGGTGAAAGCTCGTCGTACTGATCGTGTTGATGGGTCATGATGCGCGCCCCTCCCGAACCATTGCCGCCTTCCATGCCCTGGCAAACGCCGCCACCGCGGTATGGAGTCGGCTCTTGACCGTGCCCAGGGGTATTTGCAGCGTCCCGGCAATCTGGTTGTAGCTCATCCGCTGGAAATACCCCAGCAGCAGGATCTCCCGCAGG
>JADFFQ010000063.1 GCA_022568135.1 Planctomycetota bacterium | reverse complement strand
CATCACTGGCCTCCTTGCCGCAGACCAGTCATACTCTACATCACCACAAGGCGCAACCCGTACATGCGCCGAACATCCGATCCGTCAGACAGGACCTAGGGTCTAGCCGGCGGGCTACGCCCGCCGGTGCCGCGACGCGTAGCGTCCCGGCTACCCCTACAATCAGCCGGTGATGCGCCTGGCCTTGGCTCAGCTCAACCCGACCGTTGGCGACGTGGCCGGCAATACCCGCCTCGTGCTTCAAGCGATTGACCAGGCGCGCCGCGATGGGGCGGAGGTGCTTGTGGCCGGCGAGCTTGGCCTGATCGGCTATCCGCCCAGGGATTTGCTCTTTCGAGCGGGCGTGGTCGAGGCGTGTGAACAGGCCGTGCGCGAGATCGCCCGTCACGCCGGCGATCTGCTCGTGATTGTCGGCCATCCCCGCCGATGCCCCGGTGGAACCCGCCCACTTCGCAACAGTGTTTCCGTCTGCCGGGCGGGGAAAGTGGTCGCCGTCTACGACAAGCGGTTGCTGCCCGGCTACGACGTCTTCGACGAGGACCGATACTTCGATCCCGGCGACCAACCCTGCGTGGTTGAAGCGGACGGGGTGCGCCTCGGGCTTCTGATCTGCGAGGATCTCTGGCGGGCGGAGGATGTGCGAACCGAGCGAAGCTATCCGATTGATCCGGTACAGGAGACGGCGGCGCTGGGGTGCGATGTGCTTCTGAGTCTCCACGCCAACCCATTTGTCCTGGGCAAGTGGCAGCGCCATCTGGAGCAACTGCGTGCTGCGGCGACCAGGCACAAGCTTCCGATAGTCGCGGTTCAGCAGGTCGGGGCCAACGATGACCTGATCTTTGACGGCCGATCGGTTGTTGTCGCCGCCGATGGCTCCATCGCGGCGATCCTCCCGGGTTGGCGGTCGGCCCTCGACACGATTGAGCTTCCTGAGAAAGCCCACGGCGTGCACGCCGTGGGCTTGGATCACGTCAGAACCGATCCAATGGACGAGCTGTGGAACGCTCTGGTCCTCGGCGTCAACGACTATTGTCGCAAGACCTCCAACGACAAGGTGATCATCGGACTCTCAGGTGGCATCGACTCGGCGGTGACCGCCTGCATCGCCGCCGCAGCCGTGGGCCCGAAAAGCGTCCTCGGGGTGATGATGCCCTCGCGCCATTCGTCCGCCGCTTCGCTCGAAGACGCGATGGAGCTGGCGACGAACCTTGCCTTGCCCCGTTGCCAGACGGTTCCCATCGAGTCGACACACCTGGCGGTGCAGGACGCGCTGGCGGCGTCCCTGCGCGGCCGGGCTGGCGGCGTGACCGATGAGAACATCCAGGCTCGTCTGCGTGGCCTGCTGCTGATGGCCTTCGCCAACGCCACCGGAGCGTTCGTGCTGGCCCCCGGCAACAAGTCCGAGCTGGCCAGCGGCTATTGCACCATCTATGGGGACATGTGCGGCGCCTTGGCGGTGCTCGGTGATGTGGTCAAGACGCGCGTGTACGCACTGGCCCGATGGATCAACGCCCATCATGTTGACTGCGGCTTTGCCCAGCCGCCCATTCCTCAGCGTTCGTTGACCAGGCCGCCGTCCGCAGAGCTGCGTCCGAATCAGCTCGACCAGGACACACTGCCGCCCTACGAGACTCTCGACCTGATCGTCGAGCGTTACATCGAGCTGGAGCAATCCGTGCCGCAGATCATTGACGAGACCGACATCGAGGCCCAGCTTGTCCGCGAAACGGTGAGCATGATCGACCGTGCCCAATATAAGCGCGACCAGGCGGCGCTGATCCTCAAGGTCACCGCTCGAACCTTCGGTCGTGGCCGACCGATGCCGATTGCCATGCGATGGCAGGAGTTAGGGGGCAGGAGTCAGGAGTCAGGCGTCACAGGCCAGCGTTCGGGGGTCAGGGGGGAGAAGTCAGGAATCACGGGTTAGCATTTATAATGTAGCAGCAAGTGTGCAAGAGTAGTTGATGCCCTGCGACACCTCCACACAGCGCGTGGGAAGCGATCCCAAGGTCGAGTCATACCGCGACCTGATCGCTTGGCACAAGGCAATGGACCTTGTTTGCCTTACCTATCAGAATACAGCCCAACTGCCCACCGAAGAGCGTTTTGGTTTGACGACCCAGATGAGAGGCAGCGCTATCAGTATCCCTGCGAACGTCGCGGAAGACTGGGGCCGACATACCACGCGCGACTACATCCACTTTCTCCATATAGCGCGCGGTTCGGCTTGTGAACTTGGCACTGAAGCCCAGCTTTGTGCTCGACTCGGGTACCCTGGTGACTGGTCGAAGATCGTTACCGACAGTGAAGAGATCGGCCGGATTCTCAACGGGCTCATCAGATCTCTTCGCAAGCGTGACGATTCAAAGCACTCTTAGCCGTAGGTGTGTTCACCCGCCACGAATCCCTAACCCCTCTAACCCCTGACCCCTGACTCCTGATCCCTTCCCCATGCCTATTCACCGTCTGCTCCCGCTGGTCGTGAATCAGATTGCCGCCGGTGAGGTGGTTGAGCGGCCGGCCAGCGTGGTCAAGGAGCTGATCGAAAACGCGATCGACGCCGCCGCCACCTGCATCGACGTTGCGGTTGACAACGGCGGGCGCGATCTGATCCGGGTCACCGACAACGGTGTGGGGATTCCGTTGGATGAGCTGGCTCTGGCCATCGCCCCGCACGCCACCAGCAAGATTGACACCACCGACGATCTCAAATCCATCGCGACCCTGGGATTCCGTGGCGAAGCACTCGCGTCGATTGCCTCGGTGAGCCGAATGTCGCTCGTTTCCCGGCCGAGAGATGCCCAGGAGGCTGGGCGTATCGAAGCCCAGGGCGATCACGTCGGCTCACCGCGTCCAGCACCCGGACCGCCCGGAACCTGCGTGGTGGTCCGCAATCTGTTCTTCAACACGCCCGCCCGTCGCAGATTCCTTCGAACGGAGCCCACCGAAGCTGCCCAGATCACTCGGATCGTCCAGTCGCTTGCGCTGGGCCATCCGCGAATCAGTTTTACGCTGCACGTCAACGGGAACCAAACGATCGAGGCGACGGCTTGTCACACCGCCAATCAGCGCGTGTTCGACATCCTTGGGCCCCACCTGCAAGAGCACCTGCTGGAAGTTCTCGCCGACGACCGGGGCGTTTCTATCCGGGGCGTGGTGGGGAAACCGGACATCGCTCGCGGGACTGCTCGCCATCAACAGGTGTTTCTCAACGGCCGGGTGATCTCTGATCGGTCGATCAATCATGCGATCAAGGAGGCCTACCGCGGACTGATCGATCCGACCCGTTATCCGACGATTGTGCTGTTTCTGGAGATGGATCCGGGTCAGGTGGATGTCAACGTGCATCCGGCCAAGGCCCAAGTGCGGTTTCGCAACCAGGGCATCGTCCATGGTGCGGTTCTTTCGGCGGTCCGCCAGTGTCTGCGGAAAGCCGACTTGACGCCGGCGTTTGATCTGCAACCAATCGGTGCATCTTCGACCTCAACGCTTCCGATGCCGGCCTTCCGCAGCGGGGCGGCCGGCCAATCGGCCTCCGCCCGCCGAGCATCTACCGCTGAGTTCGTCGAGTATTTTCGCCGACTCGATCCCACCCAGAAGGGCTTTGTCTATAGCGAGGTCAAGCAGGCGCTGGCGGCGGACGCGCCCCAGGTGCTTGCTGCACAGGATCGTGACTCTGCCTCCGATAGCGCCGTGGCTTGCAGGGAAGTGGAGGTTCTGCCGATGATCCGGCCGGTCACGGATGTGTTGCAGGTGCATTCAAGCTACATCGTCACTCAGGATGAGCAGGGCCTGCTCATTATCGATCAGCACGCTCTGCATGAGCGGGTGATGTTCGAAAGGCTCAAGCAAGCCGTTGGCAAGGGCAATCTCGAATCGCAGCGACTGCTCATGCCGGCGACCATCGAGGTCGATCCGGCGCAGATTGAGCTGCTTGAGCAACTGCGGCCGCTGCTGGAGCGGATCGGCATTGAAGCGGAAGCGATCGGACCTTCGGCGATCGCCGTGCACGCGTTTTCATCGTTCCTGTTCGAGCGGCGCGTCGAGCCCGGTGAGTTCATTACCGAGCTGTTCGACAAGGCGACCAACGATACCCTCAACGACGATCCCGAGGCCGCGTTGCACGAGACCTTGGACATGATGGCCTGCAAAGCCGCGATCAAAGCGGGCGATCGGCTTTCCCCCGAGGAGCTAGCTGATTTGCTGCGGTGTCGCGAGACCGTCGAGCGGGCAAGCTCCTGCCCCCATGGACGACCCACCACTCTGCGACTGACCATCGCGGACTTGGACAAACAGTTCGGCCGACGGTGAGCGGAGACGCCCCATCGCCGAAACTCCCAAACGCTCAAAGAGTTACCCGCCGCTGACCGGTGGAATCAGCGCGATGGTGTCACCATCGGAAAGGGCCCTGCTCGGCGAGCAATAGCGCTCGTTGACCGCCACGGCAAGAGTGCTGCGCACAGACGCGATCGCTTCGTGATCATTCGCTACTTTCGCTAGCGCATCGGCGACGGTGGCGCCGGCCGGCAGCTCGATTGTCAGGCGGTCCGCTGCGAGCGCTTCAGCTAGGTGTGCAAACAGGAGCACTTCACATTGCATCGCGACACCATTATGCGCTTTGTCGCTCGTAGGCGGCCAATAGCCTCGCCCGGAAGGGCGGAGGGTTGCCGGTAACCGAAGCACGGCCCCGCGGGCTTCCGCCTGCGGCTAGGGCCAAGGCAGGAAGCGAAGTCGGGCACCGGCTTGAACCGGCTCAGCCTGCACCGGAAATTCGAGCAGCCCGTCAGTGGTGGCGGTGTGGGCTAAGTCGCCGGAGCCGGCCCACTCGGGCACTCTGGCCCGGGTATCATCAACGAGGACGGCCGGCCGAAACGCTCGGCGACGCGGGTTGGGCTTCACCTCCTCGGCAAGCTCGACGTCTCGCCAGGGCAGTGTCGCGTCCAACCCCAGCATCACCCGCACGATCGGCCAGCAGAACAAACACATGCACGCCAGGACCGAGACGGGATTGCCTGGCAGGCCGACGACTACTACGCCGTGCCGATGACGACCCACCAGGATCGGTCGGCCGGGCTGAATGGCGGCGCTGTGCAAGGAGATGACGACCTCGTGCGCCCGGAACTCTTGGGGAAAGTAGTCGCGTTCCCCGGCACTGATCCCGCCGACGGTGATGACCAGATCGGATTGCTCCAGGGCTGCCGCAACAGCCTCGGCCGTCGCCTCGGCGTTGTCGGCGACGTGTTGGTGTTTGATTGGTTCGGCCCCAATGCGGCGAAGCAGCTCGCAGACCATGGGAGCATTGGTGTTGCGGATCTGATGGTTTGCGACCGGCTCTCCAGCCGGCCTCACCTCATCGCCGGAGGTCAGCACCGTCGTCGCAGGAGAGCACGCCACCACCAAATGCGTTTGGCCGATGGCGGCTGCGATTCCCAGGTGCTGGGCTCGCAGCACGGTGCCGGGGGCGATCAGCGTGTCGCCCCGCCTGGCGTCCGCCCCGCGCGCGTGAACGGCCTGGCCCCGTTGGATTGAGTCAATGGTGAATCGAACCGGATCGCCGCGATCGCTTTGCTCATGGGGGATGACCGTATCCACATCGTCTGGCAGCGGTGCGCCGGTGGCGATGGCCACGCAATGCCCCGAGGGTACCGATACATCAGCCGGCTGCCCCGCGTGGATGGTCGCTTGCACCGCAAAAGCCTCGACCCGCCCGACCTCCTCGGCCCGCAACGCATAGCCGTCCATTTGCGCACGATCGAACGGCGGCAAGTCGCGATCGGCGATGATCGGCTCGCCGAGCACACGTCCGCCGGCTGCGGACAGCTCGACATGCGTCGTTTGCCCCAGCGGTTCGATTCCCCGCAGCGCCTGGCCCAGGGCCTCGGCATAATCCGGCAGCGCGGTCATGGCCGCCCGGCATCGCCCGGCGACTCGCTCATCGGCGCGAAGAAGCGCGTGAGCTGATCCAGACAAGCCGATCGAGCCGCGGCGCCAGAGAACAGGTGGTCAGCCTGCGCGACCAGCAGGTGCTCAACCTTGTGGCGGGCAAGCTCGACGGCCCGGCGATACGCCAGCGACGCCTCGGGCCCGACGATCCGATCGGCAGCGCCGTGCATGATGAGCGTTGGCCGATCATGGACGACGAGATCTTCCATCGGGGTGAGCGAGGCCAGGTCGCCCCGAAGCTGCCCGGCCGGCTCGTGGTTGGTCTCGCCCGCCTGTTTCTCGGTGACCTGGTCAACCGTCATCGGAGCGAGCAGACACAACCGCGCGATCTGATCAGTGCGCCGGGACAGGCAGGCGGCGATGAGGCCGCCCAGGGAATACCCCAGCACGCCGATGCGATTGAGGTCCAGCTCGTCGCGAAGAGCCATCCACCGAAAGACGGCCGATGCGGCATCGACGGACCCGACATCGCCGGGCAAGGGGCAGGAGTCGGCGGCGTCTTTGCCGATCGTCGCCACCGCAAGCCCCGCCTCGACCAGCGCATCAGTGATCTGATCAAACAGCTCGGCGGTCTGGGCCGTCAACGCTCCCAAGCCGTGACACAGCAGCACCGCCGCCAACGGCTGATCGCCGTCTGATGGCTCGGGCCGCTGAAGCGTGGCCCCAACGGAGGCGCCGTTCAGTGCGACGGTGAATTCCTCGTGCGTGCTCATCGTCGCCCATCATACCTTCTAATCGCCCTGTTCCGGGAGAGCCGGGTCCAAAAAGGTGACGTCGAAGCATACCCAGCGGTGAACCGTCATCTTTCGATCATTCCGTCAACGCGGATCATAAGCGCTGTCGTCATCGGACAGGAAGCCGTTTTCGGGATAACCCATGGCGTCTTCGAGCAGCGATTCAGTGGCCAGGGCGCCCGCGTACGGCTTCCCAACAGAATCGACGTGCCCGTCAAGGTATGCCACATTCGTAGACCGCTGGTGGCGGAAGGCTTGTCCGCCGGCGTAGATCACATCGAGCGCGTATCCCTCGCTGTTCATCGGTGCTCGCATGAACTTGTTGGTCCCGCCGGCCCGGCCGCCGTCGCCGAACATCGCGGTCTGCACGGTGCGTCGATGCTGGCCGAGCGGGACGCCCCACCGGATGTCTTCCCACTCGGGCGTCGCCCACGTCCCTTCGGCGCCGATGAAGGTGATGTTGTAGTTGTAGCCTGTGAACGGATCGTCGAAGAACGTCGATTCGCCGAAGAACTCAGGGCATTGGCTCACCTCGGTGGGGGTGTCCATGAAGTCCCACAGTGGTCCGGGCGTGACCTCGCCGCCGCCGAATGGCTGAATCGTGTCCCAGGAGATCACGATCAACTGCCCGTCGCGCTGCTCATAACGCAGCGCCGGCGGAGCCACGTTGTAAAGCATTGAGTAGGCCTGGCCGGCAATCGCCATCTGCCTCAGGTTCGACCGGCACTGCGTGCTGCGACCAGCCGCGGTGACGATCGAGAGCGTCGGCAGCAGCAATCCCAGCAGCAACGCCAGCGCCGCGAGCACCACCATCAACTCCACCATGGTCAGCGCGCGGTGCGCCGGCGACGCACTCATCAGCCCCATGCTCCAAGCAGTGTGAGCAGGTCGAAGATGCCCACCGTGCCGTCGCCGTCCAAATCAGCCGGGCAAGGCTCGGGCGGATTAGGACAAGGCCCCCACGCGGCGAGCAATATCAACAGATCAGCAATGCCCACGATGCCGTCCTGATTGAGGTCCGCGGGGTTGACTTCGGGGGCTACGTCACTGAAGGCGTCGATTTCGACGGCCGGGGTCGTCGCGGGATCGCCGGGATTCGTTATCCGCACATAACTGATTGCCTCCAGGGCGACGATGGATAGGTCGATTCCCGCTCCACCACCGGAGCCGGCATACAGCTCGATGACCTCGTCGTTGTTCAGAGACATGAAGTCATCGAGCGTGAGGCTTCCATCGACGGGGAGAGTGAAATCGGTGGGGGACGAACCGGGCTTCTCGTCGTAGGGCCCCGCGTCGAGATAACCGATTGTCGGAAACAGGCCATCTCGCTTGACGCCTTCAATCAGGAACCAGGTGACACCGTCGACACTGACTTCCACGGTGCCGCCATCGTTGCCGAAGACGCCGCCGACGATGCCGTTGGGCAAGGCGCCGTCGATGAAGCCGGTATTGCCGAAGATCAGCAGGTCGATGCCGAAGGGGTTCGCCGGATCATCGGTGACGGGTGTGTTGAACTGCACGACCAGGTGTCCGTCAGCCCCAATCGAGACGATCTCATTGGGCAGAAACGGCGGATTGAACGCGCTCACCACGCCTGGGAACACGCCTTCGCCGGTAAACCGCTCCGGCGGCCCCCGGGAGGTCTTGGGGTCGGTGTATCCACGGGCGGCGTTCGTGCCCTCGTCATAGGAGACCCATTCATCGGCGAAGGGATCGTCACCAGCCTGGGCCGGTGAGTTGCCGGCTGCGACCGCAGCCGCAGCGGCCACGCAAATACCGAGGCGTCGATTCATCATGTCAGCTACTCCTTCAGTTCGTTGGCAACCGCGCCCAACGGTTCCCGACACGTGGAGTGTTGCCTTGGCGCGCACGATTCAGGACGCCAATGGCGCCGGCGGGAACGGACCGGAACCCAAGGGCATACGCCCTACACGCGAGGGCAACGCCTGTCGTCTGCGGCAGGTCTTCCGGCTTCGGGTCGCTTGCCTCCGCCTTCCCATCGGCGCCCCTTGCAGGCCCGACAGTGGCTTCGTAGGAGACAAGATGCTGATCGAGGCGATCAGCGGCCCGTCACGGCGGCGCGTCCGCGGCGGATTTTCACCGCCTTCCCTTTTCGTCCCCCCAGCCCAAGCCCCGGGGTGGACACCGCAGACGTCCGGGAGTGTACAACAGGAACCGCCCGCCACGCAAATGCGTATTGCCTGGGTGTAACAATTCGTTGACACCGCAGCCGGCCCCGGCTAGGTTCAACGGGTTGGGGGAGCCTTGATTCGCTGGTGTGTAGCCCAGGGGACGGCCGGACCGTCGCCCAACCCTCCCACAGCGAGTCCAGGGCAAGGTAGGAGTCGATCCCGATGATGATTCGTGGGTGTTCTCGCCACGGACTTGTCGCGCTGGGCGTGGTCTTGACGATGCTGGCCCCGGTTTGGGCGCAGGACGATGATCCGGCGCAGCTGTTGGAGGATTTCGTCCACTACACGCGCATCGCCAAGCCGGACCTGGCCGTGGCGTTCGCCCAGCGCCTCATTGAATCGGGGATCACGGACGCCCAGCTCGCGGAGCTGCTCGACGAAGGCAAGACCACACGCGAGCGCTTCGAAGCGGCGCTCGGTAGGGCACACCGCATGCCCCAACTGGAACACCTCGCCGCCGAGCTGGATCGGCGGGTGCATCACGGTCGGCTCGACCTGGCCCGCGACTCGAATCGCATCGAGGCCGCGATCTCGATGCTCACCGGTACGCAACGAATGAAGATGTTGGGCCGTCAGCTTCTGACCGGAGCTGGTGAATACGCCGTGCCCAGCCTGCTGCGGGTGATGACCGAAGGGCAAAACGAGCGGGCACGGTCCGCTGCGGGCGACATGATCATCATGATCGGCCGGCAAGCCGTCACGCCGCTGTGCGAAGCGTTGGCTCATCTGGATGCGGACAATCAGCGCTACGTCTGCGGCCTGCTGGGTGAGATCGGCCATCCCCACGCTGCACCTTATTTGATGGAGCTTGCCGAAGACGCCTCGGCGGCGGCGGCGATCCGCGAGGCTGCCGGGCGGGCATTTCGGCGGGTGGGCGGCGTCAATGGCGGCCTCGCCGTGTTGTACACCAAGCTCGCCCAACAATACTTCAACGAATCCGAGTCGCTGATCGCGTTTCCCTATGAAGCGACGAACAACGTCTGGTCATACGATCCGTTCACCGGGCTCCAAGCAACGCCCGTGGCCACCGAGATCTTCAGCGAAGTGATGGCCATGCGGGCGGCGAGCAAGGCGCTTCAGATTGACGCCGGCCATGCGCCGGCCTTGAGCCTTTTCGTTGCGGCGAATCTGAAGAGAGCCAACGAGCTGCCCCCCGGCGCGGGCGACCCCATCTTCGGCGAAAATCGCTACAGCCCCGCGTTCTACGCCAGGGTCTACGGGACCCGGGTCTGCCTGGAGGTTCTGGGGATCGGGATCGACCGCCTGGATACTCCGCTCGTCCGCGACGCGATTGGGGCCCTGTCCCAAACCACCGGTGGTGCGAACCTGTTTGGGGGCCTGGCCGGTCGCCAGCCTCTTCTGGAAGCATTGCAATACCCCGATCGCCGAGTGCGGTACGAGGCTGCGCTCACCCTCGGCCGGGCGCTGCCGCGCCAACGGTTCCCCGGCGATGTCACCGTGGTGCCTCTGCTCGCCTCAGCCGTGCGCACGGGCGACGAAAGCTATGCGGTCATCATTGGGGGTGATGAAGAGGAGCGCCGCGTCGATGCGAGTCGCCTGAGCGATCTGGGGTTCACGATCGTCGCTTCGGGCCCGCGGCTTCCCGACGTGATGACGCCGATCGATCAGTCGGTGGGGGTGGATCTCGTGGTCATGAACGTCGCCGGCGCCGAAGCGGCGATCCAAGGCGTTGGCGAGTTGCGGGTGTTTACCAAGACTGCAGCCGTGCCCGTGCTTCTCCTGGCCACAGCGGGGGACATGGCGCGCCTCAGACGAGAGTTCCGCGATGACATCCGGGTCAAGATATCACGGGCGAGGGTCTCTGAGGAAGCATTCGGCGAATTGATTGACGAGGTCATGTTGCGCGCGGCCGGCGGTCGCATGACAGAGGCTCAAGCCGAAGCCTACGCCATCGATTCGATCATGACCCTGCGCGACATCGCCATCTCAGGCAGTCGGGCCTACGCCATCGCCGATGCCGAGTCGACCCTCATCCAGGCCCATGACGCCCGCCGCGGCGGCGTCCGGTTAGCCGTCGCCGACATCCTCGCCCTCATCGACAGCGACGGTGCCCAGCGCAAGCTCTTCGACGGCGCGCTGGCGGCGACAGGAGACGAACAGATCGAGCTGCTGCAGCGCGTGGCGGACTCCGTCAAGCGCTTCGGCGACCGCAGCGAGCAGCGCCATATCGACCAGTTGCTGGAGCTGATCACCAACTCCGGGGGCCGCACCGCTGAGGCCGCCGCACGCGTTCACGGCGCGCTCGACCTGCCCTCGGCCACGGCCATCCGGTTGATTCCACGCTGAGCAGATAGCCGGCGGGCCACGCCCGGCGGTGCCGCGACGCCGGCTACTACATTGCCCCCTTACATGAGCGGTGATACTGTTGGATAGCCGGCGGGCTACGCCCGCCGGTGCCGCGACGCGTAGCGTCCCGGCTACTGCCACCCTAGCTCAGTCGGTAGAGCGGTGCTTTCGTAAAGCACAGGTCGGGGGTTCGAGTCCCCCGGGTGGCTTTGGTTACCCGCGTTCAACTCGCCTCGCCAAGATGATGTGCGATCCGCGCATGTTTTCCTTGCCCGGCCGGGTGATCTGTGGTCCAATTGATGAGCGAGCCGCCCTGTCCTCAGCCCGGTCTTCTTCGGCCCGACGGCCGGCGTTTGGGCCAGTGCGACCGCGATCTCTTTCAGGAGGACAACACGATGAGAACAAACAGCAAACAGGCAAACAGATGGTTCAATGGGCGAAGGGCAGCTTCCGTGCTGGTGGTTTGTATGGTGGCTTGGGGCGTGGCCCCGTCGCCGGCCGCCGCCCAGTGCGAGATCGCGAAAATCCTGGCCTTCGACGGCGCTGCCGGTCACAACTTCGGCTTTTCGGTGTCGATCAGCGGCGATGTGGTTGTGGTCGGGGCTTATTTCGACGATGACAACGGCCGGGACTCCGGCTCGGCGTACGTGTTCGTCAAGCCCCGCGGCGGCTGGGTGAGCATGACCCAAACCGCCAAGCTCACCGCCTCCGACGGCGCTGCCGATGACCAGTTCGGCAACTCTGTGTCAATCAGCGGCGATGTGGCCGTGGTCGGGGCCAATGTCGACGATGACAACGGCACCAGTTCCGGCTCGGCGTACGTCTTCATCAAGCCCCCTGGCGGCTGGGTGACGGGGACCCAGACCGCCAAGCTCACCGCCTCTGATGGCGCTTTGAGTGACCTATTCGGCTCCTCGGTGTCGATCAGCGGCGACGTGGTCGTGGTCGGGGCCAGCCGCGGCGATGGCATCGTTGCGGACTCCGGCTCGGCGTACGTCTATGTCCTTTCCGGCGTCGATTGCAACGGCAACGGTCAATTCGACGTCTGCGACATCACCCTCGGCGTAAGCTGCGACTCCAACGCGAACCTCATCCCCGATGACTGTGAACTGGCCGCCGGCAGCGCCGACATCTCCGGTCCGGCCATGGTGCCGGATGGGTGCGTGGATGCGTTCGATCTGGGGAAGCTACTAGGTCCTGTCTGACGGATCAAGAACGCGTAGGCATCGCTGAATCATAGCGAGCTTGACCATGGCCAGGAAGTGGGTCGCCAGCTTCTCGTAGCGCGTACCGATCCGCCGACAGCACTTGAGCCAG
>JADFFQ010000025.1 GCA_022568135.1 Planctomycetota bacterium | reverse complement strand
CGACTTCCAGGGCCTTGTCGATTGGAAGCAGCTCGCCCAGATGGAAGTCGCTGACATGACCGATCCGTAAGCCGTCAAAGGCTAAAGGCCACAGCGGGCTCGCCATTTCAGTTTCTCGGATGGCGACGCCCTGGGCGATATGCCGGCGTGTGATTCGGCCTCCGGTGATCCGATTCGGACCGAGTGTGAACAGAAAATGTCTGATTCGCGCACGACGATACTTCAGGAGGTTGCTGTGGTGCCGGCGAGCGAGCTTGGCCATGGCTGATGAATCGTATGGGCCCAAGCGTGAGAGCCCAAGTGGTACTACGACTGACCAACGTCCCAGGTGCTTGATCAGTCTCTAAAAGCGAACGGACCCAGCCAGGAATAGCCCCTGCAGGCCGCCTTGAAGGGTGTAGTCGTCATTTTCAACGTCCAGCTCAAGGAGCCGATAGCCGAACATGACGCCAAGGGTTTCGGTGATCTGCATCGTCAGACCGCCACCCACCTGCCACATGATTCCGCCGTCCCCGCCCAGCGCCGGGCCGACCGCAAGGCTGGCCTGCATTCGTAGCATATGCAGGAAAGGCAATCTCTGCTCGGGGCGATAGTCCAAGAGAAACTGCAGCCCGCCGTAGACCGCAACCCATTCACCGCCGGCCGTCTCGCTGCGACCGTCAGGCACAATGACCGACTGCGAGATATCGAGGAACCGCATCCCGAATTGGGGGGAGATTCGAAGGTCGGCGATGTATCGACCCTCCCACGTGCGATTATCAAGGTTGGCCGGGCCCTGTCGGTCGTCAGCAAACGGCCGAAAGGCGCCGATGCTTATTCCCGCGGAGAAGGAGGTCATGTCGAACGAGGCGCGGAACGGATCACCGTGGGCAAGCGCGAGGCCTCCGAATGTTGCGCTACCGACGAAGCGGTTCGCCGAATCGGTCGAGAAGTCGAAGCCACTGAAGTGAATCTCCCATACTTCCCGCTTGCGTATGGTCAGCTCCACATTGACCGTCGGCTCGGAGGAATTAAGACCAAGCTGGCGAGCAAGGTGGATGTCTCGGCCCGCCCCGGCTGGGCCGAATAAGGATTCTCCGTCCAGACGGGGTATCCAGGCGCCGGGGAGGATGGTGATCTCGAGGCTCGACTCTTGCCGCGAGAGGGGAGGGTCAGCCACAAGCGGCCCAAGGGCCAATTCCTCGGAACTCATCAGCATTACGGCCGTAGCGGTGACAATCCATAGCCCGGTCATGCGGTGAGTCCTCGATCAGCGTGGGGGACCGCGTATCGTGCACTATCGGCGAGAAGGCTAACCCGCATGTCATCGCCCCCCAAACCAGATCGTGCCGTCCAGCTGGCCCCCCGGGCGTGGATTGATCCTGCGGATCTGCAATTCTCGTATTCGCGGGCCAGCGGCCCCGGCGGCCAGGCGGTCAACAAGCTCAGTTCTCGAGCCCAGCTGCGATTGTCCGTGGAGGCGATCGTCGGTCTTGGGCAGCAGGCGAAGGCCCGGCTGCGTCGCTTGGCCGGGCAGCGGCTGACCCGCAACGATGAGTTGGTCTTTCGTGCCGCTACCTACCGATCTCAGCTGGCCAACAAGCGGGCCTGCGTGGAGCGCCTGCGAGCGCTGGTGTCCGAAGCGGCCATCGAGCTGAAGAAGCGCAAGCCAATCCGGCCGTCGCCGGCCGTGGTTGCGAAGCGTCTAGAGCAGAAGCGCCAGCAATCCGAGAAGAAAGAAGCCCGACGCAAGCCCGATCCCGAGGAGTGAGGGCCGAGCGGACGCATCGTTGCCGGGGGCCGCAGAGGCTATGTCACCGACATGTACTGTTCGAGATAGCGGATAGTCTCAACTTGCCCATCGTGCTCGGCCTTGTTGAGGTCGCCCAGGGAGATCATTCCCAGCACCGCGCCACCATTCACCACAGGTACGTGGCGGATTCGCTTGTCCCGCATGACGGTGCGAATCTCGTCGAGGGTGGTGTGCGGGGCGGCGCAGGCAACGGGGCTGGTCATGACATCCGCCACCGTGGTGGTGGCCGGGTCGCGCTGGTCGGCAACGACACGTCGCAGGACGTCGCGCTCGGTGAAGATCCCTACCAGTTGGTTGCCTTCGGTCACCAGCACCGAGCCGATGTGCCGATCGTTCATCAGCTGCGCCGCCTCGAGCACTGTGGCTTGGGGGGGCAATGAGGCGATCGCGCCTCCCTTGATCGCGGTCAGTTGCTCGGCAGTAGCCATGGCCGTGCCTCCTTGCGTTGGGCCCCTCCGAATTGCCATACTAAGCTTTTCTGATTTATCGGCTCTGGCAAGGATATTTCATCGAATTATCAATTCGTTTTTTCTCTCACAAAGTCTGTTAGCACTTGAACTTGCAATCATCCGGGCCGGCGCGGCCAGGCCGCTGGGCCGCCAGTGCAGGCGAGAGACGCTGCTGGTACCCGCTGCGAACTTCCCAGTTGCGGCTTGTATGATAGGTCGTTGTTCGGTATTCTGCTCGGCGGCGAGATCATCTCGTCGAAGGTGGTTTCCTACGCAGGAGTCAGGCCATCACCATCACGCAAGACCGTCCCCGTGCTCAGCAACCCAAGCGGCAAGGCGAGGTTCTCAAAACGTGGGTATTTGATTCGGTCGGACCGAGGAAATACGCCCTACAGCTTCGGCGGGCCTCCAACGGCAATCCATGTCTGTGGCTCGTGGAAGGTGTGCCCCAAGGCGACGGCGCCTTCCGCAAGTTCAACATCACCGTCTGGTCGGAAGATTTCGATGCGCTGTTCCGCACCTTGGATGAGGTGCGAGCATTCATCCGCGACCATGCCATCACGACCCCACCTGGGCACAGATACGAACCGAAGACCGACGGCCGGCGTCATCGAGAATCCTCAGCTGCAAGAAGCAGACGGGCCTGACCGCATTCGGGCCGTGTTCAGCCAAGGCATACCCGTCCGGAACCTTGGACGATTCCGCCCATGACGAAGGCCGTCTCGCCCAGCCGCTTGAGCTGGCGGACGACCGAACGGGCGAAGGCGGGTCGGACGATCAGCACATAGCCGACGCCCATGTTGAAGACCCGCCACATCTCGTCCGGATCGATGTTACCGTGCTTCTGGAGGAACGTGAAGATGGGCGGCACCGTCCACGAGCCGGCGTCGATCCTGGCGTCCAGGTTGCTTGGCAAGACGCGCTTGAGGTTGCCCGGCAGCCCGCCGCCGGTGATGTGGGCCATGGCCGAAACGATTCGCTTGACCTTGTAGCGGCTCAGCAGCTTGACGATCGGTTGAGCGTAGATTCGCGTCGGCGTGAGCAGCACCTCGCCCAACGTTGGCTCACCGAGCTGAGGATCGACGAGGTCGAGGACCAGGCGGTTGCGCGTGATGATGCTTCGCACCAGCGTGAAGCCGTTGGAGTGGACGCCTGAGCTGGCCAGGCCGATGACCACGTCGCCGGCCTCGACCCGCATCGGATCGACCGCTCGTCGAAGCTCCACCACGCCCACGGCAAATCCTGCCAGGTCGAAATCCGCCTCGCCATAAATGTCTGGCATTTCGGCGCATTCACCGCCGATCAACGCGCAGCCGGCCATCTCGCAGCCCCTGGCCACGCCGGCAATCAGCTCGGCCGTCTGCTCAGCAATGTTCTTGTGCAACCCCAGATAGTCCAGAAAGAACAACGGCTCAGCCCCCTGGACGATCAGGTCGTTGACGTTCATCGCCACGCAGTCGATGCCGACGGTGTGGTAGACGCGCAATTGCGATGCGAGCTTGACCTTGGTTCCGACGCCGTCGGCGCAGGCCACGAGCACGGGGTCTCGATAGTTCTTCTTGAACAGCTTGTCGTTGTAGTCGAGGCGGAACATGGCCGCGAAGGCCCCACGGCGGCCAATCACCCGCGGGCCGTGGGTCTTGCGCATCATCGACTCGATGAGATCGACGACCCGCTCGCCCGCTTGAATGTCCACACCGGCCTCGGCGTACGTGAGAGACTTGCCGGCACGCCTGGTCACAGCCGTCATGGCCGCAGTGTAGGCGATCGGCGCCCGCGCACGAAGAAGCCGGATCTGACGAGCGAAGCGAGGAAGGTCCGGGTACAGTTGCGCTCCGCCAGGGGCCGCGAGGCCACCCGGACCCCCGTCGGACCCGGACCTTCGTCGTCCGCCGCAATCCACAAGGCGACCCGGACCTTCGTCGTCCGCCGGAGGCGGACTCCTCAGGTCCGGCTTCGTTCTTTTGTGGGGGTGCGACTTCCTCGTTACTCTACGGCCATGGCTATCCTGGTTGATGGCGATACGAAAGTTCTCTGTCAGGGTATTACCGGGAGCTTCGGCGCCCTTCACACAAAAGGCTGCCTGAATTACGGCACGCGGATGGCCGGAGGCGTCACGCCCGGCCGAGGCGGCCGGCGCGATACCAACGATCTTCCGATCTTCGACACCGTCGCCGATGCGGTGGCCGGCACCCAAGCGACCGCCACGATGGTTTTCGTCCCCCCGCCCTTCGCCGCAGACGCGATTCTCGAAGCGGCGGCCGCAGGCATCAGCGTCATATGTGCAATCACCGAGGGCATCCCGACCCAGGACATGATCCGCGCCAAATCAGCGCTTCGAGACTTTCCCGAGGCTCGCATGATCGGTCCGAACTGCCCGGGGATCATCAGTCCGGGGCGGCGCGTGGCCGGCGAGGGCGCGGATGCAACATTTGAGGGCGGATGCAAGATCGGCATCATGCCCGGCTACATCCACCTGGCCAAGCACGATGCGGCCAGCGGTCTGGCGGTGGGCGTCATCAGTCGATCCGGCACGCTCACTTACGAGGCCGTGTGGCAGTGCAGCAATCTGGGCATCGGCCAGACGACATGTGTCGGGATCGGCGGCGACCCGGTCAAGGGTCTTGGGTTCATTGAGCTGCTGGATATGTTCGAGCGCGACAGTGAAACGGACGGCGTGGTGATGATCGGCGAGATCGGGGGCTCCGACGAGACCGAGGCCGGGGCATGGATCAAGCAGCACATGTCCAAGCCGGTCACGGCCTTTATCGCCGGGCGGACCGCGCCGCCGGGCAAGCGCATGGGACACGCTGGGGCGATCATTGGCGGCAAGGACGACACTGCTGAGGCGAAGATTGGGGCACTGCGCCACTGCGGTGTACACGTCGCCGAAAGCCCGGCTGAAATCGGTTCGACCATGGCGAGAGCCCTAGGATTGTGAAAACTGTGAAAGGAGAAGCGATGCGACTCTGGCTCTGTGCAGCGCTGACCATCGGGCTTGTTTGGTTTGGCTCCGGATGCCGCAAGCAGCCGGGGGCCGAACCGGATGACGCTGCGGGTGATGACGCCGGGGCGGTGACCGACGACCCGGCCACGACCGCGCCGTCGCCGGCGAAAGCGTATTCCGGCCCGCCGATTACAGTCCAGATTCAAGTCCAGCAGGTGAACCCGCCGCTTTACCTAGCCATGGTCACTGCGACCACGCCGACCAAACGCTACCGGCTGCAGGAGGATCGAGCGGAACTCCAGGACGGTTTGTTGAGGCTGTACCTGATGCTGGAGAAACCTGCTCCGGAGGAGGACGCTGCGCCGGTGGAGCAGATGTTGATGCTGCCGCATCGAGAGCAGGCGGTTCTTTCCGCGGTGGAGGTCTACGTCGAGGTGGTGACGCGCGGCCAACCGCCTGCCGAGCCCGGCTATCGGTTGGCGGCGACCTACCCGTGAACTGATTACGGTCCGGACCAGACGGCCGTGAGCCCCGGCCGTGGGTCGGGATGGTTACCCGCCGGCTCGGACTCCACGGATCGCATCGCGCCGCTGATCCGACGCGGACAACCGGGAGAAACCAATCAGTTTCTGTTCAGCAGCCGCTGGAGGTTTCTGATGGCTTGCGGATTCGTGGTGTTCTCAAGCTCGCGCTGGATGATCCGCCTGGTGTGAGCGAGGCCGAACACCGCCGTCAGATGCGGCGCCAACCGCTGGAGATCGACATGGCTCCGAGGTTTGCGGATCGCTGATTGCAGAAGAATGAGCGTGTCGTTGTCGATGGCCGGCCCCAGCCGCGGCGTCATCAGGTGCCAGAGCATATCGCTGCTGAGTTGATCGCGATACGGCATTGCCTGCCACGCCGCGATGTAATCATCGACCCGTTGGGCGCGAAAGAGCGGTCCCGCGGAAGGACGTGCAGCCGCGGCGAGCAATCCATGTTGCCCGGCCAGCCGCCACATCTGAATCGCGATGTCGTCCTTGCCCAGCAGGTTCAGCGTGGCAATCGCCTCGGCGATTGTGTCACCGGTCTGATCCGATGCGGCGTGGCGCATCAGTTTCGTGACGTGTTCGGACAGATCAAGCCCTTCGGAGGCGGGCGGCTCAACGCGCTGCCTTGCGGAAGGCTCCGGTGGCGGGCAGAGCATCAGCGGATCACCAAAGGTGTTGACCTTCCACGGGCCGGAGTCGCTAAAGTGCCTGGCCGCGATGAGAAACGGCACATAATTTGCCCAGCGCTTGGCAAGCTCCACCGGTGGCAAGAACGCCCCCAGGAAGGGCTCATCTGCCGCCCCGACGAACGCGTAGACGCCGCGGGCCAGCCATTGCCCGCCGATGGTCGCCAGATTGTCAGGCGACCGCATCGACCAGCTGTGGGTCAGGTGTAACGCCAAAGGCTCGTTGAGTACCGGCACGTCACCGCTATAAGCCCGACCGCGGGACAATCTGAAGAGGCCTGCGCTTCCCATGGTGTTCATCACCAGCACGTCCGTCGCGATCCCTCCGGGGAGCATGTTCATCCACGCATCGCTCGTGGTCCGGTCGCCGCTGAAGGCAGATGCTTGGTAGCCCTTGTCCGCGAGAGCCGCAGTAGCGTCGCCGACACCGTATACCCGCCAGTTGCCCGTGCCGGGATAGGTGTTGTACAGCCATATCTGCGTGCGCGGCAGAAACATCGAACACATTGCGATGTACGCGCAGCGAACCTCATCGCCGAAGATCCATCCGGCGAACGCATTGCGTGTGCCGGTCCGGGTGCGGCCGATGAGGTCGGTGATCGCGCGGACCTCGTCCCGCTTTGAGTCGGGATCGACATCGGCCCGCCCGGCAACTGCCCGGCAGAACGTGATGGCGTCGATTGCGTCGCCCAGATCGGCGTATGGGTAGCCGGATTCGGCGAGAAGCTCGTCGATTCGCCCCAGTAGTCGGGCAAGCGATTCAGGATCGAGCAGTTGGTTGGGCCGGCCGAACCGCTCGTTCAGCCAGGCAATGGGTTGGCCCCGACCAGCCGCAAGGGCAATCGCAGCCGTCCATGCCGGGTCCGCCACCGAGGTGATGACCAAGCCGGCCGGTGTGTGATTGCTTCGCTCAAAGACTTCTCGGAGCGTGTCTTGATGCGGTTCGCCGCCCCAGCTTCGCACGACCACCGCTTCCAGCAGTCGCTGCCGATCCTGCTGCGATGGGCCGAAGCGCCCTACCGAGGTGCGACGAACCACCTGGGCCGGCTTGAACCGACGGATGAACATTGGGGCCAGATGGTCGTCCTCAATGAGCACCGGCCAGCGGCCTTGCGGCGACCACTTGGACAGTTCATCAACATAGGTCGCACCATCGGGAACGAGCACGACCCGATCGACAAGTGGAAACGCCCGGTTGACCTGTTCCACGCGCATCCCGAGCTTGATCGCCCAGTGCAGCGCCGGCGGCTGACCAGCGCTTTCCTGACCCTGCGGCGAAGCACCCGATGCAACAATCGCAACAACGCTCGCAATCAGCACATGTGCAGGCATTCATTCATTCTAGATGGTCCCACAGCGCCAGGAGGCGAGCGACCGATCTGCAGCAGCGAGCCGGCTCGTCCTTTCGCCCGGTATCGCTCGTTCAGAGAATCGCGGCTGTAACCGCTGGCCCAGGCGCAGCGGCTCGCTAGATGCCTCACATTGCCAGGCGCAGCGGGTTGAGGGTGAGGTTGTCGCGCCCCGGGATCAACAGGTCGGCGATCTCGACGGCCTCGGCGAATGATTCGAGGGCCTGGTCGACGTTGAAACAGCCCGGCAGCACCTTGCCCTGTTGAAGGTGCTCGACCGTGGCCACGGCGTCCCCGCAGATCAGTGTGGTCACCCGAGGCAGCAGCAGCAGCAACCCGCAGCAGCCCGGCGTCACCCCCGGCAGGGGAAAGAGATCCACACCCTTCACAATCGAATCAGGGGCCGGCTCACATTTCTTCAAGATTCTCAGCTCGCGATTGAGCATCGCGATCAACTCATCGTCACCGCCGGCCCGGGCCTGGCTGATCTGCTCGGTGATCGTTGCCTTGACGGCGTCGAGCTCTGATTCGTAAGCAAGCCAGGCGGCATCGTCGAACGCCGCCAGCCCACGACGATGAAGCGGATCCGCCGAGGTCAGAAACACATGTGTGATTCGGCAAGCCTCGACACTCGCTCGTTCGCTGAGCCGCGCCAGCAGCGCTTGAGCGGGAAGCGACGGATCAACGAGGATGCGCGCGCCGTCAGCGGAGATCAACGTGGTCGTGGCATGGCCGGTGCGCACCTGGCCTTGCTCACCCCACAGCGGGTGAGCCGCGAGGGTGCCAATCGAAATGATGCGGTATTCCACGGGCATGCTCGTCGGTGCGCATCCTACGCGAGTGGGGCCGGCACCGAGAACGATCCCGCACACTCACGCTGGGCTACAAGTTTCCCTTTCACAGCCCCGAATGCATATCCGGCCGACGGCGGGCGCCGGTAGCCGCGCTGTTCATTCGATGAGCTGATCGTGGGCAAGGCGGCCAAGTGGATTGCCTGGATCGTCGCGCTTTATCTTGAGCCGGTCGATAACCAGAGGCGGAACGATGCTGCTCAACCCGTCGAGTGAGCCGCCCAGGGCCGCCACCTGCTTGATGAGGCTGGAACTGGTGAATGCGTACCTCTCGCCGGTCACGATGAATACGGTTTCGATGCCGGCGACTTGACGGTTGGTGATCGCCAGCTGAAGTTCGTTGGCCAGATCGGTGATGTTTCGGATGCCTCGCAGGATCGCCGATGCGTTGACGTTGCGGGCAAAGTCAACCGTCAGCCCGGTGTAATGATCAACCTGGACCGGGCTCCCGTCCGGCTCAGCTGAGATCATTCCCGCAACCAACGTACGGGCCATCCCCACGCGCTCTTCGGCAGTAAACAAGGCCGGCTTCTCGGGGTTGTCGCCCACGGCCAGGATGATCTTGTCGAACAGCCCGCGGGCCCGCTGCAGCACATCGAGATGGCCGAAGGTTATCGGGTCGAAGGACCCAGCGTAGATGGCCAGGTGTTGTGGGGGGGTCGGGACTGCCATGGGGCGATTGTACGAGCCCTGCGCAGTCCTCGCCCATACCTACGGTCGGACCAGCCATTGCAGACGCACCCTTTGGGGCGAAAATCCGCAGTCCGCAGTTGCCTGTGCGCCACTGAATTGCATGCTGTTGGTGAACGGGTAATCACGAGCCCTGGATCGGCCCCGGTCGGTTTGCCTCCCCGCTCGGGGCCATTTCTCGCCTATCCGCGGAATGGCGGTTTCGAAGATAGAAACGGCCCCGTCGAAGACGGGGCCGTTTTCCATTGTTGCCTCGCATAGGAATGCGCGGTTCCACCTTCGGGCTTCAACCGCATCGCTCTAGCTTCCACGCTTGAGATTCTCCAGCCCCGCGGTCCGCAAGATGACATCCAGATTCTCGCCAAAGACGAAGTTGTGCTGCGGAAGCTCCATGCCGGCCATTGCTTCATCGAGGTGACTGAACATCAGGTCGATGCGCCCGATTGGTTCCCATTGGAGCGAAGTCGGGCCGAGTCGGCTCACCACGCCGGCCGTCGCGGCTCCAGCGGAGTCGATTCGCTCCAGCGTGGCGTCGTAACGAACAGTCTGCCCCGGGAAGACCTCGCAGTCGAGTCTGGCCAGGGAGATCTTCGCCAGGATCACTCTTTCCCGAAACTGGCGGGCTGATCCCACAAGAATCCCCGCGGTCTGCGCCATCCCTTCGATAATCAACGACGCGGGAAGAACGGGCAATGCCTCCGCTGAGTCGGTCGCTGGAAAGTGATCGTGCAAATACTCCTCCGCAAGCGAAACATTCTTGATCGCGCTCAACCGTTTGTCGGCAACGAACTCGACGATGCTGTCTATCCACATCCAGCGCATTGGAAACCGGAAGCCGGGTCTGAGGAGTCCTCAACGAAGACTCGGGTGGTGGATGGTTCTGTCATTGACCCGGACCTTCCTCGAGGACTCGTCAGGTCCGGCTTCGTTCATACGGCCAGCTTGCGATCTACGAAATCAACGATCGATTGGACGGTGATCAGCTCGGCGACCTTGTTGACATCGCGATCGCTCTCGAAGGCGGAAAAATCAACGTGGGGCATGCGCCGGCGAAGCATGGCCATGCCCGCCTCAGTGAACTTGCTGTCGGAGATCCACTCAGGGTTCTCCATGAGGTTCTCGGGAAAGAGTTCCCCTTGCTCGATCTTGAACGACCTCTCGGGGGTGGCAAATGTCTTCTCCAGTCGAAAGACGATGTCTAGGAAGTCGATCGACTCCGCTTCAAGATCCCCCGTGAGCGACGCCTCTGGGGTGACCTCGTCCTCGTCAACGCCCAGCGCTTCTTCCAGCACCTTGCGAACACTCTCGAAGATTTCCTCGCGGGTCATCGCCACCTTACTCCTGTATGCCGCGGCCACTTGGCGTTGTGCTCAGCCCGGCCCGGATGCGGCGTCGGGCTCGCTGCGAACCGGCCGCATAATAAACCGGCCGGTGACTGCTGTCTCGGTACTTGGGCCGATCGCATTGTGGCGACGCACACACCCGGTGCCGCGGCACAGATACGAGCCGTCATCGAGCTGCTTCCCAAGCGTGACCTCCACCTCCAGGGCCTCGCCCGGCCGGACGAAGCTGCCAAACTTCAGCGCCCTCACCTCGCCCAGCACCAGCCTCCGGTCGCCGCGGTCCGCAAGCATTCGCCTCGCCGCCTGAACCATCGCCTCAACCATCAGCACGCCCGGCAGCACCGGGAAGGTCGGAAAGTGGTCCGCCAGGTACTCCTCGGCGAGGCTGACATACTTGACCGTCACGATCCGGTCAAGCGACTGTTCCAACACCATGTCAATGAGATTGAACTTCATGCCGTTCTTGTGAGCGAGTCGAAATCGCAGAGCCTAGGCGCAGTGTTGAGCAAACGCAATCCGACCCGTGAGCGACGGACGAAAGAAGGCCGGTGTGTCTCGCCCCGGTGACCCTCGGCCCCGGGGGCGAGGGTCCGCAATCCTGTCCTGATCGCTCCAAATGAGCCGATAGCAGGGAGCTATGGCACGCACAGCGGTCATTGTGCGCGCGAATCGCCGCCCTGAACTGCCCCCTGGGTTGCTGGCGAGACGAGCGGGTTGGGTGCTCTTGACAGGGTTCTGGCTGTTCCTTGTCGTGGCCTTGGCGAGCTTCGATTCTGCGGATTGGCCGTCGCACACGGTCGCGGTCCATAACGAGCCGACGCGCAATCTTTGTGGGTTTGTCGGCGCCTTGATCGCCTACTGGAGCTACTACGTCCTGGGGATCGGATCGTGGGTCATTCTGGCCGGCGTTGCCGGCTACCTGGCCGCGGCCGCCAGAGGACGGGCCGTGGGACATCTATTGCTGCGTGCGACAGGCTTGGCATTGATGGGTCTGGCCGTGTCGGGTTTGCACGGTCTGCTGGCGTCGCAGGCGGGACCGTTGGCCGGGTCCCACGCCGGCCTGGTCGCAGTGCTGATTGTGGGCGAGCTGGGCCAACGCTTCAGCGACGTGGGGACGTTGCTGGCGTTGTTGGCCGGCTTCGGTGTCGGCTCGATCGTGGCGGTTGATCGGCTCGTGCGAGCGCTGCCAAGGCTTCTCATGGCATCACTCATGTTTGTGCTCAGACGAATGCGCCCAAGGGTCTGGTTGTCCGGTGCGCTTCGCGCGGGACCGGACGCAACGGTGGTGGCCCCAGGCGGTCGTAGACGTAGTCGCAAGGAGAAGTCGCGCATTGACGCTGACGCCGGTGGTCTCGGGGCGACCGACGCCTTCGACCCGGATGAGCATTCGCTGGATGACCAGACGTCCGAGGAGACGCGGCGCCGGCGTCTGAGCCCGAAGGAACTTCGAGCAAAGATTGCCAAGCTGCCGGTGCGGATGTCCGCTCGGAACAAGTCCGTAGCGAAGGACGAGGACATTGCACGGCCCGAAAGCTTCGAGGGATACCAGTTCCCGCCGCTGGACCTCCTCGGAGAGCCGGAGTCAAACTATTCATCGAAGATGGAGGCGTTTGTCCGCAGACAGGCGCAGCAATTGGAGGACGCCCTTGGGACTTACTACATCGATGGAGAGGTGATGGGCGTCGAGTCGGGGCCGGTGGTCACGCTCTACTCGGTGCAACTGGCGCCCGGGACCAAGGTGTCCAAAGTCCAGGCCGTGGCCAGCGATCTGGCGCGAAGCCTGCGGGCTCACAATATCCGCATCGTGCCCAACATGGCGGGCAAGACCACCGTTGGAATTGAGGTGCCCAACCCGTACAAGGAGCGCGTGCGCCTCAAAGAGCTGATGAGCGGCCGGCATGCCGATGGCATGATCCTGCCCATGTTCCTGGGAAAGGACACCTCCGGCGAACCACTCGTTGCCGACCTCACCCGCATGCCGCACATGCTAATCGCCGGCACCACCGGATCGGGCAAGAGCGTGTGCATGAACACGATCATCATGAGCTGGCTGTATACCAAGCGGCCCGATGAGCTGAAGCTGATCCTCGTCGATCCGAAGATGGTCGAGATGAGCCAGTTTCAGGACATCCCTCACCTGATGTGCCCGGTGGTGACTGAGACGACCAAGGCCGCGGCAATCCTGGAGTGGGCGGTGGACAAGATGGAAGAGCGCTACGAGCTGCTCCGCGAAGCGTCGGTGCGAAACGTCGCCTCATACAACCGGCTCTCCGAAGCGACGTTGTACGAGCGCTTCCAGCCGGCCAACGACGCCGAGCGAGCGAAGATCCCCAAGAAGCTACCCTACATCGTCTTCATCATCGACGAGCTGGCCGACCTGATCATGACGCACAAGGGGGTTGAACAGTCGATCGTGCGCGTCGCTCAGAAGGCCAGAGCGGTGGGGCTCCACCTCATCGTCGCCACGCAGCGGCCTCAGGCGAACGTGGTCACGGGGCTCATCAAATCCAACATGCCCTGCCGCGTCAGCTTCAAGGTGGCCTCGGGGATGGACAGTCGCATTGTGCTCGACCAGAAAGGGGCGGAGCTGTTGCTGGATCAGGGGGACATGCTGTTTCTCAGCCCGCACACCTCGCAGGTCCAGCGAGCCCAAGGCACGCTGGTCACCGACCAGGAGATCCGCAAGGTCGCCAGATTCCTGCGAAACGTCGCCTCCCCCACGTTCGATCGGAGCCTGCTGACGATCCGGCCTGAGGGCGCGGACGGCGGAGAAGGCATCAAGCCGGCCGAACGCGATCCACTATTCGATGAGGCGGTCAAAATCATGATCGAAACCGGTCGGGGCTCCGTGTCGCTGCTGCAGCGTCGCCTGGCCGTCGGCTACAGCCGGTCATCACGGCTGGTCGATCAGATGGCCCAGGCGGGAATCCTCGGCGATCACAAGGGGTCCGTTGCCAGGGAGGTACTCATCACCATAGAGGAGTGGGAGCAGATGAAGGCCATGGAGGAGGCGGCTGAGGCCAGCGAAACCCTCTTTGACGACGGCTCAGCCCACGATCAGCGACCCGAGGTGCCGGTGGTCGAGACGCCCAGCAAGGGTGTGCCGGCCGAATACCCCGACGAGTACCGCAGGTAACGGTATGCCCAGCGATTCACCGGGCTCGTAAGCTAGGCTCGCCGGCCGATAAGCCCCATTGCAAATCGATGCTGTCTTTTGGCATTTTTCTGTTGCCCTACCGTGACAGAAAGCGATAATGCCGGTATCGCGGCGAGCGGCCGGCAAACCGAGGGAGAACCCCTCGCTGGGCGGCGGCAGCGGATCGCGACGACCGGCCTCGTAGGCCGCTTGCGGCTTTGCGGGCCCGGGCGGTGAGCCCTTGGGGACGCCCAGGGGAAAAGAGCCCGGCGACGAGTGGTCACGCTCGTGTCGGCTGGGCAAACTCTTTTGCAGCAAGGAGGTGATCTAGTGAATCAAGAGTGTGGCAGTACCAGAGGGCTACACGTGTAACCGTGCCCCGACGGCGTTGCACGGTGGTGCAGCCCGTGATCTGGACTCCGAATCAATGGCCGGGCGGTCGGCAGACCGCCGGGCCTTTTTTCCAGCCGCGAGCTGCTTCCGCCTCCCGGATGCAAGTGTTCAATGGAGTTAGCGCTTGACCCGCTGGATAAGCTTGTCGGCGGCGACCTCGATGCCCCGGACCTTGCTGATCAGCGCTTCACGGTTCGGGGCGTAGCGCTCGGCGGTCCGCAGATCAACCCACTCTTCATCCACCAGCCGGGCCAGGCTCGATGTGAAGTCATGCATGCCTTCGCCTTCAGAGCTATGAATGATGGCCGGCATGTCCTCATCTTGGGCCTCGCGGATTTTTTCCTGCACGATCGGCGAGTTGAGCAGCACCTCCGTTGCCGGGACGCGGGCAACATCGTCACGGACGCTCGGCAAGAGGCGCTGGGCCATGATCGCCCCCAGGCCGTTGGCCAGACTCGAACGGATGAACTTATGCTCGCTAGAGGGGAAGAACTCCAGGATACGGGCGAAGCTCTGCATGGTGTCGGCGGTGTGCAGCGTCACGAAGACCGTATGCCCGGTCTCTGCCGACTGCAGCCCGGCCATCATCGTTTCCCGGTCCCGCATCTCGCCGATCATGATGACGTCTGGATCTTGCCGCACTGCCGATCGCAGTGCCAGGGGGAAGTCCGCAACATCGATGCCGATCTCCCGCTGACTGATAAACGACTGGTTAGGCCGGAACAGATACTCCACCGGGTCCTCGATGGTGATGATGTTGCAGTGCCGCGTTTCATTGATGTGGTCGATCATTGCGGCCAGCGTGGTTGATTTGCCGCAGCCGGTGACGCCGCAGATGACCACCAGGCCTTCGTGCGTGGTGTCGGCGACTTCGCGATATATGGACGGCAGGTGCAACTCATCGAAGCTGGGGATGACGGGATTGACGCGGCGAATGGCGGCGTGCACGCCTCCGCCCGCATGGAAGATGCTGCATCGGAACCGGGCGTCGGCGCTTTCCGTGTGCGAAAAGTCAACGCCGCCGGCTTGCTCGAACTGCTGCTTGAGGTGGGGCGGAATGATCGGCGTCAACAGTTGCCGCGTGTCGTCCCCATTCAGCACGGGGGCATCGATACGGTGCAACGCCGACGCGATACGAAGCACCGGCGGCGAACCAATCTTGATGTGCAAATCCGACGCGTCAACTTCCTTCATCTTCTCCAACAGTCGGTGGATGGTCAAAGCGCCGAGCATGCCACTTCCCTTCTTTCAAGCCGCAGATCAACAAGGTGCGGGCGGAGGACTCCCGGCCGGCACCATCGGCGGCATTGAGGCCAATGAGGCCCACGCCTCCTAGCCGCGTCTGGATAATACTAGGACAATGATCAGCCGATGGGACCATCGGAGCCCGCCGAAAAGCATCGGATCGCATATCCTGACTGTTTTCGGTCACTCAGCAGTTGACCCATCGCCCATGGCCACACGTCGTACACCATCTTCGACGACCCTCCGGGGGGCCACTGACCAGTACCTGGCCGAAGCTCAGCAGATCCGCCAGGGCGGTGGACCGACCGGAATAGATCGCCAACACCGTCTTGGCCGGCTGACCGCCCGTGAGCGAATCGACCTCCTACTCGACGCCGGCTCGGGCCGGTTTGAGTGCGGATTGTTCGCAGCGTGGAAAATGTATCAGCCCTACGGCGGGGCGCCGGCGGCGGGGCTGGTGACGACCATCGGCGAGGTCGGGGGCAAGCTGTCCATGATCATCGCCAACGACGCCACCAACAAGGCCGGCGCATTTTTCCCCATGACCTGTAAGAAGTTCATCCGGGCTCAGGTGATCGCCGAGCGCGCTCGATTGCCGTTGATTTATCTTGTGGACTCCTCCGGGGTGTTTCTGCCATTGCAGGAGGACGTGTTCCCCGACACCGACGACTTTGGGCGCATCTTCCGAAACAACGCGGTGCTGTCGGCCAAGGGGATTACCCAGATCGCCGCGATCATGGGCAATTGTGTGGCTGGAGGTGGGTATCTTCCGGTGCTCTGCGATACGCTGCTGATGACCGAAGGCAGCGGCCTGTATCTCGCCGGGCCGGCGCTGGTGAAGGCCGCCATCGGCCAGGATGCGGACAGTGATGCGCTCGGCGGCGCCGCCATGCACGCCCAGGTATCCGGCACCATTGACTTCCGCGAGCCGGACGATGAGGCGTGTATCAAGCGGCTGCGTTCCATCATCCATGCCGATATGTCGGTGGCCCCCGTCGGCGACCCGCCGTTCGAAGCGGTCGAGCCGCACCGCAAGCCGGACGAGGTGTACAACGTGTTCAAGTCGCAACCGACCGAGCAGTACGACATGGTCGACCTGCTTGAGTGCATCGTCGATGACGAGAGCTACCACGAATATAAGCTCGAGTATGGCCGGTCGATGATCTGTGCTTACGCCCGCATCGGGGGCCGGCCCTGCGGCCTCGTCGCCAACCAGCGCAAGCTCACCCAAAGGCATCTAGCCAGCGGCAAGGCCGGGCCCTCCGTATCGATGAACTTGCCGGCCGTCATCTATGACGACTCGGCCGACAAGGCCGCGCGATTCATCATGGACTGCAATCAGAAGAAGATTCCGATCATCTTCGTCCATGATACGTCGGGTTTCATGGTCGGCCGGGACTCGGAACAATCCGGGATCATTCGCGCCGGGGCCAAGATGGTCAACGCGATGAGCAATTCGATCGTGCCGAAGATCGCCCTGATTGTGGGTTCAAGCTACGGCGCGGGCAACTACGCGATGTGCGGCCGGGCGTTTGACCCGCTGCTGACCCTCGCCTGGCCGGGGAGCAAATTCGCCGTCATGGGGGCCGCCCAGGCCGCGAGCACACTCTTGGAGATTGATCTTTCCGCCCGTGAGCGCCGCGGCGAGAAGATTGACGCCCGCCAACGCAAGCAGCTCCTGCAAGCGATCACCGCCTCCTATGACGAGCAACAGGACATCCGCTACGGGGCCGCACGCGGCTGGGTGGACCGCCTCATTGAGCCGCACATGACGCGAGAGGAATTGATCTTCGCCCTTCGGATCGCAAGCACATTTCCCATCGAAGGCGAATTCAAGACCGGCGTGTTGCAAACCTAATGCGCGCGACGCAAGCGTCGCCGCTAAACCGTTTAGCGGGCGGGCTTGCCCACCGAGGCGATCCTTCGAACGAAGTAACAAACGACCATTCCTGCCGGCGCTTGCCTTCCTTGGCTGGATTCTCTTGCACATAACGGATCGCCCGGCGAATGTCGTTGTTGTTGTTCAGGAAGACCTTCCAACATTTGCGAGCCCACGGTGACGGTGCTGGTCCAGGGCTCTCCGTATAGCCGAGCAACGGATGACGTCCTTCTGCATTCAATTGGCGCGTTGCTTCGGCTTTCAGGTGCGCGACAATCTTTTCAATCGGTCGTTCATGACGTGCAACAACGACATGGACGTGCTCGGGCAGAATGCTGCACGCCAGGACTCAATACTCCGAATGTGTTGATGCGGTAGCAAATCCCCGCGCAATACTCAACGCTTGATGACCATTGAAGTTTACAGCCGGGAATCGAAGTGCCGTCTTCGCAACTTCGCGCAATTCACGATCGTGTGGGCTGGCGGCGACCGAACGTCGTGTGGTGACCTTGGTCGCAGGTCCGAACAGACGAAGCTCCCACGTTCGCACAAAGTCCGACCAGGAACCGCGGGGGTCATTGGGAAGCCAGAATCCGTAGGCGCAGAAGACCGCGTGATATGCCTGGACCATGAATGTATGGTACACGTTCAGCGGCGGCGTTCACGCCGCTGCGATGACGCGGCGGGCAAGCCCGCCCGCTAAACTGCCGAGGGTATCCGCCATGCCGCGCGATCTGGCCAACAAGGTAATCATTATCACCGGGGCCAGCTCGGGCATCGGGGCGGCCACGGCCATCGAGTGCGCCAAGGCCGGCATGAACGTCCTCCTCAACGCCCGTCGAGAAGAGAAGCTTCACGCCGTCGCCGAGCAGGTGCGGCAAGCTGGCGCCCAAGCAGAAGTCGTCGTCGGGGATGTGACTGACCAGCGTATCTCTGCTCGCATGTTGGATGCGGCTCAACAGCGCTTCGGCCGGTTCGATGTCGTCTTCGCCAACGCCGGCTACGGGTTCGAGAAGCCGGTCGTGGAAGTTGCCGATGAGGAGCTGCGTCGGATATTCGAGGTGAACTTCTTTGCTGCGGCCGAACTGTTGACCCGAGCGGCGCAGCGACTGCTGTCCCAGGGCCGGCCGGGGCATCTGCTGATGTGCTCAAGCTGTCTGGCCAAGTTTACCCTGCCGTTCTACAGCGCCTACTCGGCGACCAAGGCGGCGCAGTCACACCTCTGCCGGGCCATGCGGATCGAGCTTGAGCCGCACGCGATCGACGTCTCCAGTGTGTACCCGATCACCACGGCTACCGAGTTCTTCGAGGTCGCCCAGCGGCTAAGCGGACACGAGGCGGGCCGGGCAAGCGTTCCTGACCATGCTCGGCGAGGGTTCGTCCAGTCACCGCAGCGAGTGGCGCGGGCCATCGTTCGATGCCTTCGTCGGCCGAAACCGGAGGTGTGGACCAGCCACACCGTTCGGACCGTGGCTGCTGTGATGACGATGTTCCCTTCATTCATGGATTTGATTATGCGCCGTGCGGCCAGGAGCCACCGGAGAAGCTCGCCGGCCGATCCATAGACCGTCCGCCCATTGCCACGCGCCCAACCGGCTTACCGGTGACGATCCTCAATCAGCCGATCGATCGCCGCCAACCGCTTGCGGTGCTGGGGGCGATCCGGCTCAATGACGGTCAAGGCGGCGATGTGTTCACGCCCAAGCTCGAGCTGGTCGGCCTCGATGGCGATCGCCGCGGCCAGTTCACGGTTGGGCGCGTGATAGGGATTGATCTGCAGGGCCCGGGTCGCCTTGGCCAAGGCCAGGTCCAGTTGGCCGGTACGGCGGTACAGCCTGGCGAGCTCGACCGCGAACACCGGCGTCTTTTGCTCGGTCCGATCGAGCCGCTCCAGATCGGGGATCGCCTGCGTCGGCGTATCACTTTCGAGCCAGATCTGAGCGAGCTTGCGGTGCGGAAACGGATCGACCGGCCGAGCTTTCGCATACCGCTCCAGCCAGGGCACCAGCGAGGCATCAGGTGACCCGGTCTGCTCGATACGGCGTCGCAAATACATCTCCAGCACATCGGGATGATCCGGGTATTGCTCAAGCCACGCAGTGAGCGTGGCGCCGTCGATGTCCACCCGAGGGCGGATGAGCTTCGGCCAGCGGTCCGCGGTGAATGGGCGCGAGCGCGAGCCCCCCGGCCGGCCGATGCGCTCGGTGAGCATGTCAACGATCGCATCGAGTCGTGCCTGCCCAGACGCCGCCATCGCCGCGGCAAGATCGGGATCAGCCCAACGAACCTCGTCCTCCAATTGCTCCAGCGAAGGTTGCGGCGCGAGGCCCCACTGCTTGACCTGCTCACCGGCCCAGGGCAGAAAATCTTCGAAGAACTGATCGCGCGTCACCGCGAGTGCCTCCAGCATCGCCTCTTGTTCCCGCACGCCGTCAAAGTACAGGCCAAGCAACCGCACCAGCGCCGATTCGCCGTAGCGCTGGTCGAGATACTGGACCATCCAGTGCCCCTGTGCATAGGCCAAAGCGCGATCTCCCGGGCGCTGCGGGCGCACGAACGCCCATTTGATCCGGTCGAGGCCGAACAACGTCCTCGACTCATACGCGTGCGCGAGCATCCGGCAGGTCTCATAGTCGCGCGGAGCGTTCTCCATGCTCACCGCCGCCGCTTCGGTCAGCCAGTGCGGAATGCGGTTGCGAGTCTGGCTGAGCGTGATGGTGTGGGTGTACTCGTGGCGAATCACCCGCAGCCAGTCAAAGGGCCCCTGATGCTTTGAGGGCAGACCCTCTCGCGGAACTTCCAGAGCGATCACCGGCCCGGTACTGGCCGCGATGGTATGGATCCACGGCATTCCCGTGACCCGAACTGCGAAACGCTCGTGGTCCGGCAGCAGTTCGATGATCGTCTTGCGGTTTGTTTCGTGGCCGAACCGGGCCGAGACCTCGCGATGAATCTGCTCCAGCGGCTCCGGCATCATCTGGGCCGTCACCTCGTCGATGCCGGGCTTGTAGCGGATCACGAAGTGCTCTGATTCGATTCGCTCATAGCCGGCCAATTCTTGCAGCAGGAACAGGCTGTTGACGGCTCGCTTGTTGAACGGATCAAGCTCGACGACGGCTTCGAGCACGGCCAGGGCCTTGTCGTCGCGCCCGTTTTGGAGCTCCATGAGGCCCAGCTCAATCTGAGGCGCCGGCCAGGCCCCCTGGCGGCGGATGGCCTCGGCGAGCATCTCGGCCGCCGCTTCATATTGGCGGTTGACGGCCAGATGCCGTCCGACGATGAAATAGGGCACGGCGCTCCCCGGCGAGAGGCGTTCATAGCGATCCAGCGCCTCGTGCATCGCCGACTCGTCGTAGCGCAAGGCCTCGCTCGCCGCCACCAGGGCCAGTGCCGGCCGCAGCTTCGCCCAGCGACCCACCAGCGGCAGCAGCAGGTCCATCGCGCCGTCCGGGTCATCCTGGATCAATCGCGACTCAGCCAGCAACACCTCGGCCAGGGGATGCTGCCCGTTGAGTTGCCGCAGCTTGTCAGCAGCAAGGCGAACGGAGACGAAGTCAAACCGTTTCAAGGCGATCCGGCCGAGCATGAACCAGGCCTCCGCGCATCGAGGATTGAGCTCCAACGTCTCGTGCAGGGCGATGACCGCTTCCTTTTCGTTGTCCTTTTCGACCAGCAGCCGAGCTTCCGCCAGCTTCGCCGGCCAATAGAGACGGTCCAGGTCTTGATGTGCCCGGCTCAGCAGGGTCATCATCGCGTGGTAGTCGTGGGCCGGTTGACCCCGAAGCCGGGCTCGCACGATCAGCGCGCCGACAGCTTCGGTGAGCTCGGCTGGATCCTCGAATCTGACTTCCAACAGTTGGCGAACCGGGGCCTCAACCGCCATGTCGGCGGCGCCATGGTCACCAAGGCCCTCGTACGCCTCGGCGCGGATGCGGGCCGCGCGGTTGGATTCGCGCCCCTCCGTTAGCGCAAGAGCCTGTCGAAGCTCGCCCCGGTGAAGCTCCGCCTCCGCTCGGATCTCCGCTGCCACGGACTCCTCGGATAGAGCCGGATGGTCGAAGTTCCAGGCGTTCAGCGCAACGACGGCCCGAGCCAGAGGTGTATCCAGATCGCGCTGCTCCCAAACGCCGTGGAACACGCGCAGGGGTCTTCGCTCCGCCTCGGTCAACCACGCCGCGTTGATGGCGGCTCGCGCCGACGCGTGAAGCTCGACATGTTCAGGGACCAACAGCGGCCCCTGCTGGGCAAGTGCCAGCCGGCCCGCCCAGCACAGCAGACCGGCCCCGGCTGCCAAGACAAGCCGCAGGTTACTTGCGCGTGTGATCCATCCTTGCGCGGTCATTAACAACTCCTTCATCGGCAATTGTTTGGACAACGCATCCCGATTTTGGTCTCTACGATTCACCTTCGGCCAACCGAATGCCTGTCGTTCGATTTCCAATTCCGGCGATGGATAGGTATAAAACCATAGGATGGGGAGTTCCGGCCAAGCAGGAGCATGTCATGAACCCGGCGACAACACCCAAAGCGACGAGAGGCTCATTCCCCAAGCTCCGTCCGCTGCTGGAGTATCTGGACATGCTCGGGACGCGGGCTGATCTGGCAACATTGAGTCGACTGCTGGCAGATCTCGACCTGACGCGTGATGATCTGGCGCCGGCTTGCGTATTTGGCGAGCACGGATACAGGCGAAACCGTGTCAAAGAAACTGACTGGTACGAGCTGGTCTGCCTGTGCTGGCGTAGCGGCCAGCGCACGCCCATCCACGATCATGCCGGATCGAGCTGCGCGTTTTGCGTCATCGAGGGGGTCGCCACGGTGACCAGCTTCGAACGGTCGCCGTCTGGGCTGATCTACCCGGCCTCGACGGAGCACCACGATCCGGGTTACGTTTGCGCTTCACGAGAGGCGGATATTCATCAGGTCGCCAACATCCAACCGGCGGGCGAAGACCTGATCAATCTGCACATCTACTCGCCGCAGCTTCGCAACTTCAACGTATACAGCCTCGACACCATGCGGGCCGATGAGCCGGGCACGGTCCGCCCCAGCACAGCCGTGCCGGTGGAGAGACCGCAATAGTACCGCGTCGGATTTGGCCGCGCACGTGATCTTTCCAGCCGCGGATGCATCTGGTTGGGCAATCCACGACGATTCTGAGCTCTTGCTATCGCGCCCGATGAGATCTCGCGTTCGTTGCTCACTACGGCCGCCAGGGGCGAACGTCGATGTGCCATCCTTGCTTGGGATCTGGCGTCTCGATGCTCAGCTTGTCCTCATCGACGCCCTGGTTGCGCCGCAGATTGCGTAATCGCACCGTCTTGCGGTCGCCGTTGACTTCGAGGACGTTGATCCCCGCCGGAAGCAGCGTCTGGCGATCGTAGAACAGTTGAATCTCCCGAACGTCCTGTGCCTCCGGCGTGTTCGGCTTGGGGGTCAGCCGCAGGCCGTAGACGTCACTGAGGTTCTTCAGCAGGCCTTCCTTGGGGGCGTCGATGCGCTGCACGTCGAACCGCGCAAGAACCTCATCCTTCGGCTGCCCGATGGGCAAGGGGAACGGCCCTTCGCCGAGCTTGAGCGGATCGAACTGCTTGTCCGGAGCGACGATCTGCCGCTTGATGAACTGCTTGGCTTCGTGATCGATCTCGACGAACCAGCTCCCGGCGAAGATGAAGTGCGTTCGTCGATCTTCCCTGCGCGGGGGAATGATCAGCGTGTCGAACAGGATCGCGAATCGCTTTGAGCCGTCGGCCCGATCGACCTGGTAGATCACCTCGCCGGTGCGGATTTCCGTGCGCTCCAACACGGCGTCCCATTTGTCGTACCGGATGTTGGCCGCAAAGTCACGTAGGTCATCGGCGCTGCGCTCCAGCCGCTCGAGCAATTCATCAACCGGGTCCGGAGCGCGCGCTGGGCGGGTGACGGACGCCGGACCCGTCGCACACCCGATGGGCATCCACAGCAGCATCAAGATCGCAAGCTCAATGACCATAAGGAAGCCTCGAATCTCTGCCCGCCTACCGTACGACACATCGGCTCCAGGGTTGTTCCGGTCATACATTGTGATCCACGAATACGATCGCCAAACGATCACGTCTCGCGCCGCAGGAGGAGGACAACCGAGTGGACTTCGATCGCCCGGCCTTCGCCGACCGCGTCAACCGCTTCGTGCGTCTTGCCCTTGAGATTCACCCGGTTGCGATCACAATCCAACAGTTTCGCGATGTTCGCAATCAGTTCCGCCTTGCGAGAGGCGATCTTGGGCCGTTCGCAGACGACGGTGATGTCGAGGTTGCCCAGCGCGAAGCCGCAAGCGTGCATCCGGCGGGCCGCTTCGCGAACGAACTCGGACGAATCAGCGGCTTCGTGTCCGGGATCGGTGTCGGGAAACAGCTCGCCGATATCGGCCTGGCCCAGCGCTCCCAGGATCGCATCCGTGACCGCGTGGTAGACCGCATCGCCATCGGAGTGGCCGACCGGACCCAGCGGATGGTCGAACCGCACGCCCCCAAGCACAAACGGCCGGCCTGGTCCATCCGGGGCCAGCGGCTCCAGACGATGAAGGTCGTAACCGTGGCCGATGCGATAGGGTGGCTCAGGGGGATTGGTCATGCCCACACTTTACCGGCACCGCCGGGTGTTCTCATAGTTGTCGGCGCGGCGGGTCACCGGGCGGTCGATGCTCCCGGGCAGGCCTTTCGCGTCGGATCGGCACGCGAACTCGGATGGCTTTTGGCCGCACCCCAGGCTGAACTTGGCCGATACCTCATGGGCGGGATTGGCTGGAGCCCGGGGCGGCGCGAACGGCTTGCCCGGGACCGCCGGCTCGAAGCCGCCGCAAAGCGCGTGGACGAGGGGAGATCGCATGTTGAGGTTCACCAAGCGACTGACGATGTGTGTGGCCGGTGCAATGGCCATCTCCGGCTGCCATGCTCCGGGCGGGGGGTTCCTGCCCTTTACCGGCGGCTCAACGACGTATTATTCGACCGAATCCAGGCCGACGACGATTACACTCGTTGACACAAACACCGAAGAAGCGATCTTCTCGATCGAAATTCCGGTTGGGAAGCAGTTGTCGCTCGATTTCGTGGCCGAAGCAGGAGACGATCCGGTGCTCACACCTGATCTGATGCGTTACCAGATCTTCGAGATCGGGACCCGAATCGGCCGGCTCCGCAACGCCCTGACGGTCCCCGGGGCGGCCAGTCGGCGGATCGATGTGACCTTCCGCCAGGCGCCGGAGATGGCCATCGCCCCACCCGACGAGGCGCTGCGCTCGGATCAGCCCCAAGGCGAGGCGACGTGGTGGACGCCTCAGGGGGGCCAACTTCCACCCGGCGCCGGCCGGACAATTTACGACGATTAGACCAGGGGCCGCGGAGACGGACACCTGTTGCCGAGCGGTGGTGACCGCGGCGGAGGGTCTCGGCGCGCCGGGACGGCTCGCCACCTTCGGTTGGTGCTGCGCCGTTGATTCCCTGCGTCTTCGGCCACGGCCACGCTACGATAGTCGCATGAGCACGCTAAAAGACCCTAAGCTCAGCACCTCCGCACCGAACGCCAAGGTCGATCCCCAATCCGTCACCATCTCAGGCTATGAGGTTGACCAGTGTTACGGGCCCCACAGCGTCCAGACGGCGGATGCCCGCGCGCCGCAGCAGCCTCATCAGCGAATCGGCTCACCGGGCGAGTTTCCCTATACCCGCGGCATTCACAAGACCATGTATCGCGGTCGGCTCTGGACCATGCGCCAGTTCGCCGGCTTCGGCTCCGCGGACGACACGAACCAGCGTTTCAAGTATCTGCTTGCCAACGCAGCCGGCACCACAGCCAAGACAGGACTCTCCACCGCGTTCGACCTGCCGACGCTCATGGGCCGCGATAGTGATGATCCGCTTTCGGCCGGTGAGGTCGGCCGATGCGGCGTGGCCATCGACACCATCGACGACATGCATCGGCTCTATGCGGACATTCCCATCGGCGACGTCACGGTGAGTCAGACGATCAACGGTCCGGCAGCGGTGATCTGGGCGATGTACCTGGCCATGGCTAAGCAGCGCGGAATCGATTGGGCGAATCTTGGCGGCACTCTGCAAAACGACATCCTCAAGGAGTTCCACAGCCAAAACGAGTTCATCTATCCGCCGGAACCGTCGGTCAAGCTGGTGGTGGACACGATCCAGTTCGGCACCCGTCACACGCCGAGGTGGAACACGGTCTCCATCAGCGGCTACCACATCCGCGAAGCCGGCTCGACGGCCACCCAGGAGCTGGCCTTCACCCTTCGCGATGGCATGGAGTACGTTCAGGCGGCGTGCGATCGCGGGCTCGATGTCGATGCCTTCGCTCCCCGATTGAGCTTCTTCTTCAACAGCCACAACGAGTTCTTCGAGGAAATCTGCAAACTGCGTGCGGCGAGACGGATCTGGGCCTCCGTGATGCGCGATCGCTACAAGGCGAAAGACCCACGCTCCTGGCTCCTGCGGACCCACGTGCAGACCGCTGGCTGCTCGCTCACCGAACAACAACCGCTCAACAATGTTGTCCGTGTGGCCTACCAAGCCCTAGCGGGAGTGCTCGGCGGTTGTCAGAGCCTGCACACCAACTCGTTGGACGAAACGCTGGGCCTGCCTACCGAGACCGCGGTTCGCGTGGCCCTGCGCACCCAGCAGATCCTCGCCCACGAGACCGGCGTGCATCGCACCGTCGATCCGCTCGGCGGGTCGTGGTACGTCGAAGCGCTCACCGATCGAATGGAAGCGGATGCTCACGAGATCATCAAACAGATCGACGACATGGGCGGGGTCGTCGAGGGCATCCATCAGGGCTATTTTCGCCGGGCCATTGCCGAGGCCAGCTACCGCTTCGGACAGGAAATGGAAGCTCGCGACCGCACCATCGTCAGCGTCAACGCCTACACCGACGGAAACCAGGACCGGCAGGTCGAGATCCTGCAGATCCCACACGACGTCGAGGTCGATCAATGCGAGCGACTCGCCCAGTTCAAGAAGAGGCGAAGCAACGACCAAGCGCCCCGAGCGCTTGATGCGATTCGCGATACAGCCCGCAAGGATGAGAACGTGATGCCTTCGCTCATTGATGGGGCGACCGCCAATTGCACCCTCGGCGAGATGGTGCAAGCGATGGCCGACGTGTTCGGCCGATATACCTCCGGCCCGGAATGGTGAACCTGCACACCTCCCCAAGAGACAAGGGCGGGACCTGAGAGTCTCGTGTCATGAATACGATTAGCGCCAAGAAGCGGGATGAACTCCGAAGCCTTTGCAAGGACCATCGCGTGAGGGCGCTGTACCTCGTCGGCTCCGCGGCAACCGATAGATTTGACCCGGACCGCAGCGATTTGGACTTTCTCGTGGAGTTCCTCCCCGGCCCCCGCAGCGGATTTGACGATGTGTATTTTCGGCTTCAGCAGGGGCTAAGCGGATTATTCGGCCGCAACATCGACCTCATCGAGCTGCCCGCAATTCGCAATCCATATTTCCGTGAGTCCGTCGAGGCAAGCAAGGTGCTGCTCTATGCCGCGTGATCTGCGGAAGTATCTCCATGACATTGTGGAGGCGTGCAGTGCGATCGAGCAGACCGCTGCCGGCTCGAGTCTTGAGACGTACCAAACGGTGCGGCAGACTCGCTCCAGTATCGAGCGGGAGTTCATCATCATCGGCGAAGCTCTGCGGCGGGCGATTGACCTCGACCCGAGCATCGAACACAACGTTTCAGAGGCCGCAACGATCATTGGCTTCCGCAACCAACTCATACACGGGTATGACGTCATCAAGGACGAGGTTGTCTGGAGGATTATCGAAAACGACGTTGCGGTGCTCGCTAAGGAGGCGCAGAAGCTCTTGGCAGCGCTTGGTGGATGACCACAGCTTGCGGCGTGCGTTACGATGAACGGCCATGAAGGCCTGCGTGCTTCATCAGCCGGCGCCGGTGCGTGATCGGCCGCTGGCCTTTACGGAGGTCGAGACACCAACCCCGCCGCCGGGGCACTTGCTCATCAAGGTCCGCGCCTGTGGCGTCTGCCGGACCGACTTGCACGTCGTCGAAGGCGAACTCGATCAGTCCCGCCAGAAGAAGCCGATCATCCCCGGCCACCAGATCGTCGGTATTGTTGAGCAACTCGGTGAAGCCGCTCGCGGCTTCACGATCGGCGATCGCGTTGGTATCGCGTGGCTGCATTGCACCTGCGGCTCATGTCGTTACTGCTCAACCGGTCGAGAGAATCTCTGTGAACAGGCCCAGTTCACCGGCTGGACTCGCGACGGCGGGTATGGGGAGTATGTCGTCGCTCCGGCGGACTACGTCTATCCACTGCCGCAGAAGCTTGACGATCATCAGGTCGCGCCGTTGCTGTGCGCGGGGATTGTGGGCTATCGCTGTTTGCAGCAGACCGGTATTGAGCAGTGGAGCGGTGCGCGGCTGGGTATGTATGGCTTCGGAGCGGCAGCCCACATCGGTATCCAAATCGCGCGAAGCCGCGGAGCAGAGGTCTTCGTCTGCACGCGTGATCGGAAGCGCCATCAGAACCTCGCAGAAGAACTCGGCGCCGCATGGGTGGGCGATACCTTCGATCAACCGCCGGTCAAGCTCGACGCGGCGATCATCTATGCCCCGGCGGGGGAGATCGTCCCGGCGGCGCTGGAGGCCCTGGACCGCGGCGGCTGCCTCGTCCTGGGCGGGATCCACATGAGCCGAATCCCGTCGCTCCAATACCAGGACCTCTATTGGGAGCGCGTCATCCGCAGTGTGGCCAACAACACGCGCGCCGACGGCCGGGCGTTTCTCGAAGAAGCCGCACGCGTGGGGGTGAAGACACACGTCGAGACGTTCCCGTTAGCCCAAGCCAACGATGCGCTGATTGCGCTCAAGCACGATGCAATCAAGGGTGCTGCAGTGTTGGTGGTTTGAGCGAGCCGCCGTGTCCCCACAGCGGTTGCTGAACCGTCACGGATCGGCATGTGATTGCCCGGAAGCCGCGGGCGGGGATCCGCCTCGGCGGACGGCTGGCTGGGTGCAAGATCGCTACACTGCTCGGTGATGGCTGCCCGCACCCACACATTTCAGCCCCCAAAGGGCACGCGCGATTTCTACCCGCAGGACCTGGCCGTCCGGCGATACATCGAGAGCGTCTGGCGAGAAGTCTCGATCAACCACGGGTTCGAGGAAATTGATGGACCGACGTTCGAGCACTTGGACCTCTACACGGCCAAGTCCGGGCCGGGGATCGTGTCCGAGCTGTTCAGCTTTCGCCGGGCCGGCGGCGACGTGGACTACGCCCTTCGCCCGGAGTTCACCCCGACGCTCGCCCGCATGTACGCAGCCCAGGCCGGCGCTCTGCCCAAGCCGACGAAATGGTTCTCAATCGGTCCGTTCTTTCGGGCCGAGCGCCCCCAGCGCGGCCGATTGCGCGAACACATCCAGTGGAACCTCGACATCATCGGCGATGAGTCCGTGGCAGCCGATGTGGAGATCATCAGCGCCGCAGTCTCCGCGCTTCAAGCACTTGGTCTATCACCAAAAAACATTCAGATACAGATTAGTGACCGGCGTGTTATGGAAACGATCCTTTTGGATGAAGGAATCAGCGATCCCACTCATCAAGAGGAGGTTTACATCCTCTTGGACCGGCGATCGAAGTTGTCAAGAGAAGAGTTTGCTTGGGAGGCCGGGAAAATAGGTCTGTCCAAAGAATTCATCACGCATCTCGATAAGACAATTGATTTCGTCCAAGGGCACCATTACTCCGTTGCCTTGCAACAGATGTTTCCGGGTGATGCTGAGGTCCACCATGTTTTGTTCGAACTCATGGTTGAGCTCGAATCTCTGGATTTGAGCCAGTGGGTCCAAGTAGACCTGGGTGTCGTCCGTGGGCTCGCATACTACACCGGCACTGTCTTTGAGATTCATGAGACCTCGGGCGAGGAGCGGGCGATTGCAGGTGGCGGACGATATGACAATCTCGTTGAATTGTTCGGCGGGCCGCCGACGCCCGCTTGCGGCTTCGCGATGGGCGATGTCGTCCTGCGACTGGTCTTGGAAGATCGCGGGCTGCTCAAGGCGGCCCAAGAGTGCGCCCCCCGGCCGGATGCGTTCGTCATCTCGGCGGGCAAGGACGAAGCCGAGAAGCAGTTTCGACCACTGGTCGCGAAGCTTCGCCGGGAAGGTTTGCACGCTCGCCACAGCTACCGATCCACGCGCAACGTCGGCAAGCTGCTTGGTGAGGCGGCCAAGGCCAGAGCGCGTTTTGCGGTCATTCTCGGTGATGAGCTGAAAGACGGCCCGCCTTGGCGGGTCGTCGTCAAGGATCTCGACAGCGGCAAACAGGAGAACGTGAAGCTGGACGATCTGGCGACGATGCTGCGCGAGCGACAGAAACAGTAGCCGCCGGCGGAAGGTCGCGGATTTTGGATACAGCACAACGACCCGGACCTTCCTCGTCCGCCACGGCGGACTCGTCAGGTTCGGCTTGCTTGTCGAGGAGGATTTCAACCGGTGAAGATGCGCGGACATAGGTGTACGGTTGCCGCTGGTGCGCTAATCGTTACTGGGTGCACTTCTCGGCCGTCTCAACCGGTGCAAGATGCGAAGACCGTCATGGTGTTCGACGGCTCGTCGTGGGACCCTTGGATGGGGCGTGAGGGCCGGGCGATTCTCTTGCAGGATCACGGCGACCCGGTGCGATATCGCAACATCTGGGTGCGGTCGCTTGATTGATGCGAGTGTTGATCGTGACATCAGTGCAGGCGGAGGCCGATGCGGTCGGCTCGATCGATCACTCTAAGGTCATCGTCGGCGGAGTTGGGCGAACCAATGCCGCGGCAGCGACGACCGAGGCGATCATTCGCGACGGCGCATTTGACATGGTGCTCAACACCGGTGTTGCGGGGGCGCTTCCCGGCGGCGGATTGTCGATCGGCGAGGTTGTGGTCGCCAGTCGGTGCGTGTATGCGGAGGAAGGTCTGCTCACCCCGTCCGGGTTTACAGACATCGCGGCCTTGGGCCTCGCGCTCGGCGATTTTTCCGGCAATGCGGTGCCGGTCGATGAGCGGGCGCTAACGCGTCTATCGCTGCTGTTTCGTTGCGGCCCAATCGCGACGGTGGCCACCTGTTCAGGAACTGATGCAGCCGCCCAAGAGGTGGTTCGACGCACCGCTGCGATCGCCGAAGCGATGGAAGGCGCAGCCGTTGTGCATGCCGCGCGCCGCCTCGGCGTGCCGGGGGTCGAGCTGCGAGCGGTCAGCAACACCACGGGGGATCGCCTCCGGCAGGCGTGGAATCTTCCGAAGGGCCTCACGGCACTGGGGGAGGCGGTACCCAGGGCGGTGAGCACGCTGCGTGCTGGTAGTGCTACTCGCCGGTGATTTCTGTCGTGCCACGATCGGCGGCATCGAAACGAGCACAATCTTCTGAGTTCTGGGGCCGGTTATCGGTCTGCACCCGATTCAAAGGCGATCTGTTTGGGCACGGCGTGGATTTGCTCGTTGTTCGCTGGGTCGCAGTCTCAACCCGCCCCTGCATGGGGTCGATGGACAGGTCGTGGCCGCGCGGTCCGCTGCGGCAGACGCAAGCCTCGGAGTCGTGTGATGGGGTTCTCGATGTTCTCGGCCCAGCCTTCGCCGATCGCGATCGACTTCGGGTCGGCATCGGTGAAGATGCTGCAGATCGGTCCGGGTGAACGGGCAACGCTTCTGGCGGCGGCGGAGCTACCGATTCCCGATTCAATTCGCGCTGAGAAGGACGAGGAATTCAAGTTCTTCGAGAAGCAGCTTCCACAGCTGCTCACCAAGGGCAAGTTCAGGGGAAAGCGAACGATCTGCTCCGTCCCCAGCGGGCAGACGTTCATCCAGCACATGCAGATCGCTGGTGCTGACGGCGGCAATCGCGACGATCTCATCAAGGCACAGCTCCAAGCCCAACTCGGGTTGCCTGCCGACGGCATGGTGCTCCGAACAGTCGCGGTCGCCGACGTCCACGGTGAAGGCCAGGGTCGATCGGAGCTGATTTGCATCGCCGTCGGCCGGGACACGGTCATGCGATACGTCCAGCTTCTGAAGAAATGCAAGCTGGAAACGGTCGGGGTGCAAAGTGGAGTGATCGCGATGGTGCGCGCGTTTGACTACCTGCATTGCCGCCAGGAGGACACGAACCGCACGACGTTATACGTTGACCTCGGCTGGGGATCCACCAAGGTTGCGATCGCCCACGGCAAGCAGATCGTTTTCGCCAGATGCATCCACATGGGTGGTCAACAGCTCGATCGACGGATTGCCGAGAAGCTTCAATGCGATGTCGCAAGTGCCAGGGAGCATCGTCTCTCGGGGCAAGTTCCGTCCGCGGCATCGTTGTCCCGATCGCAGCACGATGCCGATTCGATCGCACCGACCGAGTCTTTGGCGGTCGCGACGGCGATGACCGACCCGGCAACTGAAGTGCAGACCGAGCAAGTATCATCGCCGGTTGGGGTGGCGCAGGAGCGGCGCGTCGCCGCTACGCCTCCGGAGCTCACTTCCCTGATGGCGCAGGATGATTCCGAGGCCGGCTTGCATCTCGAAATTTCCTCATCGGCCGATGCGGTCGCTGACGAATTGTCGATGTGCCTGCGCTACCACCAGCGTCTGTTTCGCAACCGTCCGGTGGATCAGATGATCTTCCTCGGGGGAGAAGCCAGGGACGTGGGGCTTTGTCAGCACGTGGCCAGGGCACTGCGCCTGCCGGCGCAGTTGGGTGACCCCATCGCCAGACTGGTCAGCGCAAAATCGCAACGGACGCCCGGACTTGACCTTGGCGAGCCGCAGCCGGGCTGGGCGGTGGCCTGCGGTATGTGCACCGCGCCAACAGATCTGTAAGGAGCCATCGGCATGAGCAACACGAGCTTCCTGCCGGAAGATTACCTTGACCAGAAGGCGGATCGCCGCACCAACGTCGTCAGCCTCACGCTCTTCGGCATCGTGATGGTCGCGGTTTTTGCAGCATTCTTGTTCACGAATCAACAGTGGACGCAGGTGAAGGCCGCCCAGGCATCGATCAACTCTCAATATCAAGAGGCAGCTGCGCAGATCGAAAGGCTCAATGAACTGGAGCGGCAGAAGAACCAGATGCTCAACAAGGCGGAACTGGCCGCGGCGCTGGTCGAGCGCGTGCCGCGCAGCATCCTTCTTGCGGAGTTGATCAATCGCATGCCTCCGCGTCTAGGTCTGCTCAAGTTCGATCTACGATCGGAAATAATCAAGCGTCACCAAGAGCCGGGGCAAGGACGGAGAACCGGCCGGCTGAAGCGGCCCAAGCGAGCCAAAACCCGAGCCGAGGCCGCCGAGGAGCAAGAGAAAATCGAGGCACCTCATTACAAGGTTTCGATCTCCATGGTCGGTGTTGCTCCCACGGATCTGGAGGTCTCGCGATACATGGGGGAACTCAACGCGTATCCCCTGATCCAGGACGTGATCCTGGACTACTCGGAGGAAACGACGTTCGGGGAGCAGAGCCTGCGTCAGTTCGGAATCCGGATGACGCTCAACCCTGAGATGGACGTCCGTGAGGTGCAACCACGAATCAAGCCCCGGGGAAGGAATCCAATGAGCGACCAGCTTGAATTCACCTCGCCCGATTCGAGGAAGACAGCGTCCGTACGGCCTGGCGGAAGGGAGGGGGGCTAGCGATGCGCTTTGGAATCCGCGAACTGATCTTCCTTATCGTGCTTCTTGCGGTGCCGGTGGCCTCGTACCTCTATGTGTTCAAGCCGCGAAACGCTGAGATTCGCCAAGCGAACGCTGAGATTGAGATCAAGCAGGCCAAACTGAGGAAGCTCCGCGAGGTGGCCGACAAGATCGACGACCTCGGCCTGGCTATCGAACAGGGCCGTGAGGCCGTCAAACTCATCGAAGCGAAGCTCCCCTCGCAGCAGGACGTCGAGGTGATTCTTCAGGACATCTGGGAGCTGGCCAAGCTGAGGCGCCTCACGGTGAAGTCTATCAAGAGCGAAAGGCCGGTCCCGGCAGCTTTGTACATGGAGCAGCCGCTAAAAGTAATCATGGAGGGCGAGTTCGACGGGTTCTACGAATTCCTCCTGCAGCTGGAGAAACTACCGAGAATCACCCGCATCCATCGAATGAAGCTGGAACGGCTTGCCGCACCGGGCCGGCCGGATCAGCACAGCGGCGCCCCTGGCATGATGAAGGCCGAGTTTTCACTCAGCATCTATTTTGAACCTCGACCGAGAACGTCTGGCCGCCTAGCGGAGCGAGCGCGATGAGCGACAACGACCTCAACAATTCCGATCAGATGGGATATACCGGCGATACCGGCGGAGACCCGGGAGAGTCGGTCCCGGGGGAGCTTGGCAGTTTCAACGCCGATCCGGGCGTGGACGTACTCGCCAAGGAAGGATCGGCAAAGAAGCGGCGTACGGGCGCGCTCGTGCTAATACTCGTTGTCGGCTTGGCTCTTGGTGGTTTGTTCGCCATGCACACCCTGGCCAAGGTGTCTGCTGCGGGCGGCGGCAACACCGATACCGAAGAGACGATTGAGAAATTCCTCCGAACGGTGTCGGGCGATGCTTCATCCAACCCAGGCACGAGCAGCGGTGATCTCGTCAACAAGCACCGCTCGGTCCTGGACGTGCTTCATGACGACTACACTAGCCAGCAGGTCGCCCTATCAGATGTGCAGCGCAATCCGTTCGTCTTGGTGCAACCTGGGGTGACTCCTGATACGCCGGGCAATACGACGAGTCTGGAAAGGAAACGGGCTGAGATTGAGAATGCCGCCGGTCAACTGCGCCTCAAATCCATCATCATGGGTAGCAATCCTCTGGCCAATGTCAACGGTCGATTCGTTCGATTAGACGAGATGATCGCGGTCCAGAACGAGGGCATCGCGTTTCGAGTGGCGGAGATCACCAGCGACACGATTACGCTAGTGGCCGAGGACGCCGACCTCGAACTAACCGTCGTGACCGTCCTGTATCTGAAGCAAGACCGTTAGTCCTGAGAATTGCGGAGACGGTCGGCGAGGGGAAGACCGAGTGAGCAAGTTCGACCTGAATGATCTGCAAGCTGACCCCGGCCCGGCGACCCCGGATGCCTCGCCGGAGTCTTCACCCGCGGTCTCACCTGATCCCCCAACCCGGGCGGGCCTCACCGACATTAGCCAACGCGGGAACTTCCGCACCGAAGCTCCCGCAGGCGATGCCGGCCAGCGACGAAGTGGCGACACGGCAGCGCTGTCCGAGCTGTACACTCCGCAAGACGACACGCCACGGAGTGATGAAGATCTCGGCGCGCAGCTTTTGGAAGGTGGGATCATCAATGCGGAACAGCTGGCCAACGCCCAGCGTGTGATAAAGCAGACGCCGGGGAAGAACATTGCTCAGGTTCTCAACGAGATGGGTGTTGACGAGGCTGCCACCCAGGAAGTGGTGGCGGAGCTAGCCCGCTTGCCGTTCGAGCGCGTGCAAAGCGATGGATCGGATGCCTATGACGAGAAGGCCCTGTATCGCCTCGGAGCAGAGTTCTGCAAGACGAATCTGGTGCTCCCGCTTCGACGTGAAGGCACACGAATGGTCGTCGGCACCGCCAGTCCCCACGATGTGTTTCTGCTTGACGATGTCAAACGGAAGCTCGGCGTGACGTCCATCAGGCACGTCCTGGTGACCGGCGAGGATATTCGGAGCATCGTCGAAACGCTCACCGAGGCCGAGGCGGAAGCCGAATCGTACGATGTCGATGAGATTCTCAGTGATGTGGACGTGGAGGAGGACGACGTCGAGGTTGTTCAAGAGGAGGCTCAGAGCGAGGATCTCGAGGAAGCCGAGTCGTCGCCGGTCGTTCGCCTCGTCAACCACATCATCCAGAGCGCCATGAGAGAGGGCGCCTCTGACATTCACATCGAGCCGGGCGAAAAGGCACTGAAGATTCGGTTCCGCATAGACGGCGTGCTCTTCGACATGATGAATCCGCCTAAGAAAATGCACGCGGCGATCACCTCGCGCATCAAGATCATGGCCAACCTTGACATCGCCGAGCGCCGGCTTCCCCAGGACGGCCGCATCCGCGTCACGGTCCTCGGCCGCAAGCTCGACCTGCGCGTTTCGACCATCCCGACGCCGAATGGTGAGAAGACCGTGATGCGTATCCTCGACACGCGATCCATCAACGTGCCGCTCGAGGAGCTGGGGTTCTCGGAGGACACGCTGACCATCTGGAAGAATCAGGTCAGCCAGCCGCATGGAATCATCCTCGTCACCGGGCCCACCGGGTCTGGAAAGACCACCACGCTCTACGCGTCGATTCAGCAAATGGATACACGCAAGCTCAACATCTCGACCGTGGAAGACCCGGTGGAATACAACGTGGCCGGGATCACGCAGATTCAAACGCACGAAAAGATCGGCATGACCTTCGCGGCCGCCCTGCGGGCAATGTTGCGACAGGACCCCGATGTGATCATGGTGGGTGAAATCCGGGATATGGAGACCGCCACGATCGCGATTCAGGCTGCGCTGACCGGCCACCTGGTGCTCTCCACGCTGCACACCAACGACGCCCCCGCATCGGTCACGCGACTGATCAATATCGGCATCGAGCCGTTCCTGGTAGCGGCGGCGGTCAATTCCGTGCTGGCGCAGCGATTGGTGCGCCGTATCTGCAAGCACTGCACAGAAGAAGGTCCCGTCAAGCCCGAGATCGCTGAATTCCTGGAGCTGCATGGCATCTCCACCTCAAAGACCGTCACTGGCAAGGGATGCCAGCGCTGCCGTCAGACCGGCTACAGCGGACGACTCGGCCTCTACGAGTTGCTTCTGTTAGACGACTTCATCCGCGACGCCATCGCGCGAAACCCCAACGTGATTGAGTTTCGCCGGCTTTGCTCTGAGCGCGGGATGGTGACCCTCCGCGAGGATGGGTTCAAGAAGGTCGCCGATGGCCAGTCCACGGTCGAAGAGGTCCTGCGCGTCACCCAAGCAACAATCTAGAAGAGGCTTGAGGCTCGAAGCCGCTTGCGGCTCCGCGACGGCCACGCTCGGTTGACTTCACGGCCAGAACGCCGCGACGGTCAACACCAACCAAACCGCCACGGCAAGGCCCAGCTTGCTCATCGTGCCGATGACGCGACCGATCGTGGCGCCGATCGCAGGCTTGATCGACCCGGTGATTGTTGACCGCTCGGCGCTGAGCTCGCCAACGACTGCGCCGATGAATGTTCCCAGAACCGCTCCGACCAGGGGGCCGAAGACGGGGATGAAGAAGAACATCGGCATGAAGACGAACACGCCGACAATTCCGCCGATCAGCGCCCCGATCATGCCCCGCCGGCTGCTGCCGGCCTCCTTCGCCCCCAGCGCCCCAGCCACGAACTCCACGACCTCCCCGATCACCGCCAGAAGCACGCACGCCCCAAGCACCCACCATCCGAACGTCTGCTGATCGTTCAGCGGCAAATAGAACCGGTCGCAATACTCGATGATCCCCGCCAAGGCGAGCATGATCCACACGCCCGGCAGTTGGAAGATCACCAGCACGATGCAGACCGCCCCGAGCAGCAAGAACATCGCAGCGACAACGTAGAGCAGCCAGTCCATATACCGGTATGTTCGGCGTTTTCTCGCAGGACTTCCACATTGAGCCGGCCGGGCCCCCGCTCCACCAGCCGATCAACCAATGAGCTGTGGACTTAGCGATCCACAACCATGATTTCCTCGAGCGGCTTGCGCTGCAGATCGGGGACAACACATCCGACGGCCGGGTATCCGACCGGAATGAGCAGATACGGCCGTTCGTAGTCGGGACGCTTGAGAATCTTGGCCAGAAACTTCATCGGGCTGGGCGTATGGATGAGGGTGGCCAGTCCCGCCAGATGTGCGGCGGCCAGCAGCATTCCCACGGCGATGCCCACAGATTCGTTGACGTAGTAAACCTGATCCGATCCGCGGTCCGGGCTGTCGTCCCTCATCAACTTGAACACAACGATCAGCCAGGGGGCGATTTCGAGAAACGGCTTTGCTTCATCGGTGCCGATCGCCCGCAGATCGCGTAGCCAGGCCTCGTTGGCCCGGCGGTAGTAGAACTCGCGTTCCTCGGCCTCGGCCGCGACGCGGATCTCCCTCTTGATGGCCGGCTCCTGCACCGCCACGAACCGCCACGGCTGCTTGTTCGCCCCGCTGGGCGCGGTGCCGGCAGCCGCAATGATGTTCTCGATCGTTTCGCGCCTCACCGGTCGATCTGAGAACGAACGGACAGAGCGGCGCAAGCTCAGAATCTCGTAGAACCGCCGAGCCGCCGCCTCCGAGGATGTTTCGGGTTCGTATGGTTTGTACGCAATGAATCGGGACCTGCTCATGCTTGGTAGGCCTCCCTATCGGACAAGACCTGCTAATGGCCGCTAGGCAGAGGGGGGGGAGAGGGGGTCATTCTCGTTCTTTTCAGAAGACGAGAATGTCCCGTTCATGGTCCCAGGGCTGCGCATTCAGCGGACGAAGCGAAGTCTTGCGAAATCGGGTATCACGCCCCGACCGCCCTCGGTAACTGGGTACGGTGCCGGGAAATACACAACCCACGCCTTTCCCAGCAGCAGCTTCCGATTCACCACGAACGGGCTGGGGTCTATCTGCTCGCGGACCAACGGGTGTGGGCTGCCCCAGAGCCGCGAGTCGGAGGAGGCCGGACTGTTGTCGCCCAGCATGTAGAAATGATCCGGCCCGAGGATGGCAAGGTTGTCCGGGTGCGTGCCGAAGGCAGGTCCGTGAATCTGAGGGTCGTTCTTTTGTTTCGTCGGGTCAAGCCGCTCCGGACGGTAGTACAAATCACGATCTACCTGGACACGGTGCAAAGTGACCGGCGATCCCCGGAAATCCCAGCGCAGCGATGGCGCCGCCGGCGTGATGGTTGGCAACTTCCCGACCACGGTCTCGTAGGCTCGGCCATAGGCGAGCTCCAGGCGCCGCCTCGGCGGCCACGAGTATTCGCAATAGGCAACACGATTGCCATCGACATAGATGGCCATCGATTGATCAACGTGCCAGAACTCAATATTGAAGACTTGGCCGGGCTTCGGCGCGACGATCAGCCCGCTGTCCTGTACCCATTCCTCGGACGCGTCAAGCGGCCGCATGCGCACGACGGCCTCGTACATTGCTTCGTCATACGGCGTCAGGACGAATTGGAAGAGATGGCCTCGGGCTTCGAGCTCCAGTGTCGTTTCCAACCCAGCTTGATCGGGCAAGATGGCTGCTGTGACGCGCAGGTCGCTCACGGGATAGAGCCGCGAGCCGCGAAATGACAGCATGTTGTACGGCACCCAATCGTTCAGTGCAATCTGCTGGAGGCTCCACTGCAGGGTCGAGGGCTCAACCGTATCGCATCGATAGCTTCTACTGCCGATTGTCTTCCAATTCTCGCCAAACCAGGGCGCCGAGTAGCGGCCTGGCAGCCGCTCGGGATGGATCGGGATGTAGTCGCTGTGGTGCACCGGCTGCCAGGCCGCCCGCTGAACGTGCAGAGGCTTGCGCTTGATCTCGTAGGCGTCGAAGTTGTCCGGATCGTCGGCCGATCCCACGAAGAGATCACCATCCACCAGCCAGATCGCCTCGTTAGGCAGGCCGATCAGCCGCTTGATGTAGTTCTCCGCATCGCCGTCCGGGTCGGTCGGGTTCTTGAACACCACCACGTCGAATCGCTGCGGTTCAGCGAACGGGTACAAGCACTTGAGCACCAGAATGCGATCGCCCATTCTTGGCCGGTGGGCACTGATGTTGATGCTGTCGAGCGGATAGTTCCTCCCGAGCATTGGATCGTAACCGGTCCGTATGCTCCGCCTTCCTCTTCTTGTATCAATGGGATAGGTCACCCCTGTCTGGTCGGAATGCAGCAGCAGGTGTTGGCCCATGAGGGTTGGAGCCATCGAGCCGGTCGGGATGACGAAGCCCTCGGTGACGAATCCACGGAAGGTCATCGCCAGCACGAACGCAACGATCAGCGACTGAACCGTCTCCACTACCGACCCCTGGTGCCGATGTTCTGTGGAGAGCCGTGTGTCTGACATCACTTGATGGTACGAGAATCCAGCTCGCCGGGGCGGGTGGATACGGCCAGGCATGAACCGGCAGGAGGCGTCTGGGCGCATGCGGGCAAGGGGACCCCATGCTCGCGGTGGATGTGGCTGGCGCTACGGCGTGCCGGTTGGCCCGGAGCCGCGGCGTCGCCGTCGCCGGCGGCGGCGCTTTGGCTTGGCTGAGCTGTCGGCCTCGTCGGCTGGCGGTGGGCCTGGCTGTGAACCTTCCTTCGCCTCGCTTCGCCGGCGGAAGGCGTCCTGCTGCTGCGTCGTGGTTCGCCCCGGCCCTTGACGACGGCGCCTGGTTCGCTTCTGGTCGTCGGTCCGCCTGTCCACCTCCGCCACGGACAGGCCTCGCAGCGGGTCGGCCTCTCGATCCGATTCGAGGGGTTTCTCATCGGCGGCCGGCCGGGGGCACTGCTCGGGATCCATCAGCTCCTCCACGGGAACCGCGATCTCTCGGTCGTCATGTTCCAGCCGCACCAACACAAGTTGCACGAGGATCTTGCTGTCCACAACAACGCCCGGGCCCTCGCTGGTACCCACTCGGGCGTTGCGGTGCGGGAGGCTCGCCTTGAGTTGCTTGTACGTCTGGTCCTCGTAGCGAAGACAACACATCAGCCGGCCACACCGGCCGGAGATTTTCAGTGGATCAAGCGTCGCCTTTTGCTCTTTGGCCAACCTCATTGATACGGGCTTGAGCACTTTCAGGAAGTTCTTGCAACAACAGTGCTGGCCGCACCGCTCGTAGTCTGCCACCAGCCGGGCCTCATCCCGAGCCCCCACCTGGCGCATCTCGATTCGCGTTCTAAACGCCCCCGCCAGCTGCCTCACCAGCTCGCGAAAATCCACCCGCTCCTGGGCCATGAAGTAGAACGTCAGCAGCTCTTCGCCGAGGATCAGCTCAACCTCGACGAGCTTCATGGGCAGCGCTAGCTCATTGATGAGCGACTTGCACCTCTTGATGTACTCCGCTTTCTTCGATTCCAGCGCCGACTGTTTGTTGAGGTCCTCAATCGTGGCCAGGCGGAGGATGCGCCCCTTGGTATGAAACGGGAAGTCTCGACCGCCGGAGTTCTCAACAAACTCCATCATTTCCTGGCGGGTTACGGACTTGGAGCAACCGGCGTTCTCGCAGGTGGTGGTGAGCATCTCCACGAGCTCGGTGCCGCGGTGGGTACGGGCCACCAGCTTGGAGCCGCAGCCGGGTTTGGCGTCACCGTCGTAGGGAAACTCCGCAACCAGCTTCATGTAACCGAACTTGACGACGATCGTCTTGGGCGGCTCCAGCCGCGCATAGATCTCCTCGTCCGTCATCGCGTCGCGATGGCGAGGATCGGCGTCCGCCTCAAAGACGGGCAGCGGAAAGATCGACATGCACGATGCTCATCGCGTCCGGCGGCGCGATTGCGTCGGGCCGCCGGCAAGGTAGTCTCGATCTGTCGTCAGGCCTTTGGATCCCAATTACCGTCGCCCCCTGACCAGGCGCCGGCTCCATACGCGATGATGGCATTAGTCTAGCCGCCCGAAGCCGGGGCTGGCGAATCCGCCGTGAAGCCGGGTTTGACGAGCGACCGCAGGAAGCGAGGAAGACCCGGATACTGACCGCTTGATGCCCCCTCCACCCGGACCTTCCTCGTCCCGACAAATCGGGCCTCGTCAGGTCCGGCTTCAGTCAGTATTCTCGGATTGATGCCCGGCGATGAACGCGGTTGGCGGTCCCGCGGACACAGACTTCACTCGTCGGGCGACTATCGAAGCCGGCCACCGCTTGAGGAACATGTCGGGCTCCACCGGTCCGTGCGAGCGCGGATGAAGTCGCGTCCGGTGCAACTGCGAGGCGATCAGATGCCCATTGTCGGTTCGGCGTTCGCCTACAAAATGTTCAACGCCGACTGCGAAGTCCGCGCCCTGTCCTGCGGCGCAACACACCTTCATGTACTCTTCGCTTCGGCGGACTCCGATGCAATGCAGACGCTGGGAAAGGCCAAGCAGTACGCGTCGCTGAAGCTCGAAGATCATCCCGGTCGACTCTGGGCCGGTGGAGGGAAGATCATCCGCATCCGCACCGCCGAGCATGCCCAGCGGGTGTTCACGTACATCTGTTCACACGCGGAGAAGGAGTCGGCCTGGATCTGGCGGCGCGACTACGATGCGCCGCCGTTGCGACGCAAGTGATCCTGAAGCCGGGTCTGACGAGTCCCGACTCCTGTCGGGACGAGGAAGGCCCGGATACCGAGCACCCAGTGCCCTCCGACCCCCCTCCGATCCGGACCTTCCTCGAAGACTCGTCAGGTCCGGCTTCGAGGTTCAGCGCGCCGCGGCGGCGCTGCACGCGAGCATCATCGTGATGCTGATGCGGGCCAGCTGGGCGTTGTTTGACTGCACCTGCATCTGGGGTAGTGTCTGCGTCGGAGCACGGAGTGCCGACCATGAGCCTCGACGCCCCGGTCACCCCCCAGCGGCTGCGCAGCTGCCCGTATTGCGGGCTGGTGCAGACGATGCCGGGCGTGCCGGGGGGAATGCGGGCCTGCTGTGCTCGCTGCGGCAGCACCCTGCGAACCCCAGCCAAGCACCTGGCCGGTAACAGCCGCACCGCCGCCATTGCCACCGCGGCCCTCATTCTCTATCCACTGGCGGTGAGCTTGCCGTTCATCCGAATCGAGAAGTTCGGTCACGCGCATGAAGCGAGCATCGTTGAAGGTGTCAGCACCTTACTGAGCCGTGGCCATATCATTATCGGGCTGGTCGTGCTGCTTTGCTCAATGGTGTTTCCGGTGCTGAAGCTAGCAGCGTTGATCGTTCTCTCCATGGGCGGGTCGGCGCTGCGACGCCATCATCGGGCCCTGACCTACCGCATGGTCGAGTGGGCGGGTCGATGGGGCATGCTCGACGTGTTGTTGGTGGCCATCCTCGTAGCGGTGCTCAAGCTCGGCGACTTGGTGGAGGTGAGCGTGGGACCGGCGGCCCTGGCGTTCACGTTGTGCGTGACGTTGAGCTTGTTTGCCGCTGCCTCGTTTGATCCGCACAGTCTTTGGGAGCCGCAACCATGACGGATGCACCGCGAAGTGAGGGCGAGACGATCGAAACCCCACGCCCGCTCCCCCAGGCGGTGCTGAAACCGCGAAGGCGTCTTTCGGCCGTGTGGCTGCTGCCGGCGTTGGCGCTGCTGTTCGCCGGCTGGCTTGCCTATCAAGCCTGGTCGCTACGGGGCGTGACCGTGACGGTGCAGTTGCCTGAGGGCTTCGGGCTCGAACCGGGCGATGAAGTGCGATATCGCGGCATTAAAGTCGGCGAAGTGCGTCGGGTGGAACTGGCTGAAGGTCTCGATGGCATACGGATCACCGCGGCTCTACATACCGAGGCGGACCGACTGGCGTGCTCGGGCAGCCGGTACTGGGTCGTTCGTCCCCAACTGGGTCTGGCCGGGGTGGCGGGCCTGGAGACGCTCATCGGACCCCGCTACTTGGCGGTGCTGCCCGGCGACGGGCCCCGCAGGCGCCACTTCATAGGCCTTGCCGACCCGCCTGTGGTGCACACTGTTCAGCCGGGCGATCTGGAGATCATCCTCCAGGCCAGCCAGCAGGGCAGCCTCCGACGCGGGGCCCCGGTGACCTACCGACAGGTCCAAGTGGGGACGGTGCTGTCAGTGGGCCTGGCCAGCGATGGCGGTGCCATCGAGGCCCGAGTGCACATCGGCAGGGCGTATGCACAGTTGATTCGGCAACACACCCGCTTCTGGGACACAGGCGGCGTCGAGGCGAAGCTCGGCCTGGGGGGGCTGTCGCTACAAGTGCGATCGTTGGAAACGCTCTTGAGGGGCTCTGTGGCCCTGGCTACGCCTCCGGAGACCGGAGACACTGTTCGCACCGGCCACAGATTCCCCTTTGAGGCCGATCCGCCGGAGGATTGGCTCGAGTGGCAGCCGTTGACGGTCATTGGCAGCTCAATGTTGCCGCCCGGGGCTCCGCTTCCAAACCCCATGCGGGCCACGATTGGTTGGACGCAGGGCTGGTGGATCGGCCGCGAGCGCTCGCGCCAGGGGTGGGTCCTGCAGATCACCCAGGGCCTGATCGGTCCGGCTGACCTGCTTCGGCCAAATGAGGATGCCGATCGCGAGACCAGCGTGCTGGAGATTGCCGGCACTGAGCTGCCGCTGGATGCCGAACCAATCTGGGAGTATGGCGGCCTGGCGGTGATCGGTGCGCAGGTGGCGGCGGCGAGCTGGCCATCGGACCGACTGCGTTCGGCGCGGGAGCCCGAGGATTGTCTCGCGGTCGGGGACCCCACCGCGACACCGCTGCCGTTGGCCGCCGCCCGCCTCACGCAGCAGCAGGACTTCTGGGCCGTTGACCCGGCGGTAACTGTGGATGACTCCTGGCACGGGGCCTGTGTGGTAGCCCGCGCTGATGGATATTTGGTTGGGCTACTGTTGGTGGAAAGGGGAACGGTGAAAGTCGCCCTGTTGCCGCATCCCGATTCCATCGAGGCGCGGTGACAGATCGGTGACTTGAGATCGTCATCGGGTCATTGCCGCGCGCTTGCGCACAATTCAATTGTCCTAGAGCGATTGCGGTTCAAGTGGAACAACTTGACGAGCCGCGCACGTCAGCTAGCGCACTCGGTACGTCCGCTAGGTCCGCTCTCTCGCAGTCGCGGCCCGGGACGGTCGCTCCAGTTGCTTCACAACCGCTCTAGAAGCAGGTGCCGCAGGGGTTGCCGCCGACAACGGAGCACCATCTGGCTAGCAGCTTCGCTAGGTCGAACGCGTCAACACATCCATCGGGCATATCGTCCGGGCCGGTGATGTCCGCGAGGGCGAAGTTCGGGGAGACGCAGCCCTCGCAGGGCGGGTCTACGTCGCCGGGCGGGTCTGGGTCGTCGCTCGCATCGGAGCACCACGCACCCAGTAGCGTCCCGAGGTCAAACGCATCAACGCATCCGTCGGGGAAGCCGGCACCGAGCGGACCGGAGATGTCGGCGGTGTTAGGCGGCGGCTCACACACGCCGGCGACGCACTCCTCGCCGGGTGGGCACTGGACATCCGCCGGGCAATTCGCGCAATCCTCGCCGACTTCAGGCACCCCGTTGCCGCAACAGGGCGTGATCGGGGTGTTGTTACATCCCCCCGCCCCCGGGTCACAGAAATCATCGGTACACGGGTCGCCATCATCGCACAGCGCGTCATTGGGGATGTTCACACAGCCGACGCCCGGGTCACAGAAATCATCGGTGCAGGGGTTGCCGTCGTCGCAGTCGGGGGGCGGGCCGCCGGCGCACCCGCCGCCGCCGTCACAGAAGTCGTCGATGGTGCAGGGGTCCCCATCATCGCACGGGGTACCGACGGGCTCGGGATCGTTGACACATACGCCCGCATCGCAGGAATCAATGGTACACGGGTTGCCGTCGTCGCAATCCAGGGGAATACCGGGCTGGCAGAAGCCGTTGCCGTCACAGATGTCCCCGATGGTGCAGGCGTCCCCATCCTCGCACGGGGAACCGGCGGGGCTTGGATCGTTCACACAGCCGACGCCCGGGATACAGAAATCATCGGTACACGGGTTGCCGTCATCGCAATCCAGAGGAATAACGGGCTGGCAGATGCCGCCAACGCACGTTTCGAGACCGTTGCACGGATCGCCGTCGTCGCAGTCGGCGTCGCTGAGACATTCCCGGCAGATCGTGGTAGCGCAATCTGTCCCATCACCCTGATAGGCGCCGCCGGCATTTTTGCAGTCGGCCTGCGTTTCCTCGGAGCACGAACCCCCTTGGAAGCAGCAGGCCCCGGTTGTCGGCTGTGTGCAGGGATTCGGTGAGCAGTTGGTGCCGTCGCCCTGGTAGATGCCGCTGATTAGATTGCAGTCGTCGGGGCTGAGGACGAGGCAGGTACCGTCGGTCAGGCAGCAAGCGCCGATCGGCGGAACGCATGGATCTGGCGAACAGCTGGTGCCATCGCCCTGATAGGTTCCACCCAAATCGGTACAGGTAAACGAGCTCACCACGGCGCAGAAGTCCCCCGGGAGGCAGCAAGCGCCGGCTTGCGGCTGTTGGCAGGGATTCGGCGAGCAGCTGGTGCCGTCGCCCTCATAGGCTCCGCCCAAGCTGATGCAGTCGGCTTCGGTTTCAATGGAGCACGCACCGGACACGCAGCACGCGCCGGTCGTTGGCCGCTGCGAGCACTTGGGTATCCCTTCAGCGATGTGCAGCGACCACTGGACCAACGTGCCGGCATCGGCGGGGAAGAGGTCCGTCACCGTGATCGTCCACGGGCCGGCCTTGTCCTGCCCGTCGAAGGCGCTCAGAGCCTCGTTGGGCGTGTAGTTCGGCAGCGAAGTCAGGTTAAACGCGCACTGGTTCTCGATCGCCCCGCCGGTGCCTTCATCGTCGAGGATGATGTCGTCGTAGTTGTCTTCATCGCAGCCACAGCAGCTGCCGGTCCCGTCGCAGACGTCCGGCACGAGACCGGGCCGGGCGATGAGTGTCACCGTCTTATTGTTGTGTGTCAGGGTGACGCATAGATCACCTACCCAGGTGTGGTTGATGGTCAGATCGACATTCACATCGCCGATGATCGATCCGGGACCGGGGACGGTGATCGTGTCGCTGACGCCCACTGGATTGCCATCGGGAATCGCCACGCCCGGCGTCGACACGAAGGTCTGCAGTGGGCCGGGGTTGAAGCACGGCGAGCCGTCGCCCTGGTAGGTGCCGCCGAACGCGTTGCAATCGTCCGAGGTCTCCACGGTGCATGTGCCGTCAGTGAAACAGCAGGCGCCGGTCGGCTGGCCGCAAAGCGCATCACGCGCGGCGGCGAAGGCGGCAAGGTCCACGCGCGTGGCGGCGCCGGGGCAGGGGCAGTGGGTGACAATGCCCAGGATTTCGCCGGTACGGATAACCGCGGAGCCCGAGCTGCCGCAGGTGATATCGACGGTGTGTGAAAAGAACGTTCCCGAGACGCTGTTCACCGAGCCACCGTCCGTCTGCTGCGTCTGTGAGAGGGTGCATTGGTTATCGATCCCGAAGCCCCAGACGGCCACAGACTGGTTGACGATTGGCCCGGTAGAGGCGATCGGGCGGAGCAACCCGTAGCGATCAAAGATCGTTTGGCCGAGGTTGTTGGTGCCGGTGGTCATGACGGCCCAGTCGTTGCCGACGCCTCCATTGACCGAATCCGTCGTGATGATCGGGAACTGATCCGCGACCGGCGGATTGTTGATACTGCAATTCGGATTGGAGTTGGGCACGTTGAATTGGATAATGAGTCCAGTGGTCATGCAGTGACCCGCCGAAACGAGACAGCTCTGCTCATTCCACACCGAAGCGGTGCACCCGACGGGAAAGAGTCGGCCTGACCAGTTCTCATTGGACGACACGCGCTTGTCGCCCCCGCAGATGCCGCAGGGGTAGGTGCAGCCTCCGAGAGGGTTCACGGCCATCTCTCTCGCCACTTCCTCGATCACCAGCCGGTTCTGCCTGGTTTTCGCCGCGGCGACCAGCTCAATAAAGACCGAGTCACCGTTGAAGTAGGCCGACGAATTACTCCACATCGCCAACCCGCGTGCATCCAACTCCTGAATCTCGTTATCCAGTTGGGAGGTGATACGGACAAAGCTGCCCGGCTCAAGTTCGACGTCGCCGAAGTACAGTCTCAGCCACGCGGCGCCATCCACCTGGACGAGGTGCTCGGAGACCACATTGGTGACCTCGGCCTGGTTGGGCCGGATTCCACTGTCGTAGTGATAGGCGTGGCGCTCCCCGACAGGGTAATCGAGCGTGGTTTGGGCGAGCAGGGGCGTCGCCAGCGAAACGATGACAAGAACGCCCCAATTGACAAACCAACGCATGATGGCCTCCTTCCTCAAGCCCAAACAGCCACACCTGAGCGCATCCCGCGGTACTGATTCTACCCCCTTGCCACTCTGGTGCAATACTCCCGTGTCCTGGGACGGCAGGATTCTAGACCACGATCGCGCTGGAGCTCCCGCCGCGAGCCACATATGCGGCCGGCGCCCCATCTTCCCAACAGTCCCGATTCCATCGGGTGGGGAAACGGTATAACCGTCGTACGCCTGTTGCGGAGGGCAGCTGCAGCGAAGGCAAATCTCAGCGTCCGCATCACGGCGCCATGGCGGCGCAAGCGGCTTGGTGCTGCGATCGTGATCGCAAGGGATTTGCCCGCTGATGGCGGACCGGGTCGATGAATTGATCGCCTCCGCCTTGTCCAGGGCCGCCACGGCGCCTGCGAAAGCTCACCGCGGGTAGACTTGGCCCATGCACGCGATCCGTTCCACGACGATTATCTCAGTGCGTCGGGAGAGGCGGGTGGCCTTGGCCGGCGACGGCCAAGTGAGTATCGGCCAGACCATCGCGAAGGCCGATGCGGTGAAGGTACGGATGCTCGATGATGTCGGCGCCGAGGACGCGGGTGTGCTGGTAGGATTCGCCGGGTCCGCCGCCGATTCGTTTGCCCTGTTGGAGCGATTCGAGGCCAAGCTCAAGGAATCGCCGACCAACCTCATGCGGGCCGCCATCGAGCTGGCCAAACTCTGGCGCACCGATCGAGTCCTGCGCCGACTGGAATCGCTTTTGATCGTGGCAGACCGGGCGACAACGCTGATGATCTCCGGGCAGGGTGACGTGATCGAGCCGTCGGACGGCGTGTGCACCATCGGCTCCGGGGGGCCGTACGCACTGGCCGCAGCACGGGCCTTGTTGCGGCACACCGATCTTTCGCCAGCTGCGCTGTGCCGCGAAGCTCTGCTGACGGCAGGGGAGATCTGTGTCTTTTCGAACACGGCAGTTACCGTCGTCGAGCTCGATTCCAACGAGGGCGCCCCAGCGCGAGAGCCGGCGTCGCCGAGCGAGAATGGCTAGGCGCGTGTGGTCGACGGTCTCGGCATGGGAAGTCTGCGGCCGGAGTCATTCACCACGCTCGGCAGCCTCGTCGCGGTGCCCGGTCTGGTGGTATGCCAAACGGCGATCTGCGTAGCTTTCGGGCGAGTCCTGAATGCCAGGCTGCTCATTGCGCTGCCACTGGCGATGCAGCTGATGTAGGAACGGCACGCACCAGTGGCACCCGGTTCCTGCTCCCAGGCACTCGCTGAGTTGTGACGGCACCGCCGGACGCTCTCGGTTCATGTAGTTGACCAGTTTGCGAAGACTGACACGATGGCACAAGCAAACATGGTCGTCCGGCTGCATGGCAAATCATACCTCTCGGCGGTCAGCGGTTCGCATTCAGGTTCTTCATCGGGATGATCGGCGGTCTCAGCGCTGCCGCCGGCAAGCTGATCGCTGAAAGTTGAGACGATTGCTCACACCCAGACCTGGCAGATCAAGTGCGGCTCCTTGAGCTTGGCGGTCAGGATCCCCACGGTCAAGTTGACCAGTTTCACCTCATATTGCGGATGAGCGTCCAGCCATTCGTTGACGCATTGATCCATGTAGGCCAGGGCCTCATCCGTGAGCTTGCCGTGAAAGGTTCGAACGTGGATGGCGCCCTCCCCGGTCGTGTTGGGGGTGCGCGTCCACGTGTCCTCATGGCGGCGCTGTTTGCCGAAGGCCGTAATCTTCCTCGAACCCACCGCGTGCCCAACGCCCTCGGCGATTGGCAACGGCTCGGAATCAGACTCCCGGGGGACTGATGCCTCGCGCTGGGGCTGCCGAGCACCGGGGCCGATGCTCGGCTCGGTGTGCTGGATCCGCCTGGAGGACGTTTCATCCCGGTCGGTCGCGTCAGTACTCATGTTCGATTCCTTTGCCTGGTCGATACGGCTGGTCTCGGCTCGGCCCCGGCCTCCCGGTATTCCAGCCGCAACACGTCGTCCCAACAGCCTAGACTCGCTACCCACCCCGAAACAACCAATCGCCGTCAAGTTCTCCGTCCCGACGAAGTCGGGTGAGATCAGCGGTCTTGGGGTTCCGTGCCGCTGTTTGAGTCCCTTGATGTGCAAACGATGGTCCATTCATCTGGGCCCTCCCGTTCCATCCTCAGCCGCTGATTCTGCGGCGCGCCCGTCTGGGAGTGCCAAGAGACCTCCAGGTGCCAGATGTCGGGCTGCTGTTCAAGCGAAATAACGGTTCCCCTCGATAGGCGGCTGACCGAGCCGCGGTTATCCGAGATCGGCCCTTCGTAGCCCAGGTATGCTGGCCGGTGATCGGCGATGCGCCTGGCGGTAAGTTGTTGCCCCACCGTCAATTGATCAATCCGCTGCCCAACGCGGAAGGTAATGAGCGGCTCCCGGCCGCGCGGATCTTGCGCGATCAGCCAATCCACGT
>JADFFQ010000002.1 GCA_022568135.1 Planctomycetota bacterium | reverse complement strand
AACAATACGTTCCGGCGGCAATACCTCGAGCGCGGCGCGTAGGCGCCCTGCCACCATCTCCGGAGTCTCAGGCGTCGTATCGCCGGGATTTACGGATACGCCCATGACGCGCGCCATGTCCCCGGAGGATTTTGCCAGGGCCGCCGCGCTGGAACCCACGGGCAAGCCCGCCGCCCCATCCCAAATCGCACATGCGGTCGCCTTCTTCGCCGACCCGAAAACCGAGTTTGTGACGGGACAGATTCTTTATGCCGATGGCGGCGTGTCCCTCGGCCCGGCCGCCCTCCTCTCCGCGCGTAATCGAGGCGACGTAATCCGGGGGCCGTGTCTCGGTCAGCTCGACGTCGACGTTGAACGTCGTCTTGATCGGGCCGAGCGCGACCTTTACGCGCGTTTTGTAGGTCGTCGGGCCGGTGATCTCGATGCTCTGGCAGCCCGGGATGCAGGGCCCGACCTGCTCGGGATCGGTGAGATTTGAGGAGGGGAAAAAGTCATAACTCATCGAGAAGGACGGGCCAGGCTGTGCATACAAACCGGAGATGCTGGCAAAAAGGGTAAACAAAACGGTTGATGATATCCACAGGATTGAATGGTGCATTTCAACAGACCTTCCTCTTTTTAGCGTATGAGAAGACTCCCTGAATGATTGCGTCAGAATATGCGATGGGAGACGGAGTGTTGCAATTAGTAACTCCTTATTTCATTGTGGCCTCTTTTCCGGGGACTGAATCGGAATCGTAGAACCCCCAATCACGATCCCCTGTTGTCAGGAAGCGATTCGGCCCATCGGCGAAGGACTGTACGTTTTGGGGGCCGAAAATCGCCTGGCCGCCGGTTACCAGACCGCCGTCTCGGAGGTCAGCCATCAGATCGCGGGTTGCGAGGCGCTCTTTGATGATGTCGGGCGCGTAGAGAATGCCGAGATTCTTCAGAACGACCGCATCTTCGTCCGGATCGTCGAGCATGTTGTTGGCGCCGCCGGCCACGATGCGGCAGCGGAGCTTGCGGGCAGAATTCGCATCGATGACGCCGCCCAGGGCGCACGGGGCGAGGATGTCGCACTCGACATTGAGTATCTGCTCCGGGTCGGTGACCTGGATGCCGAACTCATCCACCGCGCGCTGGAGCCGGGCCCGGTTGAGGTCGGCGGCGATGATCGTGGCGCCATGATCGGTCAAGATGCCGGCGAGCTGATAGCCGACGTGGCCGACGCCCTGTATGGCGATGGTCAGGCCGTCAAAGCTGACGGGTCGCCCGAGGTGCGCCAGCGCCGCCTTCATGGCGTTGAACGTCCCGCGCGCGGTGTAGGGGGACGGGTTGCCGCCGCTGCAAACGGTTTCGCCGCCCATCACGTACTTCGTCTCGAGACCCATCCAGTCCACGTACTGGGTATCCAGGCCGACATCTTCGGCCGCAATGTAAGCGCCGCCAAAAGTATCAACGAAGCGACCCATGGCCCGGGCTTCGGCCTCGGTGGTGGGATCGGCGGACTTGCTTAGCAGGATGACGCTCTTGGCTCCACCCATCTCCAGGTCGGCCGCCGCGGCCTTGTATGTCATTCCCTCGGCCAGACGAAGCACGTCATACAGCGCATCCGCTTCCGTGGCATAGTGCCATCGTCGCGTACCTCCAAGAGCGCTGCCCAACCTGGTGGAGTGGATGGCGATGATGGCCCGCAACCCAGTTGGCTGATCATGGTGGAAGCACACCCGCTCGTGGCCGCGTTGGATCATCTGCTCGAAAGTGTTCATCACAAACTCATCAACGAGGATCACGAGATCGCCCAGCGAAAGGAGTTCCGGCCGCCGGCGCCCGCCACCACCCGGGCTCGGCCTGATCCGCTCAGGTCGGGACATCTGCCGTGGCCACGTTCGAACCGGAGCCGAACTGCGGGATGTGGGTCTGGTCTGGATTCCGACCCGTACCCCGGGCGGACTCGTCCGGCGTCCGCTCGGGAATAACATAATCTGAATTCGGCAAGGAATCCATCTGCTTCATCGCGGCGTGTGCGCAAGCGACCGTTGTTCGGTCGATGTTCTGGCGTAGCGCACGAATATTCAGCCTAATTTCATGCTCAGCCATGGCGCAAACGTGCTCGACGATCTTCGTCTCGTTGGCCAACTGGTCGCCGTTGGCGCCATCGCGAATGGACTTATCCAGACGTGACAGGCTGCACGCCAGGGCATGAATCCACACGACGCACCAGCTCAGCCGCTGTTGGATCATTTGGCGGGTGATCAGCCCCTCGCGGTGGATTCTCATCGCCAACTTGACCTGGTGGCTGAACTCGCGGATGTTGCGTTCCAAAGCGCGCTTGAGGCCGTCGAGCTCCGACCGCGATCGGCTCATCACCGGAGCCCGGCGACGAACACCGAGATATAACTCGAGGACCAGCCGCAAACCTTCCTTCACATGCTTGGCGGGGCTGCTCTTCACGCCGAGCATGAACTCGCCGAGCTGCTTGGAGCCGTAAGCGAAGATGAAGCTGTGCATGACTTCGTTGGCCCCTTCGACGATGGTGTTGATTCGGCTGTCGCGCCATAAGCGCTCGATCTCGTTCTCGGTCATGTATCCTTCGCCGCCCATGATCTGCAAGGCCTGGTCGACGGTGCGATAGCCCATCTCCGAACAAAAGACCTTGCACACGGCGGTCTCCAACATGATGTCGGAGTCGTCGCGATCAAGGAAGCCGGTGGTCATGTAGAGCATGGCGTCCATGGCGTAGCAGGAGGCGGCCATGGTGGCGATCATCTCCTGCACCAGCTCGAACTCGCCGAGCGGGCGGTCGAATTGATGGCGGTACTTCGCCCACTTGGCGGATTGTTCCAACGCGGCCTTCGAGCCGCCGACCATCCCCGCGGACAACGTGCAGCGGCCGAAGTTCAAACAGGTCAGGGCGACGTTGAGACCTTTGCCTTCCTTGTGCAGCAAATGTGAGCTGGGCACCTTGACATCGGTGAAGCGCATGCGCGCCTGCCAGGTGCCTCGAATGCCGCATTTCGAGCGATTTCGGCTGAAGATGTCGATGCCGGGCATGTCCGGCGTGCAGATGAGGGCAGTGATCCCCTCCTTCACCTTGCCCGAGGTTGGGTCCCGCAGCTTCTGTTTCGCCATGACGGTGAACAGGCCGGACAGCGCTCCGGAGGTGGCCCACTTCTTCTCGCCGTTGAGGATGTAATACCGGCCGTCTTGCGACAACTCGCAGCGGGTTTCCAGGCTGGCGGCATCGCAGCCGACGTTCGGCTCCGACAAGCAGAACGCGCTGAGCGTGTCCTTGGCCATCCTGGGAAGGAATCGCGTCTTCTGCTGCTTGGTCCCGAACAACTCGATCGCGCCACACCCGATGGAAAGGTGTGCCGAAACCAGCACCGCTGTGGAGCCACAGGATCGACCAATGCGCTCCAGAACCCGGTTGTAGCTGGTGATGCCGAAGCCGGACCCGCCATATTCCTGGCCGATGATCATGCCCAGCACGCCAAGCTTGAACAGGCGCCGCACGACCCACTCGGGGATCTCCTGATCGCGATCGATCTGGACCGAAGGGTGGTCGTTGCGAAGGTATTCATCCAGCTCGGCCAGAAGTTGATCGCAGCGAGCAGTTTCCTGGGCGCTGACCTCTGGATAAGGAAGGATCAGTTCCTCACGGCAGTTCCCCCAGAAGATGCTCTTGATGAACCCCATCGTCTCGGGGTCAGGCCCGAGCATCTCCGTGGCCTGCTCGATCTGTTTGCGATCCTTCTCCGAGACGTTCTTGAGATCGATGGCAAGATCAGGCTTGGACATGTGGGCTTCTCCTCGGTCAGGCGGTCTTCGTGGACCGGCTGACCTATAGGTCACATCCTATGAGGACGCATACCCGGCCGTCAGGCCAAGTCGCAGGTCATTGTACGCATCTACCACCGCATCTTCCGGCCAATGAAAGCAGCGGGAACGGCCTGGAATCTCACGAGCGCTAGCTCGCGCTGTACGTCCCAGACCGCACCCGCCGCAAAACAAAGGAGGATCGCATTATACGCGTCCCTCATCCCCGCCTACGAAAAATCAATCCATTTGTCGGTCAGAAAGTTCGCGCCCGGGCGGTGGCTGCGGTGGCGCGCCAATCAGCCTCCGAACCGCGCTCGCAGGCGCGATTGGGCCTCTGGGGAGGCGAGGACGTCGGCGGAGAGCTTCGCGGCCCGTTCGAACACCTCGTCGTCAAGTGACCCGTCGAGCTCGTTGACCCACCTCTTGGTCGCGGCGATGGCGTGTGGGCCGCCTTCGGCCAACCGGCGGGCAAGCTCAGCGGCTTCCCGGTCAAGGCGGTCACGCTTGGCGAGGTGCGTGGCGAGGCCGAGTTCGGCAGCTTCCCGGCCGGTTATGGTTCCGCCGGCCAACAGCATTGCTCGTGCCCGGCCCGATCCGATTCTGCGCATCAGCCACGGGGCGACCACTGCTGGACATAATCCGAGGCTCACCTCCGGGAAACCCACGTTGGCTTGGGGATGAGTGACGGCGAAATCGGTGACGACCATGAGCCCGCATCCCCCGCCGATTGCCGCCCCTTGGACTCTTGCAATGGTTGGAATGGGCAGCCGACGGATTCGCCGCATCACGCGCGAAAAGTTCTGAAGCATGCGGCGCATTCCCACTGCATCCGCCATGACGCCGTTGAGATCCATCCCGGCGCAGAAAGCCTTGCCCGCCCCGGCCAGGATCAGCGCCCGCACGGTCGCATCGCGTTCGACGGCCTCGATCGCCTCCGCCAGCGCGTCGATGAGGTCAAGCGACAGCGCATTACGCGCGCCCGGCCGATTCATCGTGACGGTTGAGATGCCGTCGGTGACGTTCGTCAGCACAGTATCCGACATGCGGGCAATGTACCAGGAACCAGCAACCAAGCGCCGGCAACTACTCCGCGAGCGTCCCGCATTCCGGGCACCGTTCGCTGAACTCGCTTGCCCTGAGGTCATATCCGCAGGCGACGCAGCGGCCTTCGCGTTGGCGCTGTTGTTGCCGGACGTGACGGCCCGCCTGCACAACCCGCCAGCCAAAGCGCGACAGGAACACTCCGAACCATGCGGTGTAGGAAAGAAGAAGGTACCACACGACCCCATTGGCCAGCCAGGCCGAGAGCCGGTGCGACACCGCAGGCTGCTCTCCTTGCCACACATCGACCGCTTCATCGTGCCCAGCTTCCAAGAGAGCCAACTCGATCGCGGCGCGAAGGGACGAATCGGCCGGCAGGTCAACATCCGCTTGGGGCTCGCCACGTGCGAACAGATCGAGGCCAAGTTGCGCCCCCGGATGGCGCCGTGAAGACTCAAACGGCCAACCGTGGTGCGCGGTCCCGACGGCGAGCTGAAACATGCCGGACATAACCGAGTCATCTCCCGCCGTGCCCCGCAGACCGACGTCCGGGACAACCCCGGCCCAAACAGTCCCGTCCGCGGATTCGTACAGCCTGCCCGTGATATGGAGTTGCGACACCCGCAGTACGAAGGCTCGGTCCACCAGCCACACCGCTGGGGCAGTGAGCGCCAGCGCCGCCGCGAAGGCGATATTCGTGGCCCGGCCCCACACCGACCGCGGTCGATCGGCAGAGTAGTAGCGGATCAAGCGCAGCTTGTTGCGGATCATCCGAACAATCATGGGCCGCAAGATACATCCGCTGCATGACGCCGGCGAGATGCCATGTTGATGCACCGGCAAGGTGGGTGGCAGGCCGGGTGCATTTGATTCATTGGTGCTGCGGTCGTGTTATATCCGGGGGCGGTCTTGCCAATAGGCATCGAGCATCGTGCGCGCCTCGTCGAGGGTGGCGATCTGAGCGGAGGATTCCGCTGGATGCTCAAACAGCTCGTCATCGAGCGAACCGTCCAGCTCGTTCAGCCAGGCTTTCGTGGTGCGCAGGGCGTGTGGGCCGTGGCGGGCGATTGTTTCGCACAGGGTCATCGCGTCGTCCAGTACAGACTTGTCATCGCGGCTGAGACGGCTGGCAAGCCCGACTCGATACGCCGTCGGGGCGTCGATGAGCTCATCACTCATCAGCAGGGTGCGCGTTGCGCCCGGTCCGATCGCCTGCTGCAATGTGGGGATTGTCACCGCCGGGGAAACGCCGATTCGATGGACCGGATAGCCCAGCTTTGCGGTCGCCGAGACGACCACGAGATCGCAAGCTGAGACCAGCGCGCAGCCGCCGGCGATAGCCGCCCCGTGTACCGCCGCCACCACGACCTGCGGCAGCCGGCGCAGCGAGCGTATCAGCACGCTGAGGCGCTGGATGAACGTGCCCATGAGCGTGGCGTCCTCAACTGCCGCCGCCAGATCAAACCCGGCGCAGAAGACCTTTCCTCGGCCGTGAATCAGCACGACGTGCACATCGTCGTTGGCCTTGATTGCGCCCAGCGCCTCATCAAGGGCGTCAAACATGGCAATCCCCAGCGCGTTGCGGTGATCGGGATCATTCAGCGCGACGTTCGCAATCGCGCCATCAACGTTCAGTTGGACAATCCTTTCAACCATTCCCTCAGCCCCCGGCTCTGCCGGGGGATCGCTCAAAACAGCAGCAGCCCCAGCGTTATCCATATCGCGGCGAAGATCATGACGACCGTGGTGTAGCCGACGATGTCGCGGGCCTTGACGCCGGTGATCCCCAGCAGCGGCAGGGCCCAGAACGGCTGGAGCATGTTGGTGAGCTGATCGCCGTAGGCGACGGCCATGAGCATCTTCGGATAGCTCACGCCGATCTCGCTTGCCGCCTGCATGGCGATGGGGCCCTGGACAGCCCATTGGCCGCCGCCGGACGGCACGAACAGGTTCACCACGCCCGCGCTGAGAAAGGTCGTCACCGGCAAGGTCGTTTCATTGCTGACAGCGGCGATGTTCTGGGCGAACAGCTCGGTCAGATGGCTGTATTTCATCATCCCCATGATGCCGGCGTACAGCGGGAATTGCAGGATGATCCCCGAGCAGCCGCGGACCGCGTCGTTGACGGCGCCGACGTACCGCCGGGGCGTACCGTGCATCAGCAAGCCAAGCGCGAGGAACAGGAGGTTGACATCGTTGGGCGTCAGTTGCTTCCACGATCGGGTTTCCGCAATGATCGGCCAGTCATCCCCGATCACAAACAGATCGGCCAGCCAGATCAGCATCGGCACGGCCAACAGAACTGAAAAGATCGGCGTGGCTTCCAGCCAATCGGGCAGCGTTCGCAACGGCTGTCTCGGAGGCGTATGGAGTTCTTCGACCTCGAATTCGCCGTAGCCCTGCATGGATTGTTCATCGCGTGGAACCAGCATCACGATCGTGACCAGGGCGACAAGGATCAGCCCGCCGGTGATCAGCAGGTTCATTGGCGAGAGTATGGTGTGGTCAAAGGGGATGGTTTCAAAGTCGATCTTGATTCCTTTGAAGATCTCTTGGACCTCGCCGGCGTTGGTCACCTTCAGCGGCGCGGAGCCGGAGAATCCGCCGTGCCACACGAGCAGCCCGAGATAGCCCGCCGCAGCCAGCAGTGGATAGTGGTGCGGGATATTGCGATCGTTGAGGCTCTTGCCGACCTGGCGGGCGATCAGCGCCCCGGCGATCAACCCCAGGCCCCAGTTGATAACCCCCAGCACCATGGCCACCGAGGCGACGAGCGCCGTGGCGCCGAGTGCGGACCGAGGCAGTCCAGCCAGCTTCCTGATGGCCCATGCCAGCGGCGGGCTCGAAGCCAGCGCATGGCCGGTGATCAGAATCAGGCACATCTGCATCGAGAAGGTCAACAGCTCCCAGAAGCCGTCTTGCCAGAACCGGATCGCATCGATCAACGTGCCGCCCACGACCGTGCCATCACTCAGTGTCGACCCCCCAAAGGCCATCACCAATACCCCGGTCAGCAGCGTCAGAGCGATGGCGAGAATGAACGGATCGGGGCAGGTCCGGCGGAAAACCCGGCTGATGACCAGGCCAAGCGTGCTGATCATCCCCAGAGCCTATCTGGGCAGGCCGGGAACGCAAAAAAAGACCGGCCCTGGCCAGGGACCGGTCGAGGAACTCTCTCTTCTCTCACTAGGATACCTTTCGGCGATCCCGGCAGGCGGTTGCGTGTAAACAATCCGTCCCGGGGGCAGAGGCCGGCGGCGGTGCCACAGCCTGCCCCGCTCGGACCCATCTTCCCGCCGCTCCGGCCAGCCGCCACCGTCGCCCCAACCGGGAACGGCAAGGCGGGATCGTTCGCCTCGTGGCCTCAACGGGCCCGCCGCGGGTCATCTGACCGGCAGCGTCAGCAGCGGGACCTGGGGTTTGATCTCGCCGGACTGTAATGCGAGCAGTTGCGTCAGCAGCGAGAAGGTGGACTTGGAGTCCAGGTCACTGTCGTCAATGTAGAACCACGCCCCGCGGTACCGTACGGTAGTGTAGGCCCCCACCGGGCGAGGACCCGACGAGCGGACGCGCAGCAGATCGCCGGTGACGCTCTTCCAGTCGAAAACCTCGCCGGAGGCATCGCGAGTGACGGTGACGCGGCCGGCCGCGCGGTCACGGGCGGGGACCTCCACGCCTTGTGAGAGGTAGAACAGCGACGCCATCAGGGAACGGGTGACCAGAGCGATCTGATCCCCGCCTCCTCCGGCAACGGCCCGGGTGAGGGTGAAGCGCGACTCGGCCGGGTCCAGATTCAGCTCGCGGATCAACTGTTGGACGCAATCCTCGGCCTGGGCCTCGGGCGCAATGCGGATTTCGATCCGGGCGTCATCACCCTCGCCGGCCGCGCCGAGCGTCAGGATGCCGTCAAGCTGTAGCTCGCGCATCAGTGCGGTGATCCTTCGGAAACGTTTGTACTTGGGCGCCTGCGTCGGCGTGGGACCCGAGGCGGTCGGGGCGTTGGGGATGCCGTTGATCTCTTGGACGATCACGCGCATCAGCCGATCCATCGACCAGCCGGAGTGGTACAGCAACAGCAGCGTTCGCAGCTCGACCGGCGACAGCAGTTGGGTGACGAACTTCTCTCCCCGCAGCGGGAGGTAGGTAATGGTGGGCTTCTCGGTGTATGCGAGCTTGCCGCTCAGGCCGAAGGTGTCGGCCTGCGACGGCAGCAGCGCCGCCGAGGACGAACCGGACGCCTCAAATGTGAAGCTGGTGGCGATGCTGGCCGTCTCCAGGAAGGACGGGGTGTCGCGGTATTTCAGGCGCACCAGGTTCAACAGCAGTTGCTGGTCGTTGGTCTGCTGGACGGCGATGTTGTAGTCGGCTCGGCCGGCCCGGATCGACGCTGGGCCGGTGGGGTGACAGCCGAAAAGCGTTCCCATGACGCTCGCGGCGACGGCCAAAAAGAGGCGGGATATCGTCATCGCAGCGTTTCCTGTACGACCGGTCGCAGCCTTCAGATCGTGTGTGTCTTATCAGCGCTGGTCTGATCGGACAAGACCGCCTCGCAATTGGTGGACCTGACCCAATCCGCATGACCGGCTACCAGGCGGTCGATGTGTGGGTACGATCACCGTGTCGTGATAGCCGGTGCAGGTAGGATGAGGGGTCGAGGCCCATCAGGCGGCGCGGCGGTCGGGCCTGCTCGATCACCGGCGGGGGGCCGTACTCGGAGCTAAGGATGATGAGCACCCAAGACAGCGAGCAACCCAAGCCGTACCCGGTTGACCCAAAGGAAGCGTCGCCGGCAGGGTCACAGGACTCGCTTCAACAGGCCCATTCCCTGAAGGTCGATCGCGGCGATGATGCTCAGCCCCTGCCGCTTGAGCCGGAGGCGCCGCCCGAGAAGAACACGCCCAGGGGCGAGGCCGAGTCTTCGCCCGGGCAGACCGAGTCGTCCGTCAAGGCCCTGGACACATGCCCCAACTGCGGAGCATCAATGCGCGGCAGCGACACCCTGTTATGTCTTCGCTGCGGGTTTGACCTCAAGACGCTCAAGGTCATCAAGACCGTCACCGGCGAAGCGGCCAAGGTGGAGCAAGATGAGCAAGACGAGCAAGAGGACGAAGAGGCCCCGCCGATCAGTGCGCCGGGCCGTGGCGAGTTGTGGCTGCCGGGGGCGGTGGCGATTGCCAGCCTGCTGATCCTCTCGATCGGCTATCTTTCAGCAGCGGGAGGATTGTTTGCCGACGCCGACGCCATTGGCGTCGGCATGCGGCTGATGGGGCTGCTCAATGTATTGGTGAGGACGGCCGTGTTGAGCCTCGCCGGCCTTGGTGGGCTGTTCGTCTTGGCCCATATGCTCCACAAGCCGCTGGGCGATGTGAAGCTGGCCGCCGTGCGGATGCTGGGTATCGTCGCCGCGATCGCTCTGCTGACCTTCATCAATGTGGAAATCCCCGCGTGGGAATGGACGTTCGAGCTTACTTCTCAGGCGGTAGCGTTCATTGGTCTGGGGATGGCCATGTTTCGCTTGAGGGTTCGCGACGCCGCGACCTTGCTTGGCGTGACCGTGCTCGCCGTCGTCGGGCTGCTGATGGTCTCGGTGCTTGTGCTGTGGGCCATCGTCCCATAGCGCTATTCGATATCCACCAGCTCAATGCTGATCGTCAGCGTCACGTTGGGCGGGATGGCTCCGTTGCCGTATCCCGCCCGGCCCCAATGTTTGTTCGGCGGGGACTCCACGGTGCGCCGGCCGCGTTTGCGCATGCCTTCGACCGCTTCGTCGATCGCCGTAATCACCGTTGAGCTGCCCAGCTCGAAACGGTAGTCCCGGTGACGGAGGACTTCCCGGCCGTCAGGAAGCGTGATTCGATAATTGATGGTCACCCGGTCGCCGGCATGGGCGGGCCGGCCGATGCCCACCGTTTCGCTGGTGACGCGGACCGGCGTCTGCTTGATGGTGACGTCGGGCGGTTCGCAGCCGGTCAGCAGCGCCAGCGCCGCCAACGCTGACATGATGGTCCCCGACATCCTCATGTTGTCCTATTCGACCATTTCAGGCCGGGTCTTGGGCTGATGAAGCGCCACAAACCAGTCTCCTGGCCGGGACGCCGACAGCGGTGGCAGCCTGGGGAATATCCGAGACCGCCACGGCCCCCGCGGCAAGTGTGGCGGCCGCGCCGATCCGCACGCCCGGCAGGACCGTCGCGTTCAGGCCCACCAGCGCGTCTCGCCCAACCGTCACCCGGCCTCCCAATACAGCTCCGGGGGCCACGTGGCAGAACGCTTCCAGCACGCAGTCATGTTCGATGAGCGCTCCACTGTTGACGATCACGCCGCGCTCGATGACGGTTCGGGCGTTGACGATCGCCCCTGGGCCGATGAAGGCTCCCTCGGTGATGGTGGCTGATGGTGAGACCACCGCGCTTGGGTGGATGATCGCCGGCGCTTCAGTCTCAGCCACAGCATCCAGCCACCGGCGTCGAACCGCCGGATCGCCCACCGCGGCGTGAGCGGCCGTCCCCTTAGGCAGCGACGCCAGCACGTTGGCGAGATCTTCAATCGCGCCCAGATGCTTGAGGTTGACCTGCTCGGCCCGGGGATGGTGCTGGTCATCATCGAGGAAGCCGACGACCGACCATCCTCCCGCACGCGCGGCCTCGGCGACGACTGCCCCATGCCCGCCGCCACCCAGCAGCACCAGCGTCCGTTGGCGGCTCATGCGGTTGTACGTTCCTGCGTGATGCGCTTCAGCCAGGTCCTTATGCGTGGGCTGCTCCGAAGCGGCGCGGGCTGCGGCGCCGGCGAATGGCGCTCGGCAACGGCCCGGTCCCATGCTCGATGGTACCGTGCAACCGGCAGCCCGTGATAGCTCGATCGGCAGCGGTGACAGACCAGCCGCTGCCTGGCCAGCAACAGGATCACCACGTCCGCAGCCAGCACCGCGACCATCGCCACCAGGATCGGGGGTGTGGTCGCGTATCCCAACGCACCGACGACCGCACCGGCGAAGGCCAGCACCACCACGAAGCTGGTGACCTGAGGGAACGCCTTGGCTCGAAACAGCTCGCTGCATCCGCAGACCACGCAGCGGCGCAGATGCCTCGCATCATCCAAAGCCCTGTCCCAATCGAGGAATACCTCGCGGTCCGTGCCCTCGATGTTCACGCGGGTGGGACGCCGGGCCGGGTCAACCTCGATCCTGCCGATCATCCGCCGCGACGCGTCTCGAACCTCGATTCGCATGCCGTCACAATCATATGCCCAACGCTTGACGCCTGAGGCCTGAATTCGTTTCGCGGGCGGGCTTGCCCCGCCGCGAGACCTCAAGCACTACGCGACCTTGCCAAGCGGTCACGCAGTGTGCATAGTCGCTGCGATGAGCCGGTGGATCACCCAACTTCGCGGCAAGTTCATCGTCTTTGACGGGCCGGATGGGTCGGGCAAGACCACGCAGTTTGATCGGTTTGCCGAGCATTGCCGCCAAGCCGGTCTTGGGGTGTGCGATGTCCGCGAGCCGGGCGGAACGGCGATCGGCGAGCAGATTCGCCGCATCCTGCTCGACCCCGCAAGCCCCGAGATGAGCGTTCGCTGCGAGATGATGCTGTACATGGCCAGCCGGGCCCAGTTGGTCGAGCAGACTATCGCCCCGGCGCTACAGCGCGGCGAGCTGGTGCTGGCCGATCGGTTCATCAGCTCCACCCTGGCCTATCAAGGCGCCGCCGGCGGGCTGAGCCCCGAAGAGATCCTGACCGTAGGCCGCGTTGCCGTGCAATCGAGCTGGCCGGACCTTACCGTCATCTTCGATGTCGATCAGCGGGTTGCCGGCGCTCGGCTTCCCGATTCGTTGGCCCGCGATCGAATGGAGCGCAGAAGCCCTGCATTCCATGCGAGAGTGCGGCAAGGATTTCTGGACCAAGCCGAAGCGCAACCAGATAAGTTCGTTCTCATCGCCGCCGCCGCTGACCCCGATTCGGTGTTCGAGACGTTGCTCAATCGCCTCCAAGAACGGTTCTCCTGAGCGCACGCACGCTCCGCTCCGTGCCTGCTTCCCTTCTTCCCTTCGTGCCTCCGTGCCTTCGTGCCTTTGTGCCTTCTTCCCCCTCTGCCCCCTCTGCGCCTCTGTGGTGAATCTTCTCAACTTTCGGTGAACCGCAGCACCTTGGGCTTGGCCAGCCGTTCGAAGTCCTCGTAGGCGAGCCGAATCAGCTCCGTGTGGCTGCCGGCGTTGAAGGCGATCTCCTCGTCCTCGGCCAGGGGCTCGGCGACGTAGACCTCCATGTCGTAGAGATTGCCGAACGGCGGCATCGCCCCCGGCTCGCACTCGCCAAAGCGGTCGGCAAACTCCCCCTCAGACGCAAGCTCGACTTTCTTGGCCCCAAGCGCTTTCTTGAGCAGCTTGAAATCGACCTGACGCGTCGCGGGCAGCACGGCCATGGCCATCCGGCCGTCCACCTTCACGATGACCGTCTTGGCCAGCTCCTTGCCCGGGACGTGGGCCGACGCCGCGATCTCCTGGGCCGTGTAGACCGGCGAATGACTGATCGCCAGGTACTTGACCTTGTGGCCGTCCAGGAACTGCTTGAGCTTCTTGGCGGGCATGGGTACAGGATACCGCGCCGCCCGCCGGGCTGTGTCAACCACCCAGCCGGGGCCTGCCGGAAACCCAGCCCCGCGACCGCCGGGCGCGCCGTCCATGCCCCATTGTAAAGCCGTCCCGATTCCATCGGGATTGGTCGCGCTCTTCCCGCCCTCCCGATGCCCCCGCAACACAGACCAAAAACCCCCGCCTGATGAGGCTGGGGGTGGGGGGTACACGCGCTCGGTCGCCGGGCATCGCTCAGGGGAAGCAGGTGCCGCACGGGTTGCCGCCGGCCACCGAGCACCACGCAGCCAGCAGCGCCCCCAGATCGAACGCATCCACGCACCCGTCCGGCACGCCGTCCGGCCCAGTGATGTCGGCCGGGCGGGCTGGAGACCACTCAATGATGAAGCCGGTGTTGCCCTCACCAAGGAAGTCGTCGTTCCAGGTTCCTTTCGAGGAGTTGGGATTACCGCTCCCATAAACTGCGAGGTAGTATTCACCACCGGCCGCATCATTGGGCTCGCCTGGAGCCCAGTTCGTGTAGCTCCAAAGTTCTCCGGTTATCCAAGTCCAATCTTCCGCGGGATTCGGAGCGTTGTGGGGAATTTGCTCTCCACCGAGCCACAGGAGATTGTGCTGAACACCCTGCGAACTCTCGAAAGCATTGATGACGCTCACGACAAAGTCATTCTCCTCGGCGGAAGTAATCGTTGCTAGATGTCCAGGCACGCCCATCAACAGCTGGGAGGCAGCAAAGTCGCGCGCGCTGGGCCAACTCAGGTGCTGGTCCACTACTTCATAGGCATGCCCATTGACATCCCACACTATCGGTGTGCCGAGATTCTCTCGGCGTGCACCTAATGCACCTAGAAAGCTTACCATCATCACCAAGGTTACCATTATCACCAAGGCCAGCATTTTCCTGTGCATCGGATACCTTGGAATCCAAGTGAGTCGGTTCATCGCAATACTTCCTTTGTGGCTACGAGTAACGCATGTCTGGCGAGGCACGCTGCCTCCATCCGGAAGTACGGAGGAAGCTTGGCGATCTAGCAGAGGACCGGCGGATTTTTTTTGATTTTCTTCGCGGTACAGGGGCCGTTGCTCCTTGTCAACCGGCCCGGAACGGGCCGGCTCACAGAAGGCGACACGCCCCGACTCACGTGAGAGCCGGATTGCGTCAATCCGGCTGATCCTTCCTCGAAACGATCGGTGGCAGGTCGGCGAGGTAGAACAGCTCTGGGTCTGGAGTTGCGGTATCCAGTTTCCACCCGTCGGTTGTCGCACGAGTGCCGGGGACTGCCGTGCCGTCTTGATCGAGAAGCCAACTGAGGTGTGCTGTTGGGTTGGCCGTGACCGTGACGTTGAACCGCACGAAGCGGGCGGGATCCTCGCCGGAGTACGGCGTAGCCTGCAGAGCGCCTTCAAGGAGATAGGCAGAGGTCGGAGGCCAGAGACACTTGTACCAGGCGAGCGTCTCGGTATCGCCGCCAGGCGTCGTAGTCGTTGAGGCCTCTGCGATGTGGCCAATCTTCGGCTCAACGGCCAAGACCACCAGCGGGAAGCCTGGGACGTCGTAGCCACGGGCGGACCACGGCGCTTCACTGTTCGTCCCCGGCAGAATCAGCCGGCCCGGCTCGGTCATCCAATAGCCGCGTCCCAGCGCTCCGTCGTGCCAGATCTGGTAAAGGAGTTCACGGTTCAGGTCATAGATGCGAACGGCACAGGCCGACCCCGGGCCATGCTGATAGCACGCGATCACCTCGGGGCCAGGGTGGTCACGGTCGGTGAAGACGTCCTGTACATTGCACCAGATGACGCCGACCCCTGCGCTCTTGTAACCATGTTCAATGTGCTCGGGCAGCATGTCCCCATCGGTGATACGTGCGGTCCAGATGGGATGGTCGCGGTCATCGCTCATATCGAACGCGCACAGCTCCCCCGGATAAGGGTTCTCGTACGCGCTGCTGAACCCGATCAGCGCTAGTTTGCCGCCGCCGAGGGCGGGTGGACGTTCGACGAGTTCGGCGAAGGCGATGCCGTCTTTGGCTTCGGTGGTCCACTTGTGCAGGGTGGCTCCGGCCATGGAGACGAGTCTCGCTTCGCGACCGTCCGGTGTCAGCTCAATGTCGTAGGGACGCAGCCCAACCCACCAGACTGAAATCCAAATCGACGCGGCGCTGAGCCCGGCGATGGTCAGACATGCGGCGGTGGTGGTGATGATCGGATGTTTGACCAGCCAGTGGAGGGCGAGTGAGAAGCGCGTCGGCGGGCGGATATCGAGCGGCTTGCCTGCCAGATGGTTGCGGATGTTACGAACGAGATCGGCGGTGGATTGGAAGCGCTTCTCGCGATCCTTTTCCAGGGCTTTGAGGACAATCGCTTCCAGATTCCCTTTCAATCTCTTGCTGATCGTGCTTGGACGAGGCGGTTCGATCTCCTGAATCACGCGCGTGGCCTGTGGGATCGGCGTGTGTGACAGGTCATACGGCAATTGCCCGCAGAGAAGCTCGTACAGAACCACGCCGAGCGAATACACGTCGCTACGGATATCGAGGTCGCGGGAGTCGCCGGCACACTGCTCGGGGCTCATGTATTGGAGGGTCCCGATCAGCTCGCGCACATCGGTGTGCATTGTGGTAACGGCGATGTCGGAATCGGTGGCCCGGGCGATGCCGAAGTCGATGATTTTGACCAGACCGCGACCACTGGTCGCGGCTTTACAGGTGTCGTCGTCGTCGGCACCCACCAGGATATTTCCGGGTGTCAGGTCGCGATGGATGATGCCTTTTTGGTGGCCGTGGTGCACCGCATCGCAGACTTCGGCGAACAGCTCCAGGCGCTGGCGGATGCTGAGCTTGTGTTGGTCAGCATATTTGGTGATGGGTTTGGCATCAGGGATGTATTCCATGACGAAATAAGGTACGCCCCCGCCCCCGGACGTTGTCCCATCATCGTGCGTACCCGCTTCATAGATCTGAGCGATGCCGGGGTGGCGGAGGCTGGCCAGGATCTCGGATTCATATTCGAACCGCCGCAGCGCCCGTCGGCCACGCAAGCCGTATTCGCGCTTCATTACTTTCAGCGCGACTGTGCGATGCGGATGAGTTTGCTCGGCTTCATAGACGGTGCCCATGCCGCCGACGGCGATGATTCTGCGGATGCGGTAGGAGCCGATCTGCTGGGGCAGGCCCTCACCCCGGCCCTCTCCCGGGGGGAGAGGGAGATCGCCCTCACCCCGGCCCTCTCCCAGGGGGAGAGGGAGAAGGCCCTCACCCCGGCCCTCTCCCGGGGGGAGAGGGGGAATGCCCTCACCCTGGCCCTCTCCCGGGGGGAGAGGGAGGTGGGACGGCTTATCGTTGTCGTCGAACAGCTCCGCGGCGAGGCGTTTGGCTTGCTGGGGCGTGAGCATGGCACAGCATCCCCTGGGAAACTACGGTAGAATCGTGGCGATCTAGCCGCAAGGCTATACTTTTTGACAGGCGGAGAAAGGTGGCGGTGATGGCCCCGAACCAGACCGCAAGCTGGTTCCAGACCACGAGCTGGACGCTGATCGAGCAGGCCAAGGTCGATCCAGCGGCCCTTGAGGTGTTGTTGGAGCGATACCGTCCCCCGGTGTACGCGTATCTTTGCAAGGCGAAGCGCGTGCAGCCGGCCGATGCTGACGATCTGGTCCAGGCATTCATGTGGGAGGTCGTGCTCGGCCGCGATCTGATCAGCCGGGCGAACAAGGACACCGGGCGGTTCAGGTCGTTTCTGCTGAAGTGCCTGGAACACTTCGTGACGGATCAATATCGTCACGAGCATGGGCGCAACGGCGAGGGCCGGCCGAAATTCGTTCCTTTGGATCCCCAGATGCTCGCTTCGGTCGCGGCGCATGAGTCAGACGATCCGGCGACGGCCTACAACAGCGCCTACGCCGCCACCACGCTCGACGTGACGCTGGCCCGCGTCGAGGCCGATTGCCGCAACCGCCGGATGCAGCGCCAATGGGAGGCGTTTGAAGCCCGGGTGTTGCGACCGAACAAATATGGATGTCAGCCGGCGCCGTATGAAGAGCTGATGCGGTCGATGGGCGAGCGCGACCCGCAGAAGATCTACACAATGGTTGACACGATCAAGGACAAGTTGCGGCGTGAGTTTTTGCGGGTCGTGGCTGAGGGGGTGAGCGACCCGGGCGAGGTGGACGAGGAGGTCGCGCAACTTACGCGATTGCTGAAGCGCTGAACGCTGAACGCTGAATGCTGACAGTTGCTTCGCTCAGGCGTCCGGCTCGATGGTGACGGTGAGGCTCTTGGAGGCGAACTGTTCGGCCAGCAGTTCCGCATGTTCGCGATTGGTGACCAGCAGCATCGCTACGCCGGTTTCATGTGCTTCGAGCGTGCGCTGCACCGCTTCCGGGCGGCTCAGCGTGGTCAGCCCGACGATCGTGTCGGCCACGTAGAGCATGTCATTGACATCGTCGTTGTGCAGCAGCACCTTCCAGGGCGGCAGGCGCTTGGGCTTGGGTCGAGCCGGTTTGGTCGCGACAACGGTTGCGGCCCCGCCTGAGTTGGGTTGCGCTTCAGGTTCGTTGGTCGTGCTGTGCGGTTGTGCCATCGCGGCCTCCATCACGGTCGTTTTGATCGGGATGCATCAGGATCGGGGCGCTGGGGCGATCGGTTCGCGAACCTGGTTCGTAAGGAACCTGGCGACCTCGCCCATCTCGCCGGTTTGTTCATAGACCTCGCACTGCCGGGTGGCGCCGTTGCCGTGCTCGAGGATCTCGTTGACGGCCTGCAACTCCTGGGCGCAGCCGAGTCGTTGGGCATATGGCATGCAGCGGTCAACCAGGCTGCGCACGGTTTGGATGGCCGACACTGCTTTCATCGTGTCGGGGTCGACGAACATCGCATCCAAGCCGTAGCGGGCCGCGTGCCACTTGTTCTGTTTGGCGATCATGGGATGACAGTCGACCAGGTAGGCCCCTTTGTCGATGTAATCCGATGTCCCGGCGACCAGACATTGCGTCAGCGCCACCAGCGCAAGCAGATGGTCCATGTTCAAGGGCATATCCATAATCCGCACCTCAACCGTGCCGAACTCATGATGCGGGCGGACATCCCACCAGATTTCACGAATAGATCGAATGAATCCGGTGGAGCAGAGGTGATCGACGAGCCAGACGTATTCCGACCAGTTGCGCATGTGCTGCGGCAGGCCGGCGGTTGGCAGCGCGTCCATGATCTTGGAGCGATACGACGCCATGCCCGTGACCCGTCCGTTCCACATCGGCGAGTTCGCGCTCAGAGCCAGCAGCGTCGGCAGGTGGCGCAGCAGCCGATCACAGAGCTGAATGGCTTTGTCGCCCGAATCGACCCCGACGTGCACGTGCAGGCCGAACACGACAAGTCGCCGGCTGATGTCCTGCATCACCCGGGTGATCCACGCGTAGCGCTTGCCGGGGCTGTAGATCTGTTCATGCCAGGGACTGAACGGGTGGGTTCCGCCCCAGGCGAGTTTCAACCCCAGCCGTCGCGCCGTCGCCTGACCCCATTGGAGCTTTTCCGTGAGATCCCGCTGGACATCCTTGACCGTGGCGCAGATGTCGGTGTTGAACTCGCAGTAGCTCTGCATCAGTTCGGGCTTGATCTTGTTGGACCATTCTTCGGGAACACAATCGAGAATCTGCTGAACCGAACTGGACAGGGCCAGGGTCTCGGCATCGACCAACTGAAGCTCCACTTCCACGCCCAGGGTGTGGGTTGGGTTGCCGTTGAAGGAGTAGGGCATCTGTGGGCCGTGGGGGAAGGAGGTCTACTGGCCGCGAACTCTCTAGAGCGAACCGCGGACGGGGTTTAGCGCCCAACTGCTCCGACCGGGGTGGAGCAGGCCGGGGCCACCCGCCATCTGAGGGTGATTCTAGGGCCGCCCGGGCCGCGATTGCCGATGACCGTACATCCCGGCGTGGCGAATTGCCCGGCCGACCACCATGGGTCCCGCTGGTCCACGCCCGGCCGAGACTGATCTATAAAGGTTTGCAATCAATAGACTTGCAACAGTTCTTGTCGAGCGCTCACCCGCCCAGGTCCCCGGCCGAATCGTAGGAATTTGGGCTGTTTGTCGCCTCTGGCACCAATGTTGGCCTTGGATTGGTCCGATGTGAAGCTCGCATTCGTCTTGATCAGAGAAAGGGAATGTCATGGCAACGCAACGGACTGGTGGGATGAAGGTAATCGGCATCCTCAACTACGTGTTTGGTGGGCTTGGCTGCCTCTTCTCCCTGCTCATGGTTCTCGGCGGCGGAGCGTTTGCCCTCTTTGGCAGTGCCATTGAGGAGGCTGCGGCCGCGGAAGGCAGGAGCACCGAGGGACTCGCGGAAGCGGCTGCGACCGGCGGCGGGATGTTCGTGCTCCTGGGGCTGGTGGGCATGGTCCTGGGCGTCTTGCTGATCATCGCAGGCGTCGGCGTAATGAAGGTCCGTCCCTGGGGTCGGACGTGCAGCCTCGCCTACGCAGGATCAAAGATCATCATGGGCGTCGGGGCGGTGATCATCGGCGGCTTCGGGTTCGTCACGATCATGGGATTCGTCTACCCCGTCGTCTTGGGTGTCCTGTTCACGAGGCCTGCCTGGAAGGCCGCGTTCTGCTCGGGCGAATCGACGGTCGAGACCCCCGCGTCTGAAGAGCATCGCGCCGCGGCCTGAACACTGAATAGCCTTCGACCTCTTGCACCCGCTTGCCGCCCGGCAGGCGGGTGTTTCGATGCGCGTCTTGGGGTTTGCTCACGGCCAGCGGACGACGACCTTGCCGAATTGTTCGCCGGACTCCAGCCGCTCGTAGGCCTTGGGCGCCTCCGCCGCGTCGTACACGGTGTCGATGACCGGCTTGATCGCGCCGCAAGTGAAAAGCGCAACCACCCGGCTGAACTCATTCATGTCGCCCATGGTTGAGCCGATGATGCTGCACTGATTCCAAAAGAGGCGAGCAAGGTCGGTTACGGCATCCGGTCCGGAGGTGCAGCCGCAGGTAACGAATACCCCGCCTCGGGCCAGCGACTTGATACACGATTGATGGACCGCCCTGCCGATCGAATCCACACACACGTCGACCCCTCGCCGGCCCGTGAGTTTGCGGACCTCACCTGAGAAATCTTCGCCGGTATCAAGGACGGCGTGATCCGCCCCGAGTTTCAGCGCCTCGTCGAGCTTCCATTGATGCCGGCTGGTGACGATCGTCGTGCAGCCGAAGTGCCGCGCGAGATTCAGCGCCGCCAATGCGACGCCGCCGCCGATGCCGGTGATGAGCACGGACTGACCGGGTTCAAGGCAGGCTTTGGTCCACATCATTCGCCACGCGGTCAGATGGGTCAGGCCGAACGCGGCTGCATCGACCGCATTCGCGTCGCCGATGTCCAACACGTTCTGGGCCGGGACGACAAAGTTCTGCGCCATCGTTCCCGGCTCGTGCTCACCGATCATTCGAAGGTCAGGCAGTGTTGGATTGCTCTGCGGCCGGGTCGGATCGGCCACGGGCATTGCGGCATTGAGCACCACCCGTTTGCCGATCCACGACTGATCGACGCCTTGACCAACCGACTCGACGATTCCGCAGCCATCTGAGCCGCTGATGCACGGATATTTCAGATCGACGCCGGGCAGCCCCCGGCCGATCCACAGATCGAGATGGTTCAGCGCCGCGGCCTCGGTCTTGATGAGCACCTGCCCAGGACCCGCCGTCGCCTGGGGCCAATCGTCAACGACTTGCACGTTCGGTGCGACCGGTGCGCCTTGCCTGGTGATGACGGCTGCTTTCATGGCGGGCATTGTACCGAGATCGATGAGCGAACTGCGGGCTGCCGCCCGCAGCTATTTTCCTATTGCTTCCAGACGCTTTACACCGCCAATTCGTCGCCCACGCGGTCCAACAGGCGCTTTGTCGCCGCGATGCCGTCGATCTCGCTGAGCTTCTCGCCTTCGTACTCGATACCGACATACCCGCGGTAGCCGGCGTCCAGGACGATCTTCATCATCCGGTGATAGTCAGTGTTGATCTCATTGCCGGCTTCGTCGAAGTCGTGGCTCTTGGCGCTGACGGCCTTGGCGAAGGGCATCAATTCGGCCACACCCTGGTAGCGGTCGTACCACTCATCGCCTTGGATGTGGAAGTTGCCGAAGTCCGGCAATGTGCCGCAGCGCGGATGATCCACTTGCCTGATGACGCTCGCCAGCCATTGGCCGTTTGATGACAGCCCTCCGTGATTTTCAATCAAGACATTGATCTCGTGCTGCGCGGCGAACTCGGTGAGGCGGTGCAGGCCGTCGGCGACAAGCTCGCGCTGCTGATCAGGTGTGCCGTCGGAATGAGCATTGACACGAATGCTGTGGCAGCCGAGGAATTTCGCTGCCTCGACCCATTGGTGGTGATTCCCGATCGCGGCGGTGCGCGCAGCATCATCGGGATCGCCCAGAGCGCCTTCGTAATCGACCATGATGAGCAAGCTCTTGACGCCGGCGTCCCGGGCGCGGTTCTTCAGATCGCCCAAATAGGCGCGGTCCTGCGCTTTGTCTTTGAAGAACGTGTTGACGTACTCGACCGCGTCGATCTCAAACCGCGTGCTTGCAAAGACGGGGAAATCGAGCGTCTCAAGTTCGCGTGAGAACAGCATCCGATGCAGCGACCATTGGGCGAGCGAGAGATGAAAGAGAGGCATCAGGGGTTCGGGGTGAGGGCCATGAGCCCTCAGCTGGGCCGGGAGGCAGTGTTCTTGGTTGACTTGCCACGACGATGACTATGACGACTTGTCGGTTTCCGCCTTGTCCTGGTCTTTCCGCTTGAGCAGGCAATGGAAGCCGATGCAGGGGATCTCTTCGTCGCGCTGAGATTGGGCGTCACGCAGCAGATGCTGAACCTGTTGCAGGATCCCGGGATCAAGCGCCGCGGAGACGATGTGTTGTCCGCCGTCGCCGCCGACCACGACTGTGGTGAGCACGGCCACGGTCTCATCGTCCTGAAGCGCCCTGACGATGTGCTCACCGACCTGTTGTTCAGCCGACTTGATCTGCGTGACGAACTGCTTGATCTGTTTGCGATCGACGTGTTGGACGATGCTGGGCACGTTGGCCTGGGCATCGTTGGAGGCTGGTTGTTGCTTGCCTTGATTTGAGCTGGTCATTTGAGTTTCTGCTCCGCAAAGGCCTTGGCGGCAGTGATCGCTTGGGGAACCATAGCGGGATTCTTGGCCCCGGCCTGGGCCATGTCCGCCCGTCCGCCGCCTCGCCCACCGCACGCCTTGGCCGCTTCGCGGACCCAATCCCCCGCCTTGAGCCCGCGTTCAATCAGGGCCTGCGGCACCCGGGCCACGATCGATACCTTTGACTCCATGTCATCGGTCCCAAACAGCATGACGGCCGTGTCAATGTGCTTCGCTCGAATCACGTCCATCGCGCTGAGCAGGCTGTCGTGATCGGCGTCGGACAGTTGCTCGACGATGATTGGGCCGGCCGTGGCGGAGGCGATACGGCGGGCTTGATCCACGGCCCCGGCCCGAGTCTCCGCCTGTGCGTGCTTGTGGATTCGCTTGACTCGATCGCGCGCCGGCCCCAGCAGGGCGTCGATCCGGCCTCTCGCCAGGGCGCCGATGGTCAGCCCTTGGAGCCGGGCGGTGATCTCGTTGAATTCATCGAGCAATTCGTCGTCGCCCAGTTCAGCGGCGCGGCGGGTGCGGGCTTCGAGTTCCCGACCCGTGGCCTGGGCATCGTGTGCAGCCTGGCCGGTCAACGCCGTGATTCGCCGCACCCCCGCCGCCAGCGCCTGCTCCTGGATGATGACGAGCTGCTTCGCCTCGCCGGTCTGGGGCAGATGTGTTCCGCCACACAACTCGATCGAGAATTCGTTGCACTGCCCGTTGCCCGGATCCTTGAGCACTTCCGCAATCGGAACGCCGATCGCCACCACCCGCACGGGGTCGGGATACTTCTCGCCGAACAAAGCGCGGACGCCGGCAATGCTCCTGGCCTGGGCCAGCGGCACAACATCGGCAAACACCTCGAGGTCCTGTTCGATGTCGGCGTTGACGAGGCGCTCGGTCTGCTCGATCTGCTTGTCGCTCATAGCGTGCGAGCAGGAGAAGTCGAAGCGCAGCCGATCGGGCGCAACCAGCGAGCCCTTCTGATCTTCTTCGGGGCCGATCACCGCGCGCAGCGCGAAGTTCAACAGATGCGTCGCCGTGTGGTTTTGCATTGTACTGACGCGCCGTGTGCGATCGACTTTCATTTGACAGCTTGTTCCGATCACGATTTCCCCCTTCGTGATGTGCCCAATGTGAACGATGTGATCGCCACGCTGGTGAACCTGCGTAACCACGATCTTGCCGTCGTCCGTGGATACGGTCCCAGTATCCGAGACTTGACCGCCTTGTTCGGCATAGAACGGTGTGCGGTCGGTCGCAAATACGATCTCCTGCCCCAACTTCACAGAGTCCGTATCAAAGGTCTTTGTGTGTCGCGCGACAGATGTGATGAGCGCGGAGCACTCGAAGGGTTCAACGTACTTGAGCGAGTCGTCGCAGGCCTCCAACTGCTCCGCAGCCAATACGTCGAATGGGTCATCGAGGTCGCGCGCCGCGCCTCTTGCCCTTTCCCGGGCTTCATCCATCAGCTTCTCGAAACCGGCCTCATCGACGGTCATCCCGCGCTCCTGGGCCATCACCCGCGTCAGATCAATCGGGAAGCCGAACGTGTCGTGGAGCTGGAAGGCGTCGTCGGCAGCGATTGAGGGTCGATTCTCGCCCGGAAAGTCATGCCAGTAGAAACCACGTGGTTCCCAATACGCAGGACCGGACATTCCCAAAGTTTGTTTTTGCTCATTTTGCCAGGTGAGCAATTGTTGTTTTGCGCTCTCATCGTGCGCACGTAATGCCCGCTGCTCATCTAAGAAACACCGACCCGCATCGGTCGCCGAAATGTCAAACAGCTCCATGCCTCGATCGAGAGTGGTCAGGAACCCCTTTTCTTCATCCCGAATAACTTCCGCGACCTTGACCGGCTTCGCCTTGAGCTCGGGGAAGGCGTCGGCAAGTGTTTGCACCACGGTCGGCACCAGTTCATGAAGCCAGGCGCCTTTGGTTTGCAATGTTTGGTGCGCGTGGCGGATTGCCCGGCGAAGGATGCGGCGCAGGACGTAGCCCCGGCCTTCGTTGCTCGGGGGGCACCCGTCGGTGACGGCCACCGTCAGACAACGGATGTGATCGGCGATCACGCGGTAGGCGATGTCGATGGGGTCGTCGAGCGCGCCTTGATAAGGATGGGCGCCGGTGTGCGATTGGATCGCTTTGAAGATCGGGGTGAACAGATCGGTGTCGTAGTTGCTCTGGACATGCTGGAGCACACGGACGAGGCGTTCGAGCCCCATGCCGGTATCGACGTGTTTGGCGGGCAGTGGGGTGAGCGTACCGTCGGCGGAACGATTGAACTGAATGAACACGAGGTTCCACAGCTCGATGACGCGGGGGTCGCCGGCATTGACGAGATCTCCGCCGGTTTTTCCGGGGGTGAAGTCATAATGGATTTCGCTGCACGGGCCGCACGGGCCGGTATCGCCCATCTCCCAGAAGTTGTCTTTCTTGGACCAACGGCTGATGTGCGACGGATCGACAAAGCGGCTCCAGACCTCCGCTGCTTCTTCGTCCGGCTCCAGGCCTTCGCGGTCGTCGCCCCCAAAGACGGTGACGTAGAGGCGGTCCTTGTCCAGCCCCCAGTTCCGGGGGTTGGTGAGCAGGTCCCAGGCCCACTCGATGGCCTCAGCCTTGAAGTAGTCGCCGAAGGACCAGTTGCCGAGCATTTCGAAGAAGGTGTGGTGGTAGTTGTCTTTGCCGACATCTTCGAGGTCGTTGTGCTTGCCGCCGGCCCGAATGCACTTTTGCGTATTGACCGCGCGCGTCCAGTCGCGCCGGCCGTGGCCGAGGAACACATCCTTGAACTGGTTCATCCCGGCGTTGGCAAACAGCAGCGTCGGATCGTCATACGGCACGACGGGGCTTGAAGGCACGAACGTGTGGCCGTGCTTGGCGACGAAGAAGTCGATGAACTCCCGGCGGACCTGCGCGGCGGTGCGGGTGGCAGTGCTCTGCGTCTTCATGGCTCAGATGAGTGTCCGGATACAAAGTGAAAGTGTAGCCGGTCTGCGTTTCGCGAGCGGGCTTGCCCCGCTGCGCATTGGAGTTCACCGCTTGAAACACAGCGGGGCAAGCCCGCTCGCGAAACAAGGTGGTCGTACAATCATCCAGAGATGGTCCGCGCGTACCACGCAATTTTCAGCTCCTACGGCTTCTGGCTGCCGAACGATCCGCGCGGATCGTGGTCGGACTTCGTGCGCTCGTGGGAGATTGCGCGGTTCGGCAAGGCAAGCAAAGTCAATACGCGGCGGTCACTCGCCCACACGCCACATGATGTAAGGCTTCGACAGCGGGCGAAGCGAGCACTGAAGTACCCGGCAGTCGTTCTCACTGGTGTGCAGGCGCGGGCGGTTGGGCACGGATTCGCGATGGCGGTCGCGAAGTCCGGCTACTGCATTCACGCCTGCTCGATTCTGCCACAGCACGTGCATCTGGTGGTCGCGCGACATCAGCTAGCGGTTGAGCGAATCATCGCTCACCTCAAGGGTGCCGCGACGCTACGGCTGATCGACGAAGGCATACATCCGCTGAAGAACTGTCGCACGTCCCGAGGGACGACACCTACCCCTTGGAGTCAGCGTAAGGGATGGGTCGTCTACCTCAGTGATGACGGCGACATTCGCGGCGCGATTCGGTACGTAGAAGAAAACCCAGTCAAAGAGGGCAAGCGGCGGCAACGGTGGTCCTTTGTTGTTCCGTTCGAGGCGTAGGCTGTTTCGCGGCGGGGCTTACCCCCGCGCGTATCGGAATCAAATCGAAGGCATCGCAGCGGGGCAAGCCCGCTCGCGAAACATGGACCGCAGCGGGGCAAGCCCGCTCGCGAAACGGCTGGTGGAGAGAGGTCGGCCCGCCCGCGAACGGGTATGCTGTGATTCATGGTGAGCCGCAGGCCCTTTGTGGGCGGCAACTGGAAGATGAACACCGACTTGGCCTCAGCGGTCGAGCTGGCCGACGAGATCGCCGCCTCCTGCGGCCAACTCGTCGAGCATTGTGACATCGCCGTGTATCCGCCGTTTCCATACCTCCAAGCGGTCGGCAGAACCCTGGGGCACCACGGCGTTCAGCTGGGCGCTCAGGATCTCTACCCGCAGCCGGACGGCCCATACACCGGCGAGGTCAGCACCGACATGCTGCTTGATCTCAACGTGCAGGTGGTGCTGGCCGGCCATTCGGAGCGCCGGCACGTGATCGGCGAGGATGATGAGTTGATCAACGCGAAGGTCCGTCGGGCGCTCGAAGCTGGGCTGAACGTCGTGATGTGCATTGGCGAGACGCACGAGCAGCGCCAGGCCGGGCAGACCAATCAGGTCAACATCAACCAGCTCAGGTCCGGTCTGCGGGAGGTCGGAATCGACCAGTTGCGTCAGGTGACGATCGCCTACGAGCCGGTATGGGCCATCGGAACGGGCAAGGTGGCCGGTCCGGGCGACGCCGAGGCCGTCCATCGCCTGATCCGCAGGAACATCGCCGACTTGTATGATGAAGACGCCGCTCGCTCAATTCGCATACAGTACGGCGGCTCAGTCAATGCGGACAACGCCGCCGACCTCTTCGCCCGAGGCGAGATTGACGGAGGATTGGTTGGAGGCGCGTCGCTCGATGCTGAGCAGTTCATGGCGATTGTTCGGGCTGCGGTCGAGGCGAAGGAAGTGAATCACGAGGCGCGAAGCCGATGACGATGTGGTTTTGGATCGCGACCGTGGTGTTTGTCATCGTGGCGGTCGTGATGGTCTTGATTATCCTTGTGCAGCGTCCCCAAGGCGGCGGCCTGGCCGGGGCGTTCGGCGGAGCGGGCGGAGCGGGGACCGAGACGGTCTTCGGCGGCCGGGTCGGCGATGCACTGACCGTGGCGACGGTACTGGCGTTCGTGGTGTACCTGGGGCTGGCGATCGCGCTGAACCTCTTGGACGACGTTGCGCCTGCGGCGACGACGCAACCGGCCGTTGCTCAAACGACCCAGCCCCCAACCGCCGCGCCGGCAATCCAGCCGGTCTCGACGCAGCCGGCGATCCAATTCGGGGACGTGGAGTTTCTCGGCACGCCGCCTTCGGACGTGTTGAGCCCTTCCACGTCCCCGACAACTCGACCCGGCAACCAGCCGCAACGGTGACACGATGATTCGGTCGATGACGGGTTTCGGAGCGGCGGCCACGGAAGTCGATGGCGCCCGATACGTCGTCGAGCTGCGGTCGCTCAACAGCAAGTACTTCAAGGCGCTGATCCGCCTGCCTGAAGAGTTGCAGGGGCTTGAGGCGCAACTCGAGCGGGCATTGGTGCAGCGGTTGGGGCGCGGCAGCGTGGTCATGACCGTTCGCTTTTCGGATTCCTCGGTCGGCGCCTCGGCTAGGATCAACGCCGATGCGTTGCAAGGGTACCTAGCCCAGCTGCGCGCAGTTGCGCCCGACGAGCTGGACCCAGCGCGAATCGACCTGGGGGCCATTTTGTCACTGCCCGGGGTGGTGATCGCCGGCACTGGCGAGGAGCTACTTCAGCGCGCCGCGCCAATGCTCCTTCGGTTGGTGGATGAGGTCTGCGACAAGGTTCTGGCCATGCGCACCCGCGAAGGCCGAACAACCCATGACCAGCTTCACGAGCACTGCCGCCAGATTGCCGACCGTCTGACCAAGGTGGCCCAGCGGGCGCCGGCGGTGGTGGAGCATTATCAGCAGCGGCTGCAGGAGCGGATCAACGCGCTGTTGGCGGAGTCGGGGTCGGCGATTGGCCAGGAGGACCTGATCCGCGAGGTGGCGGTGTACGCGGAGCGCAGCGACATCTCCGAGGAGGTCTCGCGGCTCCAGGGACACCTTCAACAGTTTGCCGAGATCCTCGAAGCCGAAGAGGGCGAGCCGGCCGGCCGAACGCTCGACTTCCTGAGTCAGGAGATGCTCCGGGAGGCGAACACCATCGCCAGCAAGTGCCTGGACATTGATATCAGCCGCGAGATCGTCCAGATCAAGGGAGCCATCGATCGGATCAAGGAGCAGGTGCAGAACGTGGAGTGAGAGCCGGCGCGAGGATCGCAGCGGGGCGAGCCCGCTGGCGAAACAAGTATGAAGCAGCCGCTGTTTCGCGGCGGGGCTTGCCCCCGCGCTTCGGCCGCTTGCCAACCGTGTTTGGTTTCGCGCTGGGCGTTTCGACTCAGCGCTTGCCTTGCCTTGATTGGGGGTCCTAATACAGGGTGATGTCGCCGAGTGAGCCCCCGCCGCAACCGCTGCCCCACATCGGCCCGATGGTGGATGATCGGGTCCAGCGTGAGCGGTTTGGCGCACATGAGTTGGCCATGGTCATCAGCCACTACGGCCTAGGCGTCATCGAGCAGATCCGTGTGTGCCCCCGCGGGTCTCGCCGGGCTCCGAAGCTTCGAATCAAGGCCGGGCGGGGCGAGTTCCTGCTCAAACGCCGGGCACTCGGGCGCGACGATCCGTATCGCGTCGCGTTTGCCCACAGCCTCCAGCTGTTCCTGGTCGAGCACGGCTATCCGGTTCCCGAGTTGATCGGCACCCGTCAAGGCAACAACTCGATGTTGCAGCTCAACGGACGGATTTACGAGATGTTCCAGTACACAACCGGCACGCGGTACGACGGCTCGGCCGAAGCCACGGAGCAGGCCGGCCGGGCGTTGGGTGCGCTGCATCGGCTCCTGGCAAGGTATCAGCCGCCGTATGAAGCACCGGTCGCCACCTTTCACGCCGCGCCGGCAATCGACGCGCAGTTGGCACGGATTCCGGATGCGGCGGCCGCGATTGAGCCGCAGGCGGATCGCAGCGCCTTTCGCGACACCTGCGCGTCTCTGCGTAAGGCATACCGCGAGGCGGCGAAGCGCGTCGATCAAACCGGATTCCGGTCTCAGCGTAAAGTCATCATCCACGGCGACTGGCATCCGGGGAACCTGCTGTACCGCCGGGGGGCGGTCGTGGCGGTCCTGGATTTTGACTCAGCCCGTCTCGAGCCGCGCATCGCAGACATCGCCAACGCAGCCCTGCAGTTCTCGATAAAGATGCCGGCTCACGATGATCCGGCAGATTGGCCCGAAGGTCTGGACGTCGAGCGGATTCGGCGGTTGGTCCGCGGCTTTGATCACGACGCCGAACATCCCGTGCGCTCCGATGAGCTGGTAGCATTGCCATGGCTGATGATTGAGGCGCTGATCCTTGAAAGCGTGGTCCCGATCGCCGCCACCGGGAGCTTTGGTCGTATCGCCGGATCCACGTTTCTCCCGATGATCGAGCGGAAGATACATTGGATTGCGCCGCGGGCCGGTAAGATCATCCGGTTCCTCCAGGAGCAGCGGTAAACGATGCCACGGTCACTTCCGCCCACCCACAATGCCTCTGTCGTATTGATAGTCACCGCGGCGCTGGCGGCGGGTATGGCGAATCATTGCCTGGCCGGGCAGGAAGAGCCCGAGGGTCGGGGTACCCATGGTGATCCGCAGTTGGGGCCGCCGATCGTAATCCAACTGCTGCCCAACACGCCGAGGGTGGTCGGGCCGTTGGCGTTTCCGACCCGGCAGGAGTTGGCGTCGGTCGACGTCACCGCCCAGGTCATGGCGTTGGTGGCGCGGTTGGATCATCCGTGCTACCGGGAGCGGGAAGCAGCCACCCAGGCCCTGCATGATGGCCGGGACAATCGGCGCCAGTTATATGCCGTGCTGGCACGCGAGGCGTTGAGTGCGGAGCAGCGCCATCGGCTTCTGGCGGTGGTGCGGCAGCGCTTGTTGAACACGCCGCGAGGCGCGCTGGGAATCAGGATGCGGTTCGAGCAGCCTGATGCGAATCAGCCAGGCGAAGTCGTGATCATGGATCTGTTGCCCGGCCTCCCGGCTGAGCGCGTCTTACAGCTCGGCGACCGCATCACCCATGTGGACGGGAATCCGCTGACCGCACGAAACGACCTCATCCACCGCGTACAGGCGAGGCGTCCGGGCGATGAGGTGCAGCTCGTCGTCAATCGCGTCAGGCGGGATGGTGACGGCCGGCCGCTGTGGAATGAGGTGCGGCAGCCGCAGTATGAGACGTTGGAGATCGGTATTGTGCTTGGCTCGGCTGAGTTGCTCAAGCAGTTCGGCTCCCGCAAGACCGAGGTCGAGTCGATGCGGGAGGCGGAGGCCGACTGGGCGATGACGTTCTTCGCCCCCCAGCCGGCCCTGATCAAGTTTAGAGATCGGTAACGAGCCGCAAGCGTGAGCGAGCGCGCTATCCGCCGCGCACTACAAGGTAATCGCGAACAGCGCCAGCAGGACGGTGAGAAGTATCAGCGCCGCAGCCACCGCGAACGCCACCTTGGCCAACAGCGGCATTTGGCCGACCGGCCGCAGGGGCAATTGATCCTCGCGCTCGCCGACGTCCACCTCGTCCCAGTCCAGGTCCACCGAATCTGCGACGGCTTGGTGCAAGACGCCCTGAGCGCGCTCGAGGTCCTGGCGGCAAACCCATACCGTCACCCCCCACGCCGTAGGACTGATTGAGACGTGGCCGGTCCACGAAGGCGCGTTGCGCGTCACCGTGCAGTCGATTCCTTCCGACCGCAGCACCGCCGCCTTGGTCTGTGCTTCGAATTCTGTTGCGGTGGTGGCGACAACGGCCATGTCTTCGAGGCCCGGCTCAGTGTTCATGGGCTCACCGCCGCCTTGCGCTTGAGTTCCTCGATCGCCCGCGACATCGCCGCTGCTTCATCGGGGGCGAAGTCGCCGATCGGGGTGCAGACTCGCCAGTCGGTGACGATTGCAGCGTCGATCCAGATCGCATCCCCCTCGTTGAGCCGGGGAACCGTAGCCGGCCGGTTGATGAGCCGGCCTTCGGCGCGGTCGCCGTCGACCCGCAACAACTTGAACCACAGATGCTCGCGGCTCGGCGGCTGGTGCTGGTCGTCAACAAAGCCGGCCTTGATCAAAAACGACCAGCCCGGCGGAGTCCTGCCTGGGACCGACGAGAACGCTGCGATCAACTGCGACCATGTGGCCTGGGCGAGGGCGGCCTGACGGTCGGTGGCGCGTTGGCTGCGGTACAAGGCCGCCTCATGGCGTTGCACCTTCAGCACGATGTCTTTCGGCCACAACCGGGTTGCGCGGTGTGTTCCCGGAGGTTTCGATTCGCAGATCACGGCCCGGATGCCCTGGTGAGGGTCGTCGGCGTCGGCTTGGCGGGCGGCGATCGAGCCGGGCGTGTCATGGTCGAGAAACTTCGCCGCCTCGCGCCACGGCTCAAGGGTCACCGCAAGCTCGCGGCCCACGTCCAGCGGCTCACCCGGCTCCGGCAGCGGCTCGTCCAGCGAAAGCTCCGCGATGGTGCCCAGCAGCTCGCAGGCGGGGCCGATGCATTCCACAGGGATCTGCAACAGTTCGAGTTCCGCCCGGCCGCATCGCCACAGCCCGTGAGTATGCAGCCAGGCGGTGCCGGTTTCGGCCGGCTTCTGTACCACGTGGATGATCCACAGGACCTCCGCCGAGGGTTCGATGCCGTCGCAGAGGAACAGGCGATTGATGTCGTGGCGCAGGTGCCAGCGCGTGCAATTCACATCCAGGATCGCCGGGATGTCTTGGAATGACCCGGCCACAGCGCGCACGAGACGGGTGTAGCTGCTCAGCGCATCGTTGCCATCCAGCACCGTTTCCGCCCCCAGCACCCACTTGCACGCCTCGGCTTGGGGATCGTCCAGCTCTCCCGGCGGAAGCGGCTTGGCCGGCTCGGACCAGATGATGACCGGGTGGGGAAGCCCCGGCAGCTCAAACACCGCCGTCCATAAGACAGAGTCATCCGCAGCGGGCGGTTCGTCGCCGACCGTGACATCGTCGCCTATGAATCGGCGCAGCGCTGCGCGGACTTCGGTCATCCTCGGCGGTTGCGCGTGTGGCCACAGCCCAATCAGCGTTGTCGGTTCCGGCTCCGGGACCGCCCAGGGGTCAGATCGCTGATCCGCCAGGGTGTCGAGCAGGGAGCTGACGTCGCCCATGTCCCTCATACCGAGAGTGTATGGCGCGTTGGGGCCGGCGGTCAGCTTGCCTATCTGCCGCGCAGATACTTGACGACGGCCCCCGCCCCAATGGCGATCCCAATCGCACCGACGACGATCATCAAGAGCAGCAGGTAGGGATGTGGCATCAACAACGTCGGCGACGTTGGCCACCCAATCATTATCATCACCACGCTGCCCGTGCCGGCAATGAGCGAGAGTGTAATCAGCAGCCTCAGCACTGATCGAGTCGAAGATGTCGCCGCCGGCTCGTCTCCTGTCGCCGCCGCGACCAGGCCGTCGAGGTTTTTCGGAAGAAGCGCGCCGCACTCCGGGCAACGATCTGACGTATTGCCGGTCAGGTCGTAGCCGCATTCATAGCAGTGAAGCTGGGTGGGATCGATGCTCGGTTCGCCGATCTGCACCCATTGAAAGATCGTGCCACAGGCCGGGCAGGACGCCGAACCCTTGGGGTCCAGGGGAGTGCTGCAACTCGGACACGCCGGCTCCGCGCGGTCGACAATGGGCAGCGGGAAAGCAATTCCCTCGGACTCAAGCGCTTTGATCGCTCGTTCGGCGTCCGGCTCCCCGATCCAGATTTCCCTGGCAACACTGGTGCCCATGTAGATCTGTCCCAGGAGGGCCTGGCCGGACCCTCCATCAAAGCCTCGGTGCGCGACGCCCGCGTCGCTGAGGATCTTCAGCACTTCGAGGAACTGCGCTCGATCGAAGAAACGCAGCCGCCGCCACGTCCTCGGAGTCCCGCACTCGGGGCACACGGGCGACGCGGAGCCGCGCAGATCGTAGCCGCACGTTGGGCAGCGCTGCGGTGCCGCTGAATGCAACGGTGCAGCGGGCTTCTCAATCACCTGCCGATCTCCTACAGCTCCAGCAGGCCGAGTAGAAGCAAGATGTCAGCGGCGCTGGTGAGGATGATGACGACCATGACTCGTCGTCCGTCGCGATGGGTTGCGCGGGTCGCCAGCCGAAGATCGAACTCCTGTTGCTCGTCGATGATCTGGTCGAGCACCTCGGCCAAGTCCGGCCAGTCGGTGTGAACGACCTCCACGACGTACGGCGGCCGGCCGGCATCGTCATCCTCACCGGTCGGGTCAGCCACAGCGCAGAGGCGGACGTCGAACTCCATCGCCGCGACCGAGGTGGCCACCGCGCGGGCCTGCAACAGATCATCAAAGCGGCACAACTCACGCCAATCAGTGGCGGTTCGCATAATGGCTAGTGTACCGCCGGAACTGGCGAAACCAAAGGAGATTCGCGTCCCTCCATAAAAGAAGCCCACGAACTCCAGTCCATGGGCTTCTTACGTCGTAAAGCCTCAACGTGGCTGTTTTGGCCTCAATCGGCCACGATGTTGACGATTTTCCCGGGCACCACCACGACCTTGCGGACGGTCTTGCCCGCAAGCAATGAGGTCACCTTCGCATCGGCCAGTGCTGCGGCTTCAATCTGCTTCACGCTGGCGTCGGCGGGGACGGTGAGCTTGGCCCGTACCTTGCCTCCAAGCTGCACGGGCAGCTCGATGAAGTTCTCGGTGAGCATCGCCTGGTCGAAGGCCGGCCAGGGTTCGTAGGCCAGCGATTCTTTGTGGCCGAGCTTGCACCACAGCTCTTCGGCGATGTGTGGCGCAAACGGAGCGAGGATGAGCACAAAGCGATGGAGTTGATCGCGAGTCAGGCCCCCGGCGGTCGTGGCGATGTTCATGAACTCGATCAGGGCGGCGATGGCGGTGTTGAACGCCTGTCGCTCGATGTCTTGTTCGACCCTGGCGATCGTTCGGTGCAGTTGCGATTCGACGGTTGGATCAGCTTCGTCGCGAACCGCCGGATTGCCGTTCTGCTCGTCCACGGCCAGGCGCCAGACGCGCTGCAGGAAGCGATGCAGGCCGATGATATCGCGGGGGTTCCACGGTTTGCTCGCCTGCAACGGACCCATGTACATCTCGTACAGCCGCAGCGTGTCGCAGCCGTACTGCTCGCAGATATCGTCGGGGCTGACCGCGTTCTTCAGGGATTTGCCCATCTTGCCGAGGCTGCGGCTAACAGCCCGACCTTCGAAGAAGTATCCGCCGTCCTGTTCGATGACCTTCTCAGAGTCCACATGTATCCCGCGTTCGTCGGTATAGGCGTACGCTTGGATATAGCCCTGGTTGAACAAGTGCCCAAACGGCTCGGGTGTCGAGACGTGGCCGAGGTCGTAGAGGACCTTGTGCCAGAAGCGGGCGTAAAGCAGGTGGAGCACGGCATGCTCGGCCCCGCCGACGTACAGGTCGATGCCGCGCTCGCCCATCCAGTACCGCTCCGCTTCGGCGCCGACGAAGCGATCAGCGTTGTGCGGATCGCAGAATCGCAGGTAATACCAGCAAGAGCCGGCCCACTGCGGCATCGTGTTCAGCTCGCGCTCGAAACGCCCGCCATCGCGCTTGACGTATTTCCATGTGTCTGGGGCGCGAGACAGTGGCGGGCGCGGCGAAGCGTCCGGATCATCCGAGGTGTGCGGCGTGAAATCGTTCATTTCCGGAAGTTCGACGGGCAGCTCGGATTCATCGAGGGCGACGATGCGCCCATCCGCGGCGTGCAGGATCGGGAACGGCTCGCCCCAATAGCGTTGACGGCTGAACAGCCAGTCGCGCAGCTTGTATCTGACCTCGGCGTTGCCGACTCCCTTGGACTCAAGCCATCGCGTGACGGTCGTCTTCGCTTGGGGCGTAGAAAGGCCGTTGAGCGAGACTTCATTGTTGGCGGAGTTGATGGACGTGCCCTCGCCGGTGAACGCTTGGTCACTTGAGTCACCAGGTGTTGGCACGCCGTGGGGTTTGACGACCTCGATGATCGGCAGGCCAAACTGTTTGGCGAACTCGAAGTCGCGCTGATCGTGGCCGGGTACGGCCATGATCGCCCCGGTCCCGTATCCCATCATCACGTAGTCGGCGATCCAGATGGGGATGTGCTCGCCTGTGGCGGGATTGATCGCGTCGCCGCCCGTGGGGACGCCGGTCTTGCGGCGCGAGTCAATCTGTCGTTCGGTGTCGGACCGCGACGCGGCAAGCCGCACATATTCGCTCACAGCGTCGCGCTGTTGATCGGTGGTGACCTGATCGACCAAGGGGTGCTCGGGTGCCAGCACCATGTAGGTTGCGCCAAACACAGTATCGGGGCGGGTTGTGAAGACGGGGATGGTCTTCATAGAGCCCGGCCCTTGGGCCGGGGGCCCGGGCATGGCTGGGGCGATCTGAAACTCGATCATCGCGCCTTCGCTGCGCCCAATCCAGTTGCGTTGCATGAGCTTGATCGGTTCCGGCCAGTCCACCAACTCCAAGTCCTCGGCCAGGCGTTCGGCATAGGCGGTGATGCGCAGCATCCACTGGTTCAACGGTCGCTTGTACACCGGGTGGTTGCCGCGCTCAGATCGCCCCTCACTGGTCACCTCTTCGTTGGCCAGCACGGTCCCCAGGGCGGGGCACCAGTTGACCGGCACCTCAGCCATGTAGGCCAGGCGATGCTCGGCGAGCACCGCGTCGGGTTTCTTCTCGCGAAGCTCGCTGATCGGCCGGGCCTTATTGACGGCGGAATCGAAATAGCTGTTGTACAGCTGGAGGAAGACCCATTGCGTCCATTTGTAATAGCTCGTGTCGGTGGTGGCGAGGCAGCGCCCCCAGTCGTAGCTGAGCCCGATCGCCTTGAGCTGGCGGACCATGTTGGCGATGTTGCGCTCGGTGGTGACACGGGGATGGATGCCGTGCTCGACCGCGAACTGCTCAGCGGGCAGGCCGAACGCGTCGAAGCCCATGGGATGCAGCACGTTGAACCCGCGCATCCGCTTGTACCGGCAGAGGATGTCCGTGGCGATGTAGCCCAGTGGGTGCCCGACGTGCAGGCCGACGCCCGATGGATAGGGAAACATGTCCAGGCAATAGAACTTGGGCTTGTCCGAATCGAAGCCGGGATCGCCGGGGTTGGGCGTCACAAAGGTGTGGTGCTGGTCCCAGTAGGTCTGCCAGCGTGTCTCGATGACGTTTGCCAACCGTGCCGTGTACCGGAAGGGGTATTCGCCGTCGGCTGGGGGGGCGGTGGAGGGCTCGCGGGCGTTGGCGGTCGGCGGCTTGGTCATTCGTCATTCATCAAATGATTCGGGAGACCAAGAGACAACAAAGCCCCGCGATCGCGAGGCCTTGGCGACGCCTGCTCGCAAAGGATCGCGCACGGTCTAGGCAAGCACCACAGCAATAAGCCGGCCAAGGGAGACATGGGCATCCATCACTGCAAAGTGTATCGGCGGATTGGGTGCGATCAAATAAGCTCTGCGGAGGTTGGCCTGCGAACCTCGGTCAGGGCTGCTGGCGTTTTCGGGCGAGATTGGTGAGGTGCTTCTTGGCCTCTCCAACCAGATAGAAGCTGCCGGTCACGCAGATGAGGTCGTCCCGCCCGACGGCCTGGGTGGCCAGATCGAGGGCTTTGGGCAAGCTGGCCGCGGCCTGGCTCATCTTGCCGCTGCGCTCCGAGAACTGCCGGTGCAAATCGCGAGGCTCGGCTGCGCGTGGCGTGCCTTTGGCACGGGTGAAGATGATCTTGTCCGCGCCCAGGGCGAGCCGGTCGAGCATGGCGGGAATGTCTTTGTCTGCGCAGCAGCCGAAGATGCAGATCATGGAGTCGTACGGGACAAAGGTCCCGACGCATCGCATCAGCGCGCCGAGGGCGGCAGGATTGTGAGCGCCGTCGGCCAAGATCCGCGGCTGATTCCACAGGAGCTCCATCCGGCCCGGCGAGGCGCTCTGGGCCAGCCCGTCGTGCAACGGGATTTCGGGAAACTCGAATCCCGAGCCCTTCAGCGAATCGATGACCGCCAGGGCCAGCCCGCAGTTGATCGCCTGGTGATCCCCCGCCAGTGGCACTGGCAGGTGCATGAATTGGCTGGTTTCGGTGAGAAGGCACACCCGCGTGTGCGGCCCCAGCGCGTCTGAGGTGGCGAAGCGGCAACTGAACTCGATGTCCTTGTTCACGATGCGAAGCCCCACGGAGAGCTTCTCGGCCGCGTCACGCAGGACCTGTTCGACCTCGGCGGTCTGCTCGACGGTCAGCGCGGGGACGCCCCGTTTGAAGATGCCGGCCTTCTCCCGGGCGATGGCGGTCAATGTTCGGCCGAGGATGTGTGTGTGGTCGTAGTCAATCCGCGTGATGGCGGTGACCTCCGGCGTGATAACATTGGTCGAGTCGAGCCGGCCTCCAAGCCCGGTTTCGATCACCGCGATGTCCACGGCCTGGTCCGCGAAATGCTTGAAGGCCACCGCAGTAAAGAGCTCGAAGAACGTAGGCTCGCCGGGCTGTTTGGCTGCAGCGGCTGAGACCTGACGTGTCAGCTGGATGAAGTCGCTCTTGCTGATGCGCTGGTTGTTGATGGTGATCCGTTCGCGGATGTCAACGAGGTGCGGACTCGTGTATTGCCCGACGCCGTAGCCGCAGCCTTGCAATATTGATGCGATCATGGCCACGGTGGAGCCTTTGCCCAACGTGCCGGCTACGTGCACGGTGCGGATCTGCTCGTGCGGACTACCCAGGGCCCTCAGCAGCCTGCGCATGCGGTCCAGCTTGAACATCTTGTCGTCATAGTGCACGACGCGCATCCGCTCGATGTTCACGCGGTCATACAGGTATCGCACAGCGTTGGCGAAGGTGGCGATTTCGGGAGCGCCTCGCCCGCCCGCGCGGCGGTGTCGTGGGGAGGAGATCGATTTGCTCATTGAAACTGTAGTGTACCAGGGTCAAGATCAGGATTCAAATGTATCGATGTAAACGACCTATGTGCAGTATGTTACGCAAGAACGCACCCGTGCCCGGATGAGGCCGTCACGGCCGCCAAACTGGGACGACCCTTCGCCGATACGATCACGCGCAGGAGGCTGCTGTGACACAACTGGACCGCAAGGAATCGTTACGGCACGAAGCGTGGCCGGTGTTTCGGATCATGAGCGAGTTCGTCGACGCGTTCGAGACGTTGGCGAAGGTGCGGCCGGCGGTGAGCATGTTCGGCTCTGCGCGTACCCGGCCAAACGATCCCGCCTACCACAGAGCAGTGAGCTGTGCAGCCAAGCGCGTTGAGAAGGATTTCGCGGTGATCACGGGCGGCAGCCTGTCGCTTACGGGCCGCATGTGCCGCAGGGGTTTCCGCCGGCCACCGAGCACCACTCGGCCAGCAGCTTCGCCAGGTCGAACGCGTTAACGCATCCATCGGGCAAACCGCTCGGCCCCGAGATATCCGAGGAGATAGTGTTCGATTGGATCCCGATGGTGTACGGGCCGTCCCAAGCGACCGGCGGGTTCCCGATCACGTTGTCGGAAAGAAGCTGGGTCGTGGCCTGAATGCGATACTCGTAGCCGAGCTCGAATCCCGGCGCGCCCGTTGCAGCGATCGCCATGATCGAATTGTCATCACCTTTGGCAGGTATGAATACAAAGTTGTTGGTCACAATCTGCCATTGGCCGATATCGCAGTTCGTCCGTCGCTCAACGGTCAGGGGCGCGGCGCCTCTCCAGGTGACCGGCCCATAGTGGCGCAGCTTCACCTGGAGCGGCGGGTCGTTCGAGCCGACAGACACCGTCTCGCCGTTGGGAGGAACGCAGGCCTCATCGTGAAGCGCGAACGGCGCCAGGCCGATCGATCCACCGCCGAGCAATTCGGGAGACTCGGTGTAGCCGGGGCCGGTCAATTCGATATTCGGATTGGCCGGATCGCCGAAGTAGACCGAAGCGGTCCACACCGCGTTCGGGAGGTTGTCGGCGTTGATGATGATTTGCCCGGTGAGGCCGGCCGGCACAAGGCCAATGAAGTTCGGCGGGACAAATGACCGGCCGATCGTGATATCCGCGGCGAGCTCCACGTCAACGAGAAGCTGGCCGTTGAATGTATTGCCCGGCACAATTTCCGCGGTGTCGAGGGCTCCCTTGAAGGTTCGTGCCCGAAGGAATTTGAACGGGCCGTCGCCGCCGTTGATGCGTGTGTTGATGTACGCATAGATATCGCCCACCACTGAATCCGCCTGGATGACGCCGTGCTTGGCCATGATGGATACCGGTTTTCTCAGCGTGCCGATGTCACCGGTGTGCGCCGTGACCCAGCGGATGATGCCGTTGGCTGCGACGAGGTTACCGAGAATATGACGTCGGGCCCAGGCGATATTGATGCCCCGGGCCGAGTTGTCCGCGGTGGTGGCGATGATCGGGCCGACAATGTCGCGATTAGCGAAGAGATCGCCAATCGCTTCCACTTGAACAAATCCGATGTCCTCCTCGACCTCAACCTTGTTGAGCAGCGTCTCGCCCGTGCCGGTTTGAAGGATGCTGCCGACACTCTTGATCTTCACCAATGGATTATTGCAATCCGGTAACACGCGAACAATCACAGGCGAGCCCGCCGGTGGGCCGTCTACATCGATGACCAGGTTGTCAATGATGACGCCCGGGCTCGTCGGATGAATCTCAAAGAACGTGTTCCCAAATGGCGCGTACAGCTGGGTCAGAGACACGTTGAAATGACCGCTCGGAAGCTCAACGATCTGATAGGCGGACGATGGGATGTTCGGGTTGCACGCATTGCCGGTGACCTGGACCCCGCCGTGCGCCGTCATCGTGAGCCCGAGCAACGCCGAGGCGATCGCAACAATCTTCTTTCTTCGCACTTCCTTCTCCTTCCGCGCAGGACGATCCGATAACTCAGGCCGAAAAACTGCGCGCTCCCGCGAACGAGAACGCCCCTGACAATTCGCAGCCCTGCCATAATGGTTCCCGGCACGAACGCGGGATGCAGGCTGGGCACGTCATGCTCCAGTTGGTGCTGGACCCCAATGTTCCAGAAGCGTGTGCTGTTTCGGTGAAGCGCGATCGGATTCAGTCTCCTGGGCATTGCGGCGCCTTGCCCGTTGGATGGCGTTCGGGGAGTGTGCCGATACTCCACCGCGGCACACCATCGGCGCCGCATCGCAACGCATGACGAGAACGGTTGTAGATCCGCACGATTCGGGTCAGATTCGAAGCGGATGGGCGGGGCCGGCTGGGGGGCTTGAGAAGATCGTCGGCGGACGGCCGAATCGCCTGGCGAACTGCCGCTGCAGTCTGTGCGAGACCTTCTCAATCGCGCTGGTGCGGCACAGAACGACCGCGCAGCCGCCGAAGCCTCCGCCGGTCATTCGTGCCCCGATCACGCCGCCTTGGGCGCGCAATTCGGCTGCGGCGTCAACCAGCGTGTCGAGTTCGGGGCAACTGACCTCATAGAGGTCTCGTAGCGACGCGTGGCTGTCGAACATCAGCTCACCGAGGGCGTCGAGATCATTGGTCTTCAGCGCCGCGGCCGCGAGCAGCACGCGCTGGCTCTCGCAGATGACATGGCGAGCGCAGCGCCGCTGATGTTCGCTGAGCTGGGCCGTTGCGAGCATGCCCAGATCAGCCTCGCGAAGGGAATCGAGACCGAGCTTCGCCGCAGCCTGGCGGCATGTGGACCGGCGGGCCGCGTAGGCGCTGGAGGCCAACGCGTGACGCACGTTCGTGTCGGCGATCAGCACCGTGATCTGGTCGGCCGGCGGCATCGGAATCGCCCTGGCAACATTGGAGCGACAGTCGATCAACAGCGCGTGACCTCGCTGAGCCTGGGTGGCGATGAACATGTCCATGATCCCACAAGGCGCCCCCGGAAAGGTGTGTTCAGCTCTCCGGCACAGCAAAGCCTTCTCCAGCCGGTCGATCTGGACGCCGGTCACCTGCTCCAGCACCGTAGCCATCGCGACCTCAATCGCGGCGCTGCTACCCAATCCTGCCCCCATGGGGACGGTGCTGGTAACGGCGAGATCGAGGTTCGGTACGCTGTGACCGCGAGCGGCGAACTGATCGACGACGCCCAACAGGTAGTTGGCGAAACTGCCCGCGACCGGCGAAAGCGGAGCCGTCAGATCGACCGCGATCAGCTCATCCAGGTCGATCGCCCACAATGTGGATTGTCTCTGGGAGCTGCGGTCGGCCAGGATCACCGTCCATCGGTCGATCGCCATGGGCAGCACGTAGCCGTCGTTGTAGTCGGTGTGCTCGCCGATGAGGTTGACCCGCCCCGGGGCCGCTGCCGCAAACCGCGGTGGCCGGCCGAAGCGATCGGTGAAAGCCTCGACCGCCTCGGAGAGTTGGCGGTCAAACGTTGGTGGATCAGGTTGCCCGGTCGCAGCTTGCACACCCACAGGGAACCGGTCTATTGGCCCGCTGTCAATGCCGCAGGCACGATGCGATCGTCCTTGGCCCGACTGACGGTACGATGCGGATGTCTCGCGGGCGGTGGAGGGGCCCCAGCATGGTGCGTCGCTTTGAGCACCGGGTTCAGCGTCCAACGCAAAGTCTTGGTGATGAAGAACTTTCTGCCCCAACTCAACGCCGCCAAGTGAGGGGCGCTAAGGCAGGCAGTGCAGCACAGGGAGAACTAACAATGCGTAGCACACAACAAGCGACGCTTGTCATTGTGGTCGTTGGCTTGGCGGTCATGGCAATCCCGGGTCATGCTCAGCCGGACGCGCAATCGGAGCGGGAGGCGATGTACGAGCGCTACCTGGAGTTCCCTTCCTATGTGAAAGGTGGGTCCATCGAGCCCCACTGGCTGGCTGGCGGCTCGAGCTTCTGGTACGCGGAAGGCGCGCCAGACAACACCATCATCTACAAGGTCGATCCCAAGGCCAACACGAAGACACCGTTGTTTGACACGGCGCGTCTGCGCCAAGCGCTTACTGCTTTGCTCGGACATGAGCCGCCCAACAAAAGACTCCCCTTTGAGGAATTCACTTTCGTGGACGAGAGCGAGACGGCGGTCAAGTTCACCGTGGAGGACAAGGAATTTGTGCTCCGGCTCGACGCCTACACGATCAAACGGGTTCCTTCCGTGTCCAAAGCGGAAAAGAGTCGGACGATCCCTCAGAGCTTTCCTCGCCAGTACAATTGGGGGGACCTGATAGAAGAGGCCTCGCCGGACGGGCGCTGGTTTGCCCGCTTGAAGGACAACAACCTCTGGCTGCGTTCAGCCATCGACGGTCGCCGCATGCAACTGACCACCGATGGTATCGAGGACTACGCCTACGTCATGTTTGGTGCGCAGTGGTCGCCGGAGGGGGGCCTCAGGTGGGCGTGGTGGTCGCCGACTAGCTCCAAACTTGCCGTCAAGAAGATGGACTACCGGAAGGTCTACAAGAGGCCCATCGTGCACTGGCTCAAGCCGAGGGAGGAAGTGGAGTGGGTACCCTCCCCCAGGGCAGGGGGAGCCATCCCTCAGACCGAACTCTTCATCCTCGACATTCTCTCCAAGGGGAAGGTACGTGTGGACACCGGCCAGGAACCGGACCATAGCATTTCCGTGCTCGGATGGTGGCCCGACGGCTCCGAGCTGCTCTTTTCGCGGACGGACCGCCGGAACAAAACGTTGGACGTCTTAGCCGCCAACCCCACAACGGGCTCAACGAGGGTCATTCTCACGGAAACGCAGAAAACGTTTTGCCTCTGGGAGGGGCGAGGGGTCTTCTTCTTCACTAAGCTGGAACAGGAAAAGCGATTCCTCTGGATGTCGGATCGAGACGGATGGAACCACCTCTATCTATATGACGGGGATGGTGACTTTGTCCGATTGACCGAAGGGCCGTTCCCTGTAGTGAACCCGCCGGAAGGTGGGGTGGTGGCGGTGGACGAGAACGAAGGTTGGGTTTACTTCACCGCCCACGGCGACCAGAAGCGGCCCTACGATGCCCACCTGTACCGTGTGAACTTCGAGGGCAAAGGTTTCAAGCGCCTGACCGAAGCCCCAGGCCACCACGACATACGGTTCACCCCCTCGAAACAGTTCTTCCTGGATACCCATTCCACGGTGTCGCGGCCTCCGGTGGTCGAGCTGCGGCGAGCGGATGGAACACTGCTCCGGACGCTTTCCACGGCCAATCTAGAGACGCTGAGACAACTGAAGTGGCGACCACCGGAAGAGTTCGTGGTCAAGGCCGCGGACGGGAAGACGGACCTCTACGGGGTGCTCTACAAACCCTACGATTTCGACCCGAGCAAGAAATATCCGGTTATCGAGGTCATCTACGGCTGCCCGCAGTTCAGCGAGGTACCACACAGCTTCATTCACCCTCACGGTGTTGGATTCCATGCTGAGCATGGCCAAGCACTAGCCCAGTTGGGATTCATTGCTTTCGTGGTCGACGGGCGGGGTACACCCCAACGGGGGAAAGCGTTCCAGGATGTAGCCTATCGGAACATCGGCCGCCACGAGATCCTAGACCACAGAGCTGCGCTCACGCAACTAGCGGAAAAGCGGTCCTATATGGATCTGGACCGGGTGGGCATCTTCGGCACTTCATGCGGCGGTTACTTCACAGTTCGCGCCTTACTCGTTGCCCCAGATTTCTATCACGTAGGCATTGCCGTTGCCGTAAACGCCGCTGGGACCTGGGAGAGCTATCTGTACGAGGCGTGGATGGACCTGCCACAACTCAACAAGGAAGGATACGAGTACGGCGAGAATCTCCACTTGGTGGACAACCTCAAGGGCAAGCTGCTCATGATCATCGGCACCAGCGACGGCCACTTCAAGCACACCATGAAGATGGTGGATGCGCTCATCCAAGCAGGCAAACCTTACGACTTGATCGTCCTGCCTGAACAGGGCCATGGGTTTACCGGAGCGAGCGGGACAGTCGTGGAGGAGTCCATTCGCCGCTACTTTCAAGAGCACCTGCAACCCTAAGCATTTTGGTATTCCCCATCTGGCGGCCCAAGCGCCGCGGCCGTCCTTCACTGTTTTACACACGTACGGCGGTGCTGAAACGATGCAGGCACACGGCGGCGGCGACCGCGACATTGAGCGAATCGACCCCCGGAGCCATCGGAACCTTGACGATGTGAACACAGTGATCCAGGGGGAATCTTAGCGAGCCGCGGCGTCCCCGCCAGCGGTCTCGCTCGATCGGCAGCAGCGATCAGTCGTGAAATGGATGAACGCTCCAACCCGGCAATAGCCGCTCGCGAGGACGCGGCGGCTCGCTGAGTATTCGCGCGCGCTCGACTCGTCGGGTGCCGGGCCTTCAGCGGGCCGAGATCGCCCGGCCAGTCGCGGCTGCGCACGAACGGCACGGTGAGCGCGTGACCGATCGAAACGCGCAAGGATTTTCGATACAGTGGATCGTGGCAGCGGGGGCTTAGCAATATGCCGTCGACGCCGAACGCGGCGGCGTTGCGAAATAGCAGCCCGATGTTGTCGATGTTGGTGATGTTTTCGCACAGCAGGACGGTGAGCGGGCCGTCGGGGCACAGGGCCGAGGCGAGGTCCGACCGCTCGATCGCCGAGCGATAGCCGATGGCCAGCACACCGCGATGGACGGTGAACCCAGCCACGTGCCGCATCAGGTCCAGCGGGGCGACATAGACCGGCACCTCGGGCGGGGCAAGGCGGGCGATGCGATCCACCCGACTCGTCACCACGAGCACGGGCTTGGTCACGCCCGGCATGGAGAGCATGCGCTGGACGATCAGCGGCTGTTCGCCAACAAACAGCCCGGGAAGACCGTCCCCCGGCCAAGCAGCCCCCGGTCACGGATATCGCGGTAGTCGGCGAGGCGTGGATCGGCCAAATCGATCACTTCAAAGACGTTGCCGGCCTGTGCCCGCCGCGGCTCCATCTGGACGAGGATAGCGATGAACTATTTTCTTCGTGTATCTCTGAAGCGGTGTAGACAGAAGACGGGCCGACCGTATTATGCCGACCCTGCGCGGTTCGCGTTGGGCGAATCGCAGCCTCACCGAGGGCCGACCGAGATGCCCGAGGGCTTCGCTTCGCAGCCCCCATCATCTCCGACCCCATTAAGTCAGCCCTCATCTACGCGCGAAACACCGGCTTGGCTCAACGGCATTTATGCCGGGATTTGTTTGTATTTCTTTCTCGCGGCCATCAATGTCATGGGCGCCGGGCTCAAGTCGATCGGGCCTGGGGTCAAGAACTTACTGGAGCAAGCGCACAACCCGGTCGTTGCCCTGATGGGAGGAGTGATTGTTACCGGCATCATCCAAAGCTCATCGTTTACGACCTCGTTGATAATCACGCTGGTCGCTGCGGGCCAAATGGACCTAGAAACGGCGATCTTCGCCGTGATGGGCGCGAACATCGGCACGAGCATTACCAACAACTTCGTGGCTGGCTTCACGATGCGCATTCGGGATCAGTTTCGGCGTGCCTACGGGGCAGCGCTGATGCACGGCAACGTGAACCTTTTGACGGTAGCTGTCCTTTTCCCGCTCGAGTGGGCGACCGGTTGGCTCACACAGGTTTCGATGTGGGCTGCGGGCTTGCTTGGGCTAAGCGCCCAGCAAGAGCCGAACAGTCCGATCAAGGCGATCACCCAGCCGGTGGTTGAGGCGTTCGATTGGGTCGCTGGATTGTTCACGTCAAGTGCGCAAACTCAAGGGAAAATCCTAGCGGTGATGGGGCTGGCGTTATTGTTCCTCATGCTCGTGCTGATGGTGAAGAACCTCAAGGGTGCGCTGCTGCGTCGCGTCGAGGGATTGTTTAGCTCAGTTCTCTTTCGTAACGATCTGATGGCGGGGATTGTCGGCGTCATCTCGACGATCTTCGTCCAATCCAGTTCGGTGACGACGAGTCTGATGATTCCTCTGGCCGGAGCGGGTGCGGTGGAATCAAAGCGCGTTTTCCCGTTCATGCTCGGCTGCAACCTCGGAACGACCGTCACGGGCTTACTGGCGGCCTCGGCCAATCCTGCCGCAGCCGCCGTTGGGGTCGCCATCTGCCACGTCATGTTCAACGTGTTCGGCTGTGCGATCTGGTATCCGCTTCGCTTCATTCCGATCGGCCTGGCGAGGTGGTATGCCGAACTTGCCGCAATGTCGAAGCGCTATTACTTCCTTTACATACTCGTCGTGTTTATTCTCATACCGGGACTTGGGTATTTGATCGTCCAGTTTGTGCCGTAACCGTCGGTCGCATCGGAGCCGTCCATGTTTAAGCAACTATTCGCAGCATTCAAATCTCGCGATGTGCTCGATGAAGCGTTTGCGGAGTTCTCGCAAATGCTCGAACACGCCCTGTGGATGTTCGTCAGAGCCAGCGAAGTCTTACACCGCAAGGCGGACGCCTCGCAGCAGAGGGACGCGATCTACCAGCGGGACAAATCAATCAACGAACTGCTGCGGTCGATCCGCCGCAAGATCGTTCGCCATCTGACCATCAATCCGGGCTCGGATGTGGCAGCGGGCCTGGCCCTGATGAGCGTGGCCAAGGATGCCGAGCGCATCGGCGACTACTGCAAGAACGTCTTCGAGGTGGGGCGGTTCTACAAGGAAGGGTTCCACGTTGCCCGCTACCACGAACCGTTGGAGGGCGTGTGCAGTCGGGTTGAGCAACTGTTCACCATGGTGAGCAAGGCCTTCCGGGAGTCCGACGCCCAAGCGGCCAAGGAGGCAATCGCAAAGGCCGATGCCATCGGAGATGATTGCGACCAAGTCATCGAGCAACTGCTCGGCGACGAGGCCAGCATCGAGACGCATGAAGCGGTCGCCTATTCTCTTCTGGCGAGGCACTACAAACGCGTCTCCTCGCACCTGGCCAACATCTCCACCGCAGTCCTAGGGAAAGTTGAACACCTGGACTTTCGGCCGTAGGTACGAGTGTCGGCGTTCCTCGTTGTGTGCGAGGGTCTTCGACCCGCGGCTCAACGGATGTTTGCCTCTTCGCTACACTCGCGGTGATGCCGCAGCCGCCGGACAAATCCGACCTGAACTCACCTTCCAGACACCGGCCGGTCGAGGCCGAGGCGGCGTCCCACATCGAGGATGTGGCCGAGACCTCGCCGCAGGACGAGCGGGTGGCCAAGCTGCTCGAGCACTCCATCGATGTGTCGGTGCTGGCCGACGCGGTGCAGCAACAAGAAGCGGCGGACGCAGCGGACACCCTGGAAACACTTCAGCAGGAGGAAGCAGCCGAAGTCCTGGAGCAGATGGACGATCAGTCCGCGGCGGACGCTCTGGCCGAAATGCAGATGCCGCTGGCAGTCGGCGTGATGGAGGATCTGGTCGAGGAAGACCTGGCCTATGCCACCCGGCTCCTGGAACTGATGGCTCCGGACGACGCCGCGGATCTCCTGCAGGCGATGGGCGAGTCCTACCGCCAGGAAGCCCTCGCCGCCCTGACTCTGGCCACGGCGGCTCAGCTTCGAGACCTCATCGACTATGACCGCGAGTCGGCCGGGGGTCTGATGACCACCGACTTCCTTGCCCTGACCGAGCGGATGACCGTTGCCCAAGCCACCGAGGTCATCCGTGCTTCAACCATTGGGCCGGGCGTGCAGCATCTGCTTGTCGTCCGCGACGACGGCCGGCTGGTGGGCATCATCGGGCTGCGCGACCTGCTGTTGGCTGGCCCGGATCATCCCATCGCCGAGCTGATGAATCAGACCGTCAAGGCGGTCCGTACCGACCTCGATCGTGAGCAGGTGGCCAGGGAGTTCGACCGCTATGACTACTCCATGCTTCCCGTCGTTGATCTCGACGATCGGCTGATCGGCGTCGTCACCGTGGACGACGTGATCGACATCATTCGGGCCGAGGACACCGAGGACGTTCAGAAGAGCGTGGGGGCGGGGGCGGTCGAAGCGGTGTACTCGGGGATGGGCGAGAAGTTTCGCGGGCGATTCCCGTGGTTGGTGGTCAACCTGTTCACGACCTGCGTGGCCGTGATTGTGGTCTTGCAGTTTGAGAATCTGATTCGGGAGTTAGCCATCCTCGCGGTGTTGATGCCGATGATCGCGGCCCAGGCGGGCAACGCCGGTCATCAGGCCCTGGCGGTCACTCTGCGGGGCATCGTGTTGGAGGAGGTCCGGCCCGGCCGGGTGGTTCCGCTGGTGTTACGCGAAGGGGCGGTGGGATTGTTGACCGGCGTGCTCCTGGGTGTTGTGGTGGGGATTGCCCTGACGCTTCTGTCAACGGTCATGGACAGCGTCAGTTGGCGGCTGGGGGTGGTGGCCGCGGTGTCGATGGCTCTGTCAACCGGGATCGGCACGCTGGCCGGCTCATCCGTGCCGCTTCTGATGCGCCGCCTGGGCGCGGACCCGGCAACCGCCTCGGCCATCTTCCTCATCATGATCACCGACGCGGTCGCGTTCGCCACCTTCCTCGGATGTGCCCAACTGCTGTCGGGCTGGCTGATCGAGCCCGGCGCTGCCGGATGACCCAGCGAGGTGGGCCGCGGATTCGAACGCCGGCGAATGATGACATGCGGCCCCGGCCGGCTATACACTGCGCATCGTGCTCACGGATATCGAAACGGTGCTGATACCGCGCCAGCGCATTGCCCATCGCCTCAAGGAGCTCTCTGCACAGATCGCCCGCGATCTGGACGATCTGCCGGATGAAGCCGAGATCGTGTTGGTGCCGATCCTCACCGGCAGCATCATCTTCTTGGCCGACCTGATTCGACAACTGCCGCAGAAGATCCGAATCGAGGTGGTGACCGTCGCCGGCTATCCGGGCAAATCGATGACGAGCCGGGGCCCTCAGATCATCGGCGCCCTGCCGGACGACTTGAAAGACAAGCATGTGCTGATCGTGGATGACATCCTGGATTCCGGCGGCACACTGCGGCTCATACGCGAGAAGTTGGCCAGCCGACAGCCGAAGTCGCTTCGAGCATGCGTGCTGCTGCGCAAGCAGCGTCAGTCCGCGCTGGATACGCCATGTGAGTATGTGGGTTTTGACATCCCCGATGTGTTTGTCGTGGGCTACGGGCTGGACTACAACAACTACTACCGCAATCTGCCGGATATAGGCACGCTCCGGAAGGAAGCGTTGTGAGACTCCGCCGTGTCGAGGCCGCAAGACCAGCCACCGGGTGCGCCCACGAAATGCTCAGTGCCGCGGAAGCCACGTCGCTGACGGTGGACCAGGTGGAGGCATTGTTGCCGGCGGGACTGATCCACGATGATGAGATCGTGATCCTGCTGCTGCGCCCGAGCCTGCTGTTCATTCCCCTGGCGTCGCTGGGAAGCCTGATGTTCATTGCCATCCTCACACTGGCTCTGGCGATCGTGGCGATTCGCGTCGGCTGGATCCCGTGGTCGGAGGCTCAGGCGTACAGCCTGGGTGTTGCCGCCGCAGCGGGGCGATTGCTCTGGCAAAGTTTGGAGTGGTGGTGCCGGGTGTATGTGTTGACCGATCGGCGGGTCATTCGGCGGATGGGGGTGCTCCGAGTCAACGTGTTCGAAACGCAGTTGAAGAACATCCAGCACACGAGCGTGTTTCTTCGCCTGCGGGAGCGCCTGTTTGGATTGGGCAGCATCGGTTTTGCCACCGCGGGCAGCGACGTGTTCGAAGCATTCTGGGTGATGATTCGCCAGCCGTTTGCGGTAAGCCGCGCGGTCGTGGAGGCAATCCAGCGCTACGGCCGCCCATGACCCGGGCTGGTTTCCCGCGGATATTCGTCCGCGGCTGCAATGCATACTGCGCACAGACAGCTTGAGTTGTAGCCCCGCATGCATATGCGGGGCAGCGTTCGACTGCGATTGATGTCAACGTTGGGCGTTCCCCCGGCTGCGCTGGGCCGCCTCCTGGAGCATGCCGACGATTGATTGACGTCCCACGACGGTCATCGTGGCCGAGCGGTCGCGAAGTTCCACGATCACCATCTCGTTCTCGATCCGGAGCGTCGCGACGTGCCGGGGAGTGAACCCGAGCACCAGCCGGGCATCGATGGAGCCGTCGTCAAGGTGTACCACCGACCGAGCGGCTTGAATCTGAGCGAATGCAGCGTTGCTCATAGACATGGCCACGATCGCCACCACCAGTGCAACGTAGCTGGCCGAGGCGGCCAACGCTCGCATCCACAATGGAATCGAAAGTCGCATCACCAGCACGACCCACACCGTGGCGGCGATAACCGCTAGCACATCGAGACCGGCTACGGTCTGCAGATTTCCCAGCCATGTGTCTGTGCCGGTGGGATCATCTGGCAGCTCGGCGATCCTGGCATTGCGCGCGTCGCAAGCGGTCCACCAGATCACGGCCAGGGCGTTCAGGGCGGCGCAGATCGCGCCGGCGTGCGTGAACACCACCGCCGCTAATGATGTCCGTGGACTGCCGCCTGGGCGATGCCACACCGCACTGAGACCTGCGGCAGGGATCGCGATCGCCGCAAACCCCAGCATCAGCCAGGTTGGCTGGGCCCCGCCGGCCAGGAGAATCACCCGCGGAATCCAGATGAGCATAATGGTTCCCGTGACTAGGCCTCCGCCGGGCTCACCCAGAAGTCCAGGCACGCGAATCAGCGGGGCGAACCCCAGCCGGAATCCCACAACGCCCATCAGCCACACCACCGCCACCACGCCGACCGCCACAATCACCCCGATCGCCAGCCGAATCGGCGTGCCCATCGGCTCGTCCGTGCTGGGCAGCGACTTGATCGCGCCGGTGGCGTGCCGCACGAGCATAACTGGGCTCCTCGGCGTACCGGGTCTGGGTGTTGGTCGGACGATCGGGCTCATAACCGCAAGGACCTTGCCGGGAGGTCTCAGCTATCAGGTATCGGCCGACATCAGGCGGTGCTGGATGTGATAACGGCCGATCGCTGGGCTCGATGGAATCGGTGATCGCTGCCGGCTGTTCTACGCCGGGCTGGGCACCGTTTCCAGTACCTGCTGGATAATGCGCTTGGTGGTGGCGGTATCACCGGCGTGCATGTACGTCTTGCTGATCACCCGGTGGGCGCAGACCGCCAAGACGTTGGAGACGATATCCTCGGGCACGCAATAGTCGCGGCCATGCATCATGGCGCATGCCCGGGCAGCCTGGGCCAGCGCCAGCGATCCGCGGGGGCTGATCCCGATCTGCAAGTCATCGTTCTCTCGCGTCGCCGCAGCCAGGGCAATGACATAGTCCACCAGCGTCTGGTCAATGGATACCTCGTCCACTTGCTCTTGGAGCCGAAGCACTTCTTCACTCGACATGACCGGCTCGAGCGTGGCCAGCGTGGTTCGGGCCGGCTGCTGCTCGATGATCCGCGATTCGTCGTCCGGGGCGGGGTACCCCAGGTTGATCCGCATCAGGAATCGATCGAGCTGGTTCTCCGGCAGGAAATAGGTTCCCTCGAACTCGTACGGATTCTGGGTGGCCACCACCATGAACGGCTGGGGCAACTGAAACACCTGACTTTCCACCGAAACCGTGGCCTCGTTCATCGCCTCCAGCAGCGCCGATTGCGTGCGCGGCGTGGTGCGGTTGATCTCGTCGGCAAGGATGATGCTGTGAAAGATGGGCCCGCGCTTGAACTCGAAGACGCCTTGCTCGCGGTCGTATACGCTGACGCCGATGATGTCGGAAGGCAACAGGTCCGGCGTGCACTGGATGCGGGTGAATGAACAGCGGACCGATTTGGCCAGGGCATTGGCCAGCACCGTCTTGCCGACCCCGGGAACGTCCTCGATGAGGATGTGTCCCCGCGCGAGCAGGCAAAGAATGACCCGATCAACGGCCGCGGTATTGCCCATATAGACCGATGTGATGTTGCGGCGGAGGCGTTCAATGGGCTCACTTGCCATGACGGGCAACTCCATTGGTCGTGCAGAGGCGCGGGGGAGTATACCAGTGCCCTACGGCGGTCGGCGCGACGCTGGACGGCCCGATTGAGGCGGCTGGTGTAGAGTTTCTAGCGATGAACGACTTCCCGGCGCCGGACAGCCTTTCCAACGCCGTCGTGATCTCGCCGGTGCACTGTCGCCGGTGCGGCTACAACCTCTACGGACTTCGCGCCGATGGGTTGTGCCCTGAATGTGGACTGGCGATCTGGGAAGCGATCCTCCATACAGTGGATCCGGCCGCCAGCCGGCTGCCCAAGCTCCACAACGCGGTTGTGGTCGGCGACGCGCTGGTGTGGTTGATGATCTGTCTTGTGGTTGGGGCGTTGGTCTTGGCGGCCCGGCCGGTAGCGCTGTGGATCGACGCGTTAGACCAAAGCGGTCTCCGGAATCTTTCCACCTGGACGCCGGTGGAGCTGGGTTTCGTCGCGGGGCTCGTCGGGTTAGGCGGGCTGTTATCAGTACGGCAGATGGCGCCACCGAAGGGACGGGTCCGCAGCGGCGCGCCCGGGCGAGATGTCATGCTGCTGGGTTGTGGTTTGGCGAGCTGGGCGATCTTGGTGATCGCCGCGGTCGCCTGGGAGCGCTCCGCCGGCCTACGCTGGGTGGCGGATGCGCTGTGGCTGGCCATGGCCGCGGCCGCGATCGTGGGGTTGCTCGGCCTGCACGGCGTACTGGGCGTCATTGGCCTTCGCAGTCGAGCGTATCGCACCGCCCGCGGAGGACGCCAAAGTATCCACGCGATGGTCGCCGCAATCGTGGGCATCGCCCTGGGGCAGGTGATTCAGCTCACGTCGGAGTTGACCGGCCCTGGCGGGGGCTTGCTCACCGTCGGCACGGTGATTACCGCGATCAGCGCCTTCATGCTGCTGATCGGTCTGTTCTACCTGGTGGTCAACGCGTGGTGGATTCGCCGTTCGCTGCGCCGTCCGCCGCCGTCGCTGGATCAGATTCTGGGCCCCGTTGAGCCCAACGGCCTGTGATATGGTTCTCGCCTCGGCGGCCTGTAGTCTGCCAGCTTGGCAGCCGCAGTGCCAAGGCCGGTTGACCGTGTCAGCTACCCGTGGGGGCCCGAGTGGCCTGCCTTGGCCTGAAATCGTTGATATCGCTTCGGTTAGGCGGGGTAGGGCTTACCGCAGGCACTGGCGCACTCTTTGAAAGGGAATGCTCTGGGTGCGGGTGCCGGGCGGTGCGATGCGCCCCGGGGTCTGCGTCGAGCAGATATCGTCCCGCGATCGATCGAAAGACTTGATCATCACTTCCAGGAGACAAGCCACATGGCTGTGAAGGAACTGGCCTTCGATACTGATGCTCGCAAGGGGTTGCTCAGCGGTGTTCAGAAGCTTTCGACTGCCGTGAGGTCCACCCTCGGCCCCCGCGGTCGAAATGCGGTGCTCGACAAGTCGTGGGGCGCGCCGACCGTTACCAAGGACGGCGTGACCGTGGCCGAAGAACTCGAGTTCCGCAACAAGGTCGAGAACATGGGGGCTCAGTTGGTTAAGGAAGCGGCTTCCAAGACTTCCCAGGACGCCGGCGACGGAACCACCACCGCCACCGTGTTCGCCGAGGCGCTGTTCAATGCCGGGCTGAAGCAGGTTGCTTCCGGCGTGGAAGCCAACGCGCTGGTCCGCGGGATGCACAAAGCCATCGACGCAGTCATCGCCGAGATCAAGTCCATGGCCAGGCCCGTGGCCAACAACATGGACAAGATTGCCGCCGTGGCCACGATATCCGCCAACAACGACCCAGCCATCGGCAAGATTATGGCCGATGCATTCGACAAGGTCGGCCAGGACGGCGTCATTACCGTCGAAGAGGGCAAGGGCCTGGAGACCTACGTGGATGTCGTCGAAGGCATGCAGTTCGACCGCGGGTATCTCAGCCCCAACTTCGTCACCAACCCCGACGAGATGACCGTCGAGCTGAATAAGCCGCTGATCCTCATTCACGAGGACAAGATCGATTCGGTGACCAAGCTCGTGCCGTTCCTGGAGAAAGTGATGGGCGCCAAGAAGGCGCTTCTGATCATCGCCGAAGACGTAAGCGGCGAGGCGCTCAGTACGCTGGTGATCAACAAGCTTCGCGGCGTGCTCCAGGTGGCCGCGGTCAAAGCCCCCGGCTACGGTGATCGCCGCAACGCCATGCTCCAGGACATCGCCGTGCTCACTGGGGCCGAACCGATTATGAAAGACCTGGGCATCGAGCTGGATAAGGTCACGCTCAAACAGCTCGGCCAGGCTAAGAAGGTCGATCTCACCTCCGATACCTGCACCATGATCGAAGGTGCCGGAGCGACGAAAGATATTCAGGCTCGCATCGCCCAGATCCGCAAGGAGATCGAGACCACCGATTCGGACTACGATCGCGAGAAGTTGCAGGAACGTCTGGCCAAGCTGGCCGGGGGCGTGGCTCAAATCAACGTCGGCGCCGCCAGCGAATTGGAACTCAAGGAAAGGAAGGCCCGCGTCGAGGACGCTCTTCACGCCACACGAGCCGCAGTCGAGGAAGGCATTGTTCCCGGCGGCGGGGTCAGCTTTATTCGGGCCAGTGCGTGTCTGACGAGGGTCCGAAAGCAGCTCAAGGGTGATGAGAAGTTCGGCGTGGATATCGTCGATTCGGCTCTTTCCATCCCGACCAAAGCCATCGCCGACAACGCCGGTGAAAAAGGAAGCGTCGTGGTCGCCAAGGTGACCGAGCTCAAGGGAAACATGGGCTTCAACGCACTTACTTTGAAGTACAGCGACATGATCGCTGACGGTGTGGTGACACCCGCCAAGGTCGATCGTACGGCGTTGCAGAACGCCGCCTCCGTGGCCGGGCTCTTGCTGACCACCGATTGCGTCGTCACCGAAGCGCCCAAAGACGAAGACGAAGCGTCGATGCCGCCCGGCGGCCCTCCTCCTGGCATGGGTGGCATGGGCGGCATGGGCGGCATGGGCGGCATGGACTTCTAAAGAAAGCCAGAACATCAAAAGAAGGTCGAAACATCAAAAGCTGAAGGCTCAAAGCGGAGAACTGAACGTCACGAAACGTTATGAAACGGAGCCGATTTCCTGAAGGTTGGGACGAAGAGCGGGTCCGTCGAACGCTCCAGCACTACGAGGACCAGACCCAAGAGGAGGCGGTCGCCGAAGATGAGGCCTCGTTTGAGGACCGGACCCAGACGGTCATGGAAGTGCCGGTCGAGCTGGTGCCGGCCGTGCGGCAGCTGATCGCCAAGCGCAGCGCGTGACCAAGTATCGCGAATCGTCTTTGGCCCAAGCTCTGAGTAATATGTGATTATGGGAACCTTCCACACAGCTTGTACCGTCTCGGATCTCCAGCGCCAGAAATCTGTGGCCGTGAAACAACTCCTGGTTGATACAGGCAGCGACTCCACCTGGATTCGGAGCAACGTTCTTGAAGGTCTCGGCGTCAAGCGCGAAAAGAAGGACTTGAAGTTCGTTTTGGCCAACGGAGAGGAGATCACGCGCAGTGTCGGTTTTGTGTTCATTGGGGTAGGAGACGCCTACACCGTTGACGAGGTTGTATTCGCTGAGGAAGGTGATCTCGGACTCCTCGGTGCACGCTCATTGGAAGGTCTGAATCTCACGGTCGATGCCTCGCACAGGAAGCTGGTCGCGGCCGGTCCACGGTATGCGGCAACCGGTCGCATTCAGAAGGAAATAGTCACCGCAGACCGCCCAGCGAATCTCTACCTTTGTCAGATCTGTGGTTTCAGCAATCGTCAATCATCGGAGACAACCGACAATGTCCGTCAAACCTCTTGAAGATCGAGTTCTGATCAAGCCTTCTGACCCGGACAAGAAGACCGAGTCCGGGATCTACCTGCCCGAGTCAGCCAAGGAGAAGCCCATCCAAGGCAAGGTAGTCGCAGTCGGGCCGGGCAAGTTGCTGGACAACGGCGAACGGGTCAAGCCTTCCGTGCGGAAGGGCGACACCGTCGTTTTCGGCAAGTACGCCGGGACCGAGATCGAGATCAAGAATGTCACCCACATGATCATGCGGGAAAGCGAATTGCTGGGCGTGATCGAAAAGTAAATGGTCCTGTTTAGCCGTGGGTCGCAGACCCGCGCGTCGCTCTTGGAGCGACGGCTAAACGTGCTGAGGTTCAACAACCATGTCTACCAAACAAATGAAATTCGACACGTCGGCCCGCCAGGACTTCGAGCAGGGGGTGCAACAGATTGCGCGAGCCGTCGGCCTGACCATGGGTCCGACCGGCCGACATGTGGTCGTGCAGAAGTCGTTCGGCGGCCCCACGGTCACCAAAGACGGCGTCAACGTCGCCAAGGAGATCGAGCTGCCTCAGCCCTTTGAGAATGTCGGGGCCAAAATGGTGAATGAGGTCGCCAAGAAGGTCGCCGACGAGGCGGGCGACGGCACGACGACCGCGGTTGTCCTGGCCAGGGCGATTTATCGACAGGGCCTGCGATATGTCATCTCCGGCGCCAACGCGGTGGCCGTGCAGCGCGGCATCAACGACGCGGTTCGGGTCGTCAGTGATACCATCAACGACCTGGCCACCAAGTGTGCAGGCCGCGACGATCTGCACAAGGTCGCCACGGTATCCGCAAACAACGACGTCGAGATTGGCAAGTTCATCGCCGACGCCATTGACAGGGTCGGCCCTGAGGGTGTCGTCGAGGTCGAGGAAGGCAAGACCACCGAAATCACGCTCGACTACGTCGAAGGCATGGCCTTCGATAAGGGGTACCTCAGCCCCTACTTCATGACAGACCCCAAGAAGGCCGAGTGTGTCCTGGAGGATGTCAACATCCTCATTCACGAGAAGAAGATCTCCAACCTGGCGGACTTCCTGCCGCTGCTCAACAAGGTGGCGACCTCCGGCAAACCCATCCTGATCATTTCCGAGGACGTCGAGAGCGAGGCCCTGGCGGCGCTGGTGGTCAATCGCCTCCGCGGCGTGATCCAGGTCTGTGCCGTCAAAGCGCCCGGGTTCGGCGATCGGCGCAAGGCGCTGCTCGGCGACATCGCGACGCTGACCGGCGGCGCCTTCTTCTCCGAAGACATTGGCCGTAACCTGGAGGACATCGAGCTGTCCGAACTGGGACGGGCACAGAAGGTCACCGTGACCAAAGACGACACGACGATCATCCAAGGTGCCGGAAAGAAGAAGGACATCGAAGCCCGGGCGAATCAGATTCGCGCGCAGTACGATAAGTCCACCAGTGACTACGACCGTGAAAAGCTCCAGGAACGGCTGGCGAAGCTGATCAGCGGAGTGGCGGTGATCAATGTGGGCGCCGCCACCGAGATCGAGATGAAGGAACGCAAGGATCGCGTCGAGGATGCGCTCAACGCCACGAGATCGGCCGCGAAGGAAGGCTACGTTCCCGGTGGAGGGGTGGTCTTCCTGCGCACAATCAGCGCCGTGCAGGACGCCCGCCGAAAGGCTCGTGGCGATGAGAAGCTCGGCTTCGACATCGTCGCCGGGGTCCTGGAGGCCCCGACCTGGCAGATCGCAACCAACGCCGGCTTCGACGGTGATATTGTCGTCGAAAAGATCAAAGAGGGTACCGGCGGCTTCGGCTTCAACGCCGAGACCGGCGAGTATGAGAACCTGGTGACTTCCGGCATCATCGACCCGGCCCTGGTCGCTCGCACCGCGCTTCAGAGTGCCGCGTCGGTTGCCGGGCTGATGTTGACCACTGATGTGATCGTCACGGAACTCAAGGACGATGAGGATCCGGTCGAAGAGGCTGTATGCTGATCCGGTATCCGTGCCGGAGGGCCGAGGACCGAGGCGTTGTGGGTGGTGGCGACCGTGTCAATCCTCACACTCGGTCCTTGATGCTTTGGGGAGGCGCCTCGTACAGCCCGTTGAGGGTGCAGGTAGAGATCGGTCATCCGCGTGTCAAGAATCATGCGGACATTCCGACTCCTGACTCCTGAACCCTGCTCATGCCCACGACGCGCGACTACTACGAGATCCTTGGCGTGCCGAGCAATGCCTCGGATAATGAGGTCAAGCGCGCCTATCGGCGGCTGGCGATGAAGTACCATCCCGATCGCAACCCGGGCGATCCCGAGGCGGAGGCGAAGTTCAAGGAGTGCGCGGAATCCTACGAGGTGCTCTGCGACCCCGAGCGCCGCACGATTTACGATCGCTATGGCCACAGCGGGTTGCGATCCACCCCAGGCCACGATTTCAGCTCGATGAACGCCCAAGACATCTTCTCGATGTTCGAGGAGATCTTCGGGGGCATCGGGACCGGCGGTCGCGGCCGGAGGCGCGGCGGCGTCCCTCGCGGCTACGATCTGGAGACTGAGGTTGAAGTGACCTTGGACGAGGTGCTCGCTGGCACCAGTCGCGATGTAGAGTTCAAGCGGCTGGACGTCTGTAAGGCCTGCGGGGGCGAGGGGGCCAAACCCGGCACCAAGCCACAAGCGTGTCCCACCTGCGCCGGAAGCGGCCAGGTGGTCCAGGCCGGCTTTGGCGGCATGTTCCGCATGGTGACCACTTGCCGGCAATGTCAAGGCCGAGGCACCATCATCGCCGAGAAATGTCCCGATTGCTACGGCTCCGGGCGGGTATCGATCAAGCGGAAGCTGAGGGTGAAGATTCCGCCGGGCATCCACGCCCGACAGGCTGTGCGCGTGGTCGGCGAAGGTGAGCCGCCCTTGGCGGAGGACAGCCCCAGCGGCCGGGGCATTCGTGGTGATCTTCAAGTGGTGGTGCGAGTACGCCAGCATCAGCAGTTTGAGCGCGACGGCGACCATCTGCTGGTGGCGGTGCCCATTGCGTTCACACAAGCGGCCTTGGGCGCGGAGGTGGATATTCCATCGCTCGATGGGCCGGCGTCGCTGAGCGTTCCGCCGGGCACCCAGCACGGCGCGTTGTTTCGTCTCCCCCAGCGCGGGCTTCCCAACTTGCGCTCCCCCAAGCGGGGCGACCTGGTGGTGGTGGTGCAACTGGTTGTTCCCAGAAAGCTCAGCGACGGTCAGAAGAACCTGCTGCGGGAGTACGCCAAGACGGAGAAACTAGACGTCGGCGCGGGGAGCCCATCGATGTGGACCAAAATCAAGGACGCGGTGGCCGGAACCTAGTCCTGCGGAGGCGATGCACTACAGATGCCGAAGCGCAATGCTCATCAACCGAAGACGCCCGGACGCGTTACCAACGCCAGCACAACAGAGCGGGCGCCGGCGGAGGGTACACCGGAGGTGGCCCAGGAGGCAGCCGCCGAGGAGGTCGAGGCTCCCCAAGACCCCTCGGCTTTGTTGGAGCGGCTCCAAGCCGAGCTCGAGGACGCAATCGCTGCTCGGCAGCGTGCGTTGGCGGATTTTGTCAATTTCCAACGCCGGGCGGTCGAGAATGAACACCGCGCCGCTGAAACCGGTGCCGCCCGGGTGGTCAGGTCGATGCTCGGTGTGCTCGATCATCTCGACCTGGCGCTGGATCAAGACGCCGAGCAAACCACCGTCGAGCAGCTTCTCGGCGGCGTACGGATCACACAGTGCGAGCTGGTCAAGGCATTAGAGAGTCAGGGAGTGCAGCGGATCGAGCCGGTGGTCGGCGACGAGTTCGACCCGAACCGACACGAAGCGGTGATGCGGCAGCCGGCCGAGGGCATGACGCCCAACCATATTGTCTCCGTCCTTCAGCCGGGTTACGCAATGGGCGATCAGGTGCTCCGCCCGGCCAAGGTTGCCGTCGCCGCGCCCCACCATGAGGGGGAGTGACAATGCCCACGTATGATTATGTTTGTGATGCTTGCAGTCATGAGTTCGAACTGTTCCAATCCATGACCGACCGGGTCAAGCGCAAGTGCCCCAAGTGCGAGCAGCCCAGGCTCAAACGCCTCATCGGCACCGGGGCCGGCGTCATCTTCAAAGGCAGCGGCTTCCACGAAACCGACTATCGAAGTGATTCCTACAAGAAGGCGGCCGAGGCTGAGAAGAAGGCAGCTCAGGGCAAGACGACCAAGAAGGATGATAAGGCTGCCAAGTCCAAGGCGAAGTCAAGCGACTCGTCGAGCTCGTCGCAAACCTCCGGCGGTTCGCAGAGCAAAGACACTGATTGAAGGAGAGCCGCCGGTCTGCCAAAAGCCGACAGCCGAGAGCCCCTTACCGGTAAATCTCCACCGGATCCCACGTGGCGTTGGTGCTGGCGCGGCGTCGAAGAATCCAGGTGTCACCAGTGACGATGTCCACGAGGAACGTCTCCAGCGGCCTCGGCGTGGGATCGTGCTGGTTGGCGACCTTCTCCGGCCTCACCTGTTGAATCTCCAGCAGGCCGGAGGTTGCCAGCTTGACCGGCCCGACGCGCAGCTCCCAGGTGTTCCGCACGCTCGAGTTGTCGACATTGCCGCGGAACCGATAGACGGCGCCCGTTCGCGTGTCGAGCCGCGCGATGGAGCTATCGAACTTGGGATTACCGCCGGGCAGGATGAAGAGCTCGGTAGCCGGCCGGCCCTGCACGAAGTACTGGTGGGCGACCGTTGAGCGGCCGGCGGCGCCCATCGTGATGACGATGGCCGTTGCCCCCACCGCCAGGATCACCAACACCCGCAAGTGTAATTGCATCTTCTTCATCTTTTTCGTGTTCTCCATGTTGCAAGGATCGAGGTTTCCCCATGGCGCTGTGCCATGGCCCTGAAAAACCCTCTTGAACCTTGCCACATTCCCGGCCGAATGCACGACTGAATCTGCAAATCGAAGCACTTTTGAGCCCGCGCGACCGTCCAGGTTTGCCTCGTTTAACGCCCCAACCTACCGTCGTGCCTGACCGGCGTACCTAAGAGCCTATTGCCACATGCCACTGCGCTTCACCAGTCGTATTCTCGAACACCTGGCCCACACAAACTATCGGCCATCCACGGTCAAGCAGATGGCGCGCGACTTGCAAACGCAGCCGAAGGATCAGACCGCGTTCCATGCGGCGATCGAGCAGCTCGTCGAGCTGCGCCGCATCGAGAGCGATCGTGATGGGCTCATTCAACTGCCGAGTTATCAGGACGAAGTGATCGGCAGCTTTCGACTCAACGCCAGAGGGTTCGGATTTGTGGTCCCCGACGATTCGTACCGCGACGGCGATCTGTTTATCCCTGTGGGCAGGGCACGCGACGCTATCTCGGGTGATCGGGTGCGGGCCAAGGTGATCCGACAGGCCTGGCGCGGCAAGAGCCGCGCCGGCCGCAGCCCCTACATCGGGCAGATCATCGAGGTGGTCCAGCGAGGACGAGATCACTTTGTCGGGGCGTTGTTTCACCGTGGCGGGCAATGGTTCGTCGAGCCCGACGGCCGATCACTCCACCAGCCGGTGCTGATCCGCGACCCGCACGCGAAGAACGCCACCGCCGGCGACAAGGTGGTGATCGAGCTGCTGCACTACCCGCAGGAGCATTACGTCTCTGAAGGCGTCATTGTACGGGTGCTTGGCGAGGCCGGCCGGCCTGACGTCGAGACCGAGGCGGTCATCGTGGCCCACGGTCTCCGGACCGAGTTTCCCGCATCGGCCATCGATCAGGCCGCATCGGCAGCCCGAGCCTTCGATGCCCGGATGAACGGCCGGCGGCCCGAACGCGAAGACCTCACCAACACGTTCACGTTCACCATTGATCCGCCGGATGCGAAGGATTTCGACGACGCGATCTCCATTACCTACGACGCCCAGCAAGACGAGTGGACGCTCGGCGTGCACATTGCCGACGTGGCGCATTTCGTCCGCCCCGGTACTGCCATCGACGAGGAAGCAAAGGAGCGCGGCAACAGCATCTATCTGCCCCGACTGGTCATCCCCATGCTGCCCGAGGCCCTCTCCAACGGGGTGTGTTCGCTCCAGGAAGGTGTTGGGCGATTCACCAAGTCGGTGTTCATCACCTTCGACGGCCGGGGCAAGGTCCTGCATCAGCGTCTGGCCTGGACGATCATCACGTCCAGGAAGCGGCTGACCTACCTCGAGGCGCAGGCCTTGATCGACGGTGAGCGTGACCAAGCCCGCAAGCACAGCCGCACTGAGCCTCGCTACAGCGATGAGTTGATCGACAGCCTTCGGCGAAGTGATACGCTGGCCCGCATTCTTCGAAAACGTCGGTTGAGCGACGGCATGATCGTGCTCGATCTTCCGGAGGTGGAGCTGGTCTTCGACGAGGCCGGGCATGTGATCGACGCGGTGCCCGAGGATGGCGCGTTCACCCACACAATCATCGAGATGTTCATGGTCGAGGCGAATGAAGCGGTCGCGCGCACGTTCGATGCCCTGGATGTGCCGATCCTGCGGCGCATCCACCCTGATCCCGTTCCCGGCGACATCGAGGAGCTGCGCATGTACGCGCGGGGGGCGGGCCTGGGCCTTCCCGATGAGCCGACGAGACGCGATCTCCAGCGCCTGCTCGATGCAACCCGCGACACCCCCGCGGCGCGGGCTATCCATCTCGCAGTCCTGCGAACCCTCGCCAAGGCATCGTACAGCCCGGCGATGATCGGCCACTTTGCGCTGGCCTCAGACCACTACGCCCACTTCACCAGCCCCATCCGCCGGTATCCCGATCTGTCGGTGCATCGCGCCATCGAGGCCTATCTGGACGCGACCGACAACGGGAGAACCATTCCCGGCGGGCGAAGGCGCAGTGAGCTTGGCAAGCGACTCGCCGATGACGATCGCGTGGCTGACGAGGCCCAGTTGATCCAGCTTGGCCGGCACTGTAGTGAGACCGAGATCGAAGCCAACGCGGCGGAACGCGAGCTGCGCGACTTCCTGGTGATGCAGTTCCTCGCCGAGCATCACCTCGGCGATGAGTTCCCCGGCGTCGTGACGGGCATTACCAGCAATGGGCTGTTCGTTTCGATCGAGCGGTTCCTCGTCGAGGGGATGGTCCGGATGCAGGACATGCCGCAATCCGCTGGCCGTGCCGATCGGTGGACCGCCGACGAGAGGACCGGCCGAATCGTCGCCCAGCGCAGCGGTGCGTCACTGGGCATCGGCGACATCGTCACCGTCCAGATTCTGCGCGTCGATCTCGCCTCCCGGCACCTCGACCTGCAACTCACCCTACTGCCCCAGCAAGTTGAGCGAGCTGCGTCGAAGCAGCGCCCCGACCGCGCCAAAGGCAAGCGCAAAGCCTCCAAACACCCCCGCCGCAGTAAACGCCGTCGCTGATGGTGTGGCCAATCTGCATGTTGCGACCTGGTGCTGGGCGGTATCACGTTTACTATGGAGTTAGCGTTGAACAGCCGGCAGGTTGATGTGCGGCAGTCGGTTTGATAGTCTTACCACACCACGATACGGTTACCGGCGATGCGCAAACGTACAGCATCATGAGTTCGACGACAAAGACACCGCAGCGCAGCTCCACGATCAAGGTGCCCATCACCGGTGGGAATCTGCGAAACGGCCACGTGTACATCAGGGAGTATCTGTGGTTCTTCCCAAAGTCGGCCATTCGTGGTGACCGCCTCGATGAAACCGATGCTCAACCCTGTACGCTTGAACTCGATAATTTTGGCGCAATCGAGACGGAGATCGATGCCGCCAAAGGTATCTTTCGCTGGCGTGGTTGGAAAAAGTTCTTCCGCCAGCACGGTGTCGCCGACGGGGATCACCTCGTTTTCTCTCGCACTCAGCGCGATCGCTTCGCCGTGAAGGTCGAGCACGGAGTGCTTGAGGGGCTTGGGGCTGCAACGCAGGGGACAATGCCTGAGACTGCGCCACGGCCCACTACGAAGAGATCGACACGTCGATGCAACGATCTTTCGGGGGAAGAATGGCTCCGCTATTCGCTGAGCCTCTGGTCTGACATTCGCAAAACCGCGGAGGAGGCGGCAATAAGCCACCCAGCGATGTTTCCCACCATGCTCTGCGAACGCCTCATGGCCATGTTCCTCCGGCGACGGGGGAAACACAGAGTGCTGGACCCGTTTATGGGATCAGGCTCGACACTGCTTGCGGCCAGGAGCCTCGGCAAGGTCGGTCTGGGCCTGGAGATAAACGAATCGTACGTCGATCTTGCGAAGCGGCGCCTCGACGAGCCCGACCTGTTTAGCAAGTCGGCGCGGTCCTACGAAATACATCAGGTGGACGCTCGGATGCTTTCGGCCCATGTTCCCGCAAGATCAATTGATCTGTGCATGACGAGCCCGCCCTATTGGGATATTCTGACCCAGCGACGTACCGCTGACTACAAGGAGATTCGTCACTACGGGAACTTGGATGAGGATCTGGCCACAATCGCTGACTATCAAGCTTTCCATGACGCGCTCGCGACCGTGTTTGAGCAGGTACTCGAGGTACTTCGCCCCGGGGCATACTGTGTCGTGGTGCTTATGGATTTGCGCAAGAAGAACCGGTTTTTCCCCTTCCACAGCGATTTTGCGAACCGGATGGTCGAACTTGGTTTTGTCTACGACGACGTGATCATCTGGGATCGGGGGCACGAGTACAACAACCTGCGCCCTCTCGGCTACCCTTCGGTGTTCCGAATCAACAAGATTCATGAATTCATTCTGATCTTTCGCAAGCCCGAGGATACCGCATGAGCGGGCAGGGTGGGGTCCTTGCCGGTGATGATTACGTGGACACAGACGTCGCGTACCTGCTGGGGATGCTGTTTGGACGCGGCCAGCTTATTGAGCGGGACGACACCCGGCGTTTGGTGATCACCCTCGACATCAGGAAAAGGTCCCCCACACTTCCGCCCGGTCTGAAGTTCGACTTGGATCTCGATCTGGCAAACGAGCGGGCACTGAACGTTGTCCGTCGTCGAATCAATGACTTGCTAGATGCAAATGTAGACGTAGCCCCAATCAAGAAGGGCACAACCACGCTGACGGCTGTGTTTGTCAAACCTACGATTGCTTGGCGCGATTTGAAGTTACTTTGCTCCAACGGGACCGATCGATCCAACTTCCAGTTGCCAAAGTCATTCTTCGCCCTGCCGGTATCGCTGCATGAAGAATTCCTGCGCGGCTTCGGTGATGTGGCTGTCACCCCGAGCTACGCAGATCGTGACCAAGGCAAGCGCGTGCGAATTGCGTTTCCTGTGGTGCACGGTAATAGCACATTTGCCAAGCAGCTCGTCAAGGTTTTCAAGAAGATTGACATCGACGCGAAATTGCTCGCTGGTACAGCAAAGAAACGGGGATCAAAGAAGGAACACCGGGTTCGCGTCTATGCTGAAGACTATGAGACGGTAGGGTTTGGCTTTTCGCACAAGCAACGTCTCTTAGAACTTTTGGCAGAGTATAATCGAAGTCTCTGAGTGATGGCCAAGCGCGAGGAAGACAAGCTGCTTGAGCCTTGTCGTCGTTGGCTCAGTGGCTTTCTTAAGGAGAAACACCCCCGGGCGACGGTAATTATCCTGCCGAAGACTGATCGGAAACAACTTCGTTACGCATTGAACGATGTGGGGTTAGCACCATGCTTCGCAGAATCGAGCGCCTGGGAAGTCAGAGTCGATGTTGTCGCTGCGGTACAGAAAAGGCGGCAGACCACACTCGTCTTCGTTGAGCTGAAAGCAAAGCCCATCTCGCTGGTCGATGTTGGTCAGCTCCTTGGGTATTGTCGTGTCTGTCGGCCAAGAGGGGCGTATTTGCTGTCATCGCAAGGCTTGTCGTCCGATCTGCATCGCCTTCTCACCACCTACGGACGGACTGATGTGTTAGATTTTGGCAACGACGCCATGCGTGTCGGTCGGTGGGATGTTGCACGGACGTCGCCCGATTGGTCGAGCATGATCCCCCCCGGGGACCTTGCGACCATCGCGCTGTGACCGGTGCGGTTCTCGCTTGTCCTGAGTCTGAGATGGGGCTCCGGAATCGGCGGATTTGCTTTTGGTCGGCGTTGCGGATCCGTTACAGTGATCGTTTTCCTTACGCTTGGAGAGGTCTCGCCATGTCCGAGAGGATTGGAGACACGAGCAGTATCGAGTCGGTCCTTCACGAGGAGCGGGTGTTTGAGCCGCCGGGGGGGTTCAGCGAATCCATCGGCGGGGCGTATATCTCCTCGATGCAGCAATATCGCGAGATGTACGCCCGCTCGATCAAGGACCCGGAAGGCTTCTGGGCCGAGTTTGCCCAGGAGCTTGACTGGTTCGAGAAATGGACCAAGGTGCTCCAATGGAAGGAGCCGGATGCGAAATGGTTTCTCGGCGGCAAGACGAATATCTGCCACAACTGTGTTGATCGGCAGGTCAACAACGGCTTCGGCGACCAGGTGGCGATCATCTGGGAAGGTGAACCCACCTCTGCCCCCCAAGCCTCTGGGCCGCAGGCGGACAAGTCTCAAGCCTTCCCTGAGATTCGCAGGCTCACTTACAACGACCTGCTGCGCGAGGTGAGCAGGTTTGCGAACGTGCTCAAGAAGGTCGGCGTGCGGAAGGGCGATGTGGTTACGTTGTACATGGGCATGGTGCCCCAGTTAGCGATCGCCATGCTCGCCTGTGCCCGCATCGGGGCCGTTCATTCGGTGATCTTTGGCGGGTTCTCCAGCCAGGCGATCGTTGACCGGGTTCAGGACGCCAAGAGCCGGGTCATCGTCACGGCCGATGGCGGTTGGCGGCGAGGCAAGATCGTGCCGCTCAAAGCTAACGTCGATGCCGCGGCCGGCATGACCGGACTCATCGAGACGGTGATCGTTCTCAAGCGGTGTGGCAATGACATCGCCTGGCACGAAGGCCGCGACCAATGGTGGCACGAGCTGACGGCCGTGGCGTCCGATGACTGCCCCTGCGAAGCGATGGACAGCGAGGACATGCTCTTCTTGCTCTACACCTCCGGCTCGACCGGCAAGCCCAAGGGCATCGTGCACACCACCGGCGGGTACATGGTCTACACCTACCTCACGAGCAAGTATGTTTTCAACCTCGTGCCGGACCGCGGGCAGGTCTACTGGTGCACCGCTGACATCGGCTGGGTCACCGGGCACAGTTACATTGTCTATGGGATCCTGCCGACCCGCGTGCCGAGCTTCATGTATGAGGGTGCGCCGAACTTCCCAGCCGAAGATCGCTTCTGGGACATTGTCGAGCGGCACAAGATCACGCAGTTCTATACCGCCCCGACGGCGATTCGCGCCTTTATGAAATGGGGCGATGAGCACCCCCGCAAGCACGATCTATCCAGTCTGAAACTGCTGGGCACGGTGGGTGAGCCGATCAACCCCGAAGCGTGGATGTGGTACCGCCGCGTCATCGGCTCCGAGCGCTGCCCGATAGTCGATACGTGGTGGCAGACGGAAACCGGCGGGCAGTTGATCATGCCGATGCCCGGGGCGACGCCGGCCGTCCCCGGAAGTTGCACGCTGCCGTTCTTTGGTATCGACGCTGCGGTGGTCAATGAGCAGGGCGAAGAGCAGCCGGCCAATGTCGGCGGGCTCCTGGTCATTCGCACGCCCTGGCCGGGTATGCTGCGGGGAATCTACGGCGACCGCCAGCGGTTCATCGACACGTATTTCTCGCGGATTCCCGGCGCCTATTTGACCGGCGACGGGGCTCGACGTGATGAGCGCGGCTACTTTTGGATCATGGGCCGGATCGATGATGTGATCAACGTTGCCGGCCATCGCCTCGGCACGATGGAGGTTGAGTCTGCTCTGGTCAGCCACCCGGCGGTGGTGGAGGCCGCGGTGGTCGGCATGCCCCACGAGATCAAGGGCACCGCCATCGCTGCGTTTGTTACACTTGATCAGGGCCACAGTCCCAGCCCGGCGCTGCGCGATGAGCTTTTCCATCATGTGGGCAAGGAAATCGGCGCGATCGCTCGGCCCGACCTGATCCGCTTCACCGATGCCCTACCGAAGACGCGCTCGGGCAAGATCATGCGCAGGCTTTTGCGCGACATCGCCGCCGGCACCGATACGAAACAGGACACCACCACGCTGGAAGATCTCTCCGTCCTCGCCCGCCTGCGCGAGAGCGAAGAAGGGTGACCGAGACGCCGCTCCAGCAGATCCGGGACGCCGTGCGGGAGGGCCGACATCGCCTCAGCCATCACGCTGTCCGCGAACTGGCTGCGGACGGTCTGCTGGCAATTGACGCTGAATCAGCTGTCCTTACCGGGACGATTGTCCGGATTGAGAAGGAGAATACGCCGCAGCAGCCGGGACCGCGATATACTGTTGTGGGCAAGCCGACAGACCTGACCTCAGAGCTGGCCGTCGTCTTCCGGTTCGAGACCGCCGAGCAGTTGCTCATTATCACTTGCTACGAAGTTGACACATGAGCGAATATCAGCCGCATCGATGCGATTTTTGTACGGGTACCGTCCAGCCCATCGTTGCCAAGGCTGAGCCTATCCATGTGCGCGGTGGACTGGTGCTGCTGGACGGCGTTGTCATCGGCAAATGCGATCGTTGTGGTCATTGCTACTTTCCCGCCGAGATTGTGAAGCGTGCCGAGCGCGCGGCGAAGAACCCCCAAGAGGCTTCTCAGGTTCGGACGATTCCAGTCGTTGCAGCTTGAACAGTGCCCCCTTGGGAAGTGTAGCGTCAAGATCACGCGCCGGATTCTCTGCCACATTCCCGCCGGCACCAGCCTGGTGATTGCGTGCACAGCCGCGAGCTTCGCCGAGATCGAGACGATGGTGCGTCAGCTCGACGGGCTGATGCCCCCGACGGGCCACAGCATCTTCATCATCGAGCTGGAAAACGTCTCGCCGGACGCCGCTAAATCAGTAATCGAGACGATTGGGCTCGACAAGCCACAGCCCGCCGACGGGCGAGATACCGTCTACGCCGGCCAGATCAGCTCAATTCAGCTCGGCCGCCGCGTCCTCATCCCGCAACCGACGTGGCGACAACAAATGGAACCGCCTGCCGCCCCAGCCGCGCAAGAGGGCGAGTAAGCGTGGGGGCGAGCCACCGCGTCCTCGCGAGCGGCTTTGTTCGAACAGGGGTGGTCGTCCGTTGCACTCGATCGTTAGGCATCGGCACATCGGGCGAGACCGCGGACGTGGACGCCGCAGCTCGCTCCCCTACTCCATTGCTATAGATTCTGCCCATGCGTGGGATGGGGAGCCGGCGGCGTTTCACGACCCAACGATAGCCGGATGACGGCCTACCCGTCCTCCCAGTCCACGGCGAGCATCTCGCCCAGCAGGACAGCCGCTTCACTCGCCGCCCCCGGCATTGGGCCGGGTAAGATAGCTGACGTGTGTTTGGGCTGCCTGGCAAGCAGCCATGCGAACCTCAGTACCTCTAGAAGAGGAGCGTAGGTCAATGGCAAAGATTACAATCGGACTCGGCCTCGTGCTGATCGCTCTCGGCCTTGGCGGGTATTTCGGCACCGGCCGGGAGAGCCCGACGGCGTTGATCCCGGCGTTCTTCGGCCTGCCGCTGCTGCTCCTCGGCTTCCTCGCCCTGAAGGAACACATGCGCAGACACGCGATGCACGTTGCCGGCGTCATCGCTCTGCTGGGCTTTGCGGGCACTGTCAGCGGATTGATGAAACTGCCCGTGCTTCTGACCGGCGGTCAACTCGACCGGCCGACAGCGGTCGCTGTCCAGGCTGTTATGGCCATTGTCTGCTTTGTCTTTGTGCTGTTGTGCATCCGGTCCTTCATCAAGGCCCGCCGCGCCGGCACTGCCCAGCGGGATTCCTGATGTGGATGGCAGGCGGCTGAGAGACTGTGCTCTTCACGGTTCTACGGAAAGCGACGGATTATGACCTATGTGGTTTCGGAACCATGCATCAAGTGCAAGTACACCGATTGCGTAACCGTGTGTCCGGTCGACGCTTTTCGAGAAGGTGCAAACTGTCTGGTCATCGATCCGGAGGTTTGCATTGACTGCGATCTCTGCGTGCCCGAGTGTCCGGTGGATGCGATCTTCTCCGAGGACGACCTACCCCAGAAGTGGGCCGAGTACGTCGAGGTCAACGCCCGCCTTGCCGTCGATTGGCCGGAGATCACCGAGCAGAAGGATGGGCTTCCGGAGGCGGACGAGTTCAAGGATGTCGAAAGCAAACGCGAGATGCTCGACGAGAGCGCTCAAGGCAGCTGAGCAGTGCACGTTGGTGGTCCCCAAGCACGGCGCAGATAAGTTGATCTCACCATTGGCCCCAGGCCTGGGCACCCGCTGCGGTTGATCTGCTTGCGTCGAATCCGCCCGCAGCGGTTGCGACTCGCTCAGGGAGCTGGATGAGAGAGGCGGTGAGGCATGATCAGGCTGCAAGGCGGGCTCGAACTCGATGAATACTGGAGAGAAGTCCGCAAGACGGGCGACGAGCGACTCCAAGAATTCGGTTTCGAGGATTGGGTGGTGACCCTGCGAGCGCTGACTCTCCCCGACTCTGCAAGAGCGGATGCACACGCGGTGGAGCCGGCTGTCACCGTCAGTGCCGCCACAAAGACGCTCGATATTGCAGTCGGCAAGCAACCGGATCTGCCGCCGGAATCATTTGTGCAGACAAGCATCATCGACGTCATCGATCAGGCAATCGATGCTCTGGGTGATGGTGACTCTGAGGATTGGCTTAGAGACGAAGGCGGTGAAGCATGAGCATGAAGATGAGGCCCCTGCTCCACCGGGTGTGTCCCTCCTGAGAACCCGGTGCGACCTGTGGTGCAAAGGCGTGCGCTTGTTTTCCCGCCAACCGTGTCCAGTGTAGGGTCGGCTGTCAATGACGATCCTGTCCCGTCTCATTATTCGGCCGAGCATTCATGCGGCCTTGGGGTGGTAGAGTTCCGCATCTCTTTCAGCTGCGCGACCGTCTCCGGCAGACCGTCGTGATGGACGATCCACCGCTGGCCGAAGTCGTCCCAGGTGTCGAGCGTCCAGTATCCGTCAGCGTCGGCATCCTCTGTCCGCCACGTGGCGCAGTGGACCTTGCAGACCGAGCACATGGCGTCGAGAGTCTCACAGGCGACGCGGTAGGCCACGTCACCCCCAATTGTCCAGCAGGTTGATTCCGCGGAACGGGTCGCCGCTGCAAGAAGCGCGGTATCCTGTCGCTATGGCGGCTGAGCCCCCGACGAGTGATGCAGGCGAGCCGACGGTCCTGAGCGGTGAGCCCCGCGCCGGCGGCCGTGTCGGCAAGTACCGCATCCTCGACCGCCTTGGCGAAGGCGGCTTTGCGACGGTGTATCTGGCCGAGCAGACCGAGCCGGTCCGCAGGCGCGTGGCGCTCAAGATCATCAAGCTGGGCATGGACACGAAGCAGGTGATTGCCCGCTTTGAGGCCGAGCGGCAGGCCCTGGCGGTGATGGACCATCCCAACGTCGCCAAGGTCTTTGACGCCGGGGTGACGCCCGCGGAAGCGGGGAGCCGGCCGTACTTCGTGATGGAACATGTTTCGGGCGTGCCCATCACCGAGCACTGCGACCTGCAGCGCCTGAACATCGAAGAACGGCTCAAGTTGTTCATGCAGGTCTGCGAGGCCGTTCAGCACGCCCACTAGAAGGGCATCATCCACCGCGACCTCAAGCCATCGAACGTGCTGGTGATGATCACCGACGGCCAGGCGGTTCCCAAGGTCATCGACTTCGGCGTGGCCAAGGCGCTGCACCAACGACTGACCGAGAAGACCCTCTATACCGAGCAGGGCCAGCTCATCGGCACCCCGGAGTACATGAGCCCCGAGCAGGCGGAGATGACCGCCCAGGACATCGACACCCGCTCGGACATCTATTCGCTCGGCGTGTTGCTCTATGAATTGCTCACCGGCGCGCTGCCGTTTGATCCGGAGTCGCTTCGCAAAGGGGCGTTCGCTGAAATCCAACGGATCATCCGTGAGGTCGAGCCGCCCAAGCCCAGCACACGCCTCTCCTCCCTCTCCCTTGAGGCAGAGGGCCGGGGTGAGGGTGAGTCCTCCGCAGTTCACATCGCCCAGCACCGCCGAGTCGATCCGCGAACACTGCTGCGTGAGATCCGCGGCGACCTGGACTGGATCATCATGAAGGCCCTGGAGAAGGACCGGACGCGGCGCTACGACACGGCCGCGGGCTTCGCCGCCGACGTGCAACGTCACCTCGACGACGAGCCCGTGGTAGCGGGCCCGCCCAGCGCCGGGTATCGGTTGCGAAAGTTCGTGCGAAGAAATCGCCGGAGCATCATCGGCGCAATTGTCATCGCAGCCGTACTTCTGATCGCCACGGCGATCTCGATCGGATTCGCAGTCAGTGAGACTCATCAGCGTCGCGTCGCACAGGCAGCAGAGCGTGAACAGAGCCGCGCCCGTCAGGAAGCGGAAATCGCGCGCCACGAAGCAGAACAGGCCCGCACCGACGAAGCCACACAGCGCCGCATCGCTGAGGCCAAGACCGTGGAGGCCCAAACGCAACGGGATGCCGCACGGCAACAGTCATACCTGTCCAGCATCTTCGCGGCAGACGCGGCCATCCAATCGAACGAAATCACCACCGCCCGCAGCCGTCTCGAAGCGGCGCCCCCCGAGTTGCGCAACTGGGAATGGAATTATCTTCACGCCGCCCTCGATCAAAGCATCACGCCCGTGCTGGTGGAAGACGGTGTTGAGCAACACATTATCGCCATCAGCCCCGACGCGACCCGAGCCGTCACCCGGATCGTAGAGGGCGTCCATACCCTCTGGAACCTGGACACCGATCAGCCCATTGCCCACTTCTCAAGAGATGCGGAACTGCTCGAAGAGAGACCATTGGAGTTCAGCCCCGATGGCACGCGGATCGTGGCCATGCTGGATGACATGACGGCCCGCATCTGGGATACAGCCACCGGCGAACAACTCGCCATCCTCAGAGGGCACGAGAGCGAGGTCTCGTCGGTTGGGTTCAACCCCGATATGACGCGGGTCGTTACCACCTCCGGCCTTATTGGGGGGCGAAATACTACCCGCATCTGGGACGCCGCCACCGGCGAGCAACTCGCCGTCATCCCTAAGAACCCCGGCAGGTACGTGAGGTGGGCCTCATTCAGTCCCGACGGGTCGCGCATTGTGATCGCTTCGTGGAACTGCGAGGCGAGCATCTGGGATGCCACCACCGGCGAGCGAATCGCTGGCATCGACCGGTACCAGGGCCACGACGGCTTCGAGGCGGTTGACGACCATGTGCAGCCGGCACTATTCAGCCCCGACGGGAAGCGCATCGTCACCGTTTCGGCATACGAAACTGCCCGCGTCTTCGATGCCGCCACCGGCAAGTTACTTGTCGTCTTCCGCGAGCACGACAGTCAAGTTCGTTCGGCCTCCTTCAGCCCTGACGGGATGCACATCGTGACCGCCTCGGGTGATAAGACGGCCCGCATCTGGGACGCGGCCACCGGCGAACAACTCGCAGTCCTCCGTGGTCATGACGACGCTGTGAATGCGGCCTCATTCAGCCCCGATGGAACGCGGGTCGTAACCTGCTCGGATGACAAGACGGTCCGCACCTGGGACGCCACTACCGGTGAACCACTCGCCGTTTACCGCGGACACGAGGACCCGGTGTACTCGGCCGTATTCACCCCCGACGGGACACGGATCGTCAGCGCCATCGATCACGCCTCCCATATCTGGGACGCCACCACCGCCGACCAACTCCTGATCTATTCAGAAGGGATCCCAAATAGATTTGCTTTGGAAGGAGTTAAATCGGTCTCATTCAGCCCCGATGGGACGCGGATCATGACCAACCATTCGGCAGGATTTATGACGGAACCTCAATTTTGGGACGCCGCCACCGGCGAACAACTCGTCGTCTTCCATGTTTATGATGCTAGAGGTGGTGTTTGGAATACGGCCTCGCTCAGTTCCGATGGGACGCGGATCGTCACCGTCTCGAATGAAAGGACAGCTCGCATCTGGGACACCGCCACCGGCGAACAACTCGCCGTCTTCCATGTGGATGATTCTTGGGTTCACTCGGCCTCGTTCAGCCCTGACGGGACGCACATCGTGACCGCCTCGAGTGATAAGACGGCCCGCATCTGGGATGCCGCCACCGGCGAACAACTCGTCGACCTCCGTGGGCATGATTCTTGGCTTAACTCGGCCTCCTTCAGCCCGGACGGGACGCACATCGTGACCGCCTCGGGTGATAAGACGGCCCGCATCTGGGATTCCGCCACCGGGGAACAACTCGTCGTCCTCCGTGGGCATGGGAAAGGTGTGAGCTCGGCCTCGTTCAACCCAAGTGGGTCGCGCCTCGTAACCGCTTCGGGGGATAATACCGCCCGCATCTGGGACGCCGCCACCGGTGAACACCTCGTCGTCCTCGATAAGCACGAGAACGGGGTGAACTCGGCCTCATTCAGCCCCGACGGGACGCGCATCGTCACTGCTTCGTGGGATAACACTGCCCGCGTATGGGACGCCGCTACCGGCGAACAACTGCTCGTCCTCCGCGGGCACGAGTTCATCGTGTACTCGGCTTCGTTCAGCCCGGACGGAAAGCGGATCGTAACCGGACATGATTCAACGATCCGTATCTGGGACAGCGTTCCATACGCACAACGGTATCAGCAGAAGCAGGAATATGAAAAGGCGGAACCGAAAGCCGTTCGGGTGCTCGATGTTGTCATGGCCACGGCACCGCAACGAGACGGGATCCCGGATTTGCGCGCTGTTGCTGAAAGCATCCGAATCGATTCGGCCATCGATGAGTCGGTCCGTCATGTTGCGCTCAATCTTCTCATGCGCCGGGCGGATAATATCCAATCGAAGGCACGCAAACTCATCTACGGCCTGGAAAACTACTTTGTCTTAGCGGCTGATATTCAGGTGGCGGTGCAGTCAGATGCATCACACGAACCAGCGGTCCATGCGGCGGCGATCCGCATCGCGCGCTGGATCGAAGACAGCCCCCATCGTCTTAATGACGGGGCTTGGCGTATTGTGGATGATGACGACCGCTCCCCGGCCGACTATGAACGAGCACAGCGGGCTGCGGCATCGGCGTTCCAATCCGACCCAACTTCCCTGAACTTTGCCCGCACATTGGCCAAAGCATGGACACGCCTGCAACAACCGGACAAGGCGATCGAAGTATGGCGAGAGCACGTCGATACACGGCGAGAAGACAACCCACAGAAGGATTCGAGTTGGGCAAATGCTTTGCTCCGGTATGGCAAGGCCCTTTTGAAGAACAACCAGGCCGCAGACGCGGAGCCGGTTCTGCGCGAAGGTTTGTCGATCTGTGAGATTGTGTACAAGAAGGGTCATCGGCGGATCGCCGAGGCCCGGCGCGTGCTGGGCGAGTGCCTGACGAAACTTGCCCAGTTCACCGAAGCCGAGACAATCCTGGTCGAGTTGGCCAACGCTGTACTGGAAGATGACGCAGCGACCGAGTCTCGCACGGCCGAGGCCATCCAGCGCGTGGTGGATTTGTATAAAGCCTGGCACGAAGCCGAGCCTGATCCGCCAGAGGCGGACTACGACGCCAAGGCCGCCCAGTGGCGGGCGAAGATGGGGGAAGAAGGCACCGAGGCATCGAGGCAACAAGGCACGAAGGAGGAAGAGAGTGATGAGTGATGAGTGATGAGCGATGGGGGGTGCAAATGAAGACTGATTGTGTTTGGAAGGTACCCGCGCGCTCAGCACGCGGCGGCGCTGGAGGCGCCGACGCGCCGACCCGCGTCCGTTGACGATCGCCCCGCCGTGGCCGGCGGGGCTAAACATCTACGGGCACGGGCCCCAGTTGGCGACGAGTGTGAGTAGGTCGAGGATACCGACGGTGCCGTCGCCGTCGAAGTCGGGCGGCCCGGGGGGGTTGGTTCCCCAGGCCGCTAATAGCGCGAGCAGATCCAGGATGCCCACGCTGCCGTCGCCGTCGAGGTCGGCTGGGCATGGGGGTGCGCAAGGCGGCACCGAAATGACATCAAAGTTGATGAACGAATCGACGAAGTAGGCGTATCCTTCGATGCCGCCGTTGACGGCATCAATCTGTAAGTCAACGATCGAATGGGGGGGGAAGATGGGGCTCGGCCACACAACCCCGTTGAGGGCATCGGTGGAGAACGTGCCCTTGAACGTTCCGGGTCCACTGCCGAACCCGAGATCCGCTCCGGTGACGATGAACTCGGCGAAGCCCTTGTCCACCTGAACGGTGCCGTGCAACTGGATCTGAGACGCGGGTGTGGCACCGTCCGACACAAAGGTGATATCGAAGGTTGTGTTCGTGATGATGTCGTCCTCGAGGGGGCCGATCGCGGTGACAAACAGGACGCCGCCAGTAAAGTGCTCCTCACCTGGGATGGGCACCGGGAAGATCGGATCGCAATTGTCATGCCCGGCGATGTGGTCCGCCAGGGTGGTCGTGGGAATCGACGCGAGCGCAAGCCCAGCGATTGTGACCGTCAACGTTGGTGCGAGCCTTTTCATTTCTTCAGTCCTTTGTTGGACGGAATCCGTTACGGAGAGCTGTTCTTGCAAAGTTGTTTCGTGCGGGCCGAGTCGATCTCGCACTGAACCTCAAGGATCGTCTGAAACCTTGCTTTGGAGTTACAGACGTTCGGGCTGTAGTGGGAATCGTGATCAGGTCACGGGCACGGGCCCCAGTTGGCCAGCAGCGTCAGAAGATCGAGGATGCCGACCGTGCCATCGCTGTCGAAGTCCGGCGGCCCGGGGGGGTTGGTTCCCCAGGCCGCTAATAGCGCGAGCAGATCCAGGATGCCGACGGTACCGTCGCCGTCGAGGTCGGCTGGGCATGTCGCCTGGGCCAACGGCACGACCAAGAACGCATGGCCGAGCATCGTGCCGCGCCCGTTGCGCAACGTCGCGAACATGTAGAGCTCGCGGTCATCGAACGTATCGTCGTTCAGATCATCCGAGAGGAAGGCGTCGTTGGCGGCGAAGCTCTCGATGAATGCGTCGTCGTTGGACCCGTCACCGTCGAGGTTCACAGGGTCACCGGAGCGGGCAATCACGATCTCTGCGTTGAGGACGACAACTTGGTTCGTGCTCGGATCGGGATTCGAGGTGGCGCCGATGACAAAGAAGTCGCCCGCGGAGTTGGCGTTGGCCGCGAGCATAGGCCCCGCGAAGACTTCCTCCGGCAGGTCGGGCGTAATAGGCTGGCCGGTGGCCGCGATGACCACACCGTTGCGCACGGCCCAACGATCGCCGTTGGCGAGCGTACCGATCGCAAACCAATCGCCGTTACCGGCCATGTCTACGGCAGAGATGGCCTCCACCGGCGAGGCGAGTCCGTCCAGGAGGTCGCCGTCGCGCAGCTCGATCCTGCCGTTGACGACCACCGCTTCAATCGTTCCGAAGCCGGGCATGATGTCCGCCTCGACGATCCATGATCCACCGTCGGCGCTGCTGCTGAAGGTATTGCCGCTTAGCGCGACAAAGCTATCAAAGATCTCTCGGGGACTCGGTCCGGCCGGCGTGCCTTCTTGAGCCAGGACCATCGAACCGTGGTACAGCGCCGATTCATAATCATTGTGAATGTTCTGAATCAAGTCGGCCCGAAAGGCGATCGTGTTGTCATGGAGGATGTGCGCCGAGTTGAGCGAGTTGCCGAACAGCTCGTTTCCCGAGCCGGCCGGATCGACTAAACCCGGGGCGGCATCGCCTTCGCGGACAGCAGTGATGAGATTCGCGCCGTCGAATGTGAAGATGATCTCATCATTACTCGTCGGCCCACCGGAAAGCCGGTTGCCGAAGATGTACCGGGCGGAGTTGTTGATGCCGCAATCCGAATCCATAAAGCCGTAGGTCAGACCGCCAATGGGAGAAGGATCGCCTTCCTTGGCGACCACGGTTCCCATGCGCCCCGAACCGACGACGATCACGTCGTTGGCATCGGAGTTCGGATTGTCGGTGAACGCCTTGAAGATCCAATGCGCTCCGATCGGGCTGCCGTAGAGCGTGAGAAACGGGACCAGGGGCCACCGGAACTGCTCACCGGGCACTCCCGGAACCTGTGCAGTCTGGTGGCCGGCAATGTTGGTGTAGATGGCCTGAATGCTGCCGGCCTGGGCGGCGGCCGAGGTCAACTTCATCGCCCCAAGCACAGCGATGGCGGTGACTGCCCATTTCACGGATTGATGGCTGGACGACATGGCTGCACCTCCTCCATGTGAAGACGCTGCACCGCGCTCCTAGTGTACCGCGCACTTCCGCCGATGCAATGGAGAAATATGCGGATTCCGATGGCTCGGCGCAGGCGCCGCCGCGCCGGTGCGTGGTTGCGATGATCCTGATGTTTGGAGACAGACACGCGGCCTGGCGGCCGCGGCTAAACGGACTGTCGCCCGGCCTTGAAAACTGGGGATCTGAGATTCGAACTCAGACTAACTGATCCAGAGTCAGCCGTGCTACCGTTACACCAATCCCCAGTGGGCGAACGCGATTGTATAACGTCGCGGTGGAGGATCAACCGGGAGCGTCGCTGGGTGAGACGCTTGATCGGATTGACCTCCGGGATGACATCGGCGCAAGGATTGCCTGGCATGAGTGGTGCGGAGCTTGAACTGGAATGGATTGCCGGGCGATTCGCGGTCTGTCGGTTGCCGGCGACCGCTGAGATTCCCCAATGGGTGCCCGCCGACGGGGGACTGATCAGCATCACCCGCACGGACCGGGAGCTGTCGATCGTGGCGATGCAGGATGCGATCCCGGCCGACGTGCAGGCTGAGCGTAATTGGGTGGCGATGCGCATCGTGGGCACACTGAGCTTTTCAGCGGTTGGCGTGCTGGCCAAACTCAGCGGGGCGTTGGCTGGCGCGGGCATATCGGTGTTGGCGATCTCGACGTAGGAGACTGATATTTTGCTGGTGAAGTCGGCCGATGCTGAGCGCGCGGTGGGAGCGCTGGGAGCAGTGGCCGATGTGACACGGCTGCAAAGACCGTGAATTGGGCCGCGGCCGGTGGCCGGGAGCGTCGCCTGGTGGCGACGGCTAAACTTTGCGCTGCGGTGGCCCGGAGACGGTCGCGCCCGTTACCGGAGGAGTTTGCGCCACCAGGCGCTCGGCGATCTGGACGGCGTTCAGCGCGGCGCCTTTGCGCAGCTGATCGCCGGCCACGAACAGATCCAGCCCCAGGCCCGGCCGCTGGCTGGTGTCAGCGCGGATGCGGCCCACGAGCACCTCGTCGAGCCCCGTGGCGTCGATCGGCTCCGGGAACTTGTTTGCGTCGCGATCGTCAACGAGCTTCACGCCAGGCGCTTCGCCCAGCAGCAGGCGTGCGTCTCTTTCGCTGAGCGGGTTGTTGAACGTGAGGTTGATGGCTTCGCAGTGGGCGCGGAGCACCGGCACCCGCACGCAGGTGGCGGTGATCTGAACTGAATCATCGCGCCAAATCTTGTGCGTCTCGCGGATGATCTTGCGCTCCTCTTGGTTGTATCCGTCCGTTCCGATCGGCGAGTCGTGGCTGAAGAGGTTGAACAGGTACGGCCGGCCGAGCACGTTCTGCGTGTACGGCCGACCGGCGGCGTGATCGTGGACCTGCTGCTGAAGTTCGCGCATGACGGCTGCTCCAGCCCCGGACGCCGCCTGGTAGGTGCTGATAACCATTCGTTTGACGCCGACGGCGCGGTGCAGCGGCGTGACGGCCAGCAGCGCGATGATCGCCGAGCAGTTGGGGTTGGCGATGATTCCGCCGGTAGTAGCATCGAAGTTGTCGAGCACTTCGCCGTTGATCTCGGGTACGACAAGCGGGACGTCCGGCCCCATGCGAAACGCGCTGGAGTGGTCGATGACCACGGCCCCGTGATCGACGGCAGCGGGCGCGAACTGCCGGCTGACCTCGGCGGTGGCGCAGAAGAACGCCAGGTCCACCCCGGCCAGGCTCCGGTCGGTCAACGCCTCGATGGGAAGATCTCCCGCGGTTGATCCGGCGGAGCGCGCCGAAGCCAACAGGCGTAGCGTACCGTGGCCGAAGGTCCGCTGCCCCAGGATCAGCAGTAGCTCCCGCCCCACCGCGCCCGTGGCGCCGACGATCGCCAGGTTGGGTGTTTTAGATAAGGGCATCGGGAGACGCTGCAAAGTACGCCGACAAGTGTACCATCGCTCCAGGTTGGCTTCTCAGGAGCGACGCATGAGCAGTGACTACACGACGGTGGATGGTGCGGTGGTCGGCATCCTGATGGGCAGCAAATCGGATTGGCCGGTGATGAAGGACGCCAGCCAGATGCTCACTCGGTTCGGCATCACGCATGAACGCAATGTGATCTCAGCCCACCGCTCGGCGGATCGGCTGGCGGAGTATTGTCGCTCAGCCGAGCAGCGCGGACTGAAGGTGCTGATCGGTGCGGCTGGCGGCGCGGCTCACCTTGCGGGGGTGGTTGCGGCGCAGACCCATCTGCCGGTCCTGGGATGCCCGATGAAGGCCTGGTCGCTGGAGGGACTGGACTCGCTGCTGTCGATGGTGCAGATGCCCAGCGGTGTCCCGGTGGCGACATTCGCCGTCGGCAAGCCGGGCGCCGTCAACGCGGCGCTGTTCGCCGCGGCGATCCTGGGTCTCGCCGATGAAGGTGTGCGCAGGAAGCTGGTCCAGTTTCGCACCGAACAGGCTGCAAAGGTGGACGAGCTCCCGAAAGATTGACGCATCGGGGCGAATGTTTAGCCGCGGGTCGCAGACCCGCGCGTCGCGCCGCTCTCCGAGCGGCGGCTAAACCGGTGCCTCCACCAAAGGACACCGATGGTCCAGAAGATCTTGCTTCCAGCGGCAAGAGCTCCCCAAAACGTGCCGGAGACCTTGGATCGACCGCCGGCCCGGGGTCGATAAGGCACGTCAACTTCAACGGTCGGGATACGCATGAGGGCGGCCTTGGTCTGCATCTCCACCGTCCAGCCCCACGTTCGATCCCTCATGTTCAGCCGTTGCATTGTCGTCCAGCGCAGGGCACGAAACGGCCCGAGGTCGCGGTACCGCCGGCCGGTGAGCAGAGCCATGAGCCAACAGGCCAGGCGGTTGCCGAAGCGTTGGGCAAGGTTAAGCGCCCCCGGGTCGGCGAGTCGGACGCGTGACCCGATGACGATCTGGGCTTCGCCGCGCTCAATTGGTTGAAGCAGTGTTGGCAAGGCAGCGGGATCATCGGAGAGGTCCGCATCAAGGAAGGCCACGGCTTCCGGCGGCGGGTCTTGTTGTTTGATCCATTGGATGGCCTTGAGGCAGGCGGCTCCGTAGCCTCGTTTGGGCTCGTGCACCACGATCGCGCCGCGGGCAGAGGCGGCGTCGGCGGTCCCGTCGGTCGACGCGTTGTCGGCCAGGATGATGTGGCGCACGACCTGGCCACGCAGCGGCTCCAGGGCGTCGAACAAGGTCTCGATGTTCGAGGCTTCGTTGCGGGCTGGGATGATGAGGTCGCACCGCACGGCACACGTTCAGCGCTCGGTTGGCTGCTTTGGGCCGAGCAGCTCGCGCAACGCCCGGCCGGGGTCCGGCTGCCGAAGCAGATGCTCGCCCACGATGGCGATGTTGATCCCGCGTTGGCGAAGCCGTGCCAGGTCGGCCCCAGAGCAGATGCCGGACTCGCACACCACGACGTTGCGGTTCTCCACAAACTCCAGCAGGCGGAAGATGTGCGACAGGTTGGTTTTCATGGTCTTGAGGTCACGATTGTTGATGCCCAGCAGCGAATAGCCGGCATGGGGGAAGCCGATGTAGTGCCTCACCTTCAGCAGCCGATCGACTTCGTGTGCTTCGACGAGGCTGGTCATGCTGAGCTCGCGTGCCAGGATCATCATGTCCAGCAGCTTGCCTTCCTCAAGCACCTCCGCGATCAGCAGCACGGCGTCGGCTCCGGCAGCCCGAGATTCCCATATCTGGTATTGATCGACGATGAAGTCCTTGCGAAGCACGGGCAGAGGAGCAGCGTCCCGGACTTGTTGGATGTACCCGAGGTGCCCGCCGAAGTCCTCTTCGTCGGTGACGCATGAGATCGCCGCCGCACCGGCCTGGTGGTACTGTTTGGCGATGCGTGCCGGGTCAAAATCCTGGCGAATGACGCCGGCGGACGGGCTGCGCTTCTTGATCTCGGCGATGATCCGGGTGTGGCGACCGATGCGCTCATTGACCACCGCCCCAAAGAAGTTTCGCGGGCGTGCCATATCCGCAACGCACCGTTTGAGCGTCTCCAATGGTGTGGCGGACTTGGCCTTGGCCACCTCCACCCGTTTGCGGGCGATGATCTTGTCGAGAACACTGGTCATGGGGATGGCAGGTATCGTACTCATGCTGTATGCCGGTGGAGAATCGGTCGCCGCCGGGCAGGTTGAGCAGGATTGGCTTGCCGCGACTCAAGCGGTGCCCCAGCGACCCGAAATCAGCTCGGCCGGTCTCACCATACTCATCGTTACAGGGGTCCTCGCAGCGCCGCTTGCTCTTGGATTGTTCATCTGGCGGCGCTGGTATCGGTTGGCTGGTTCGCCGCGGCGACCGGAGGCGTTCTCAGCCCTGGCCGGGGCGGCGATGTTCTTTGGCATGCTGCTCTTGGACCAGCTCGGAGGTCTTGTCGTCCAAGGCCTTCTCGGGGGCGATCAGATCACCGTTGGGCCCTTGGAGGACCAGGCAAGGCTCCTGATCGGCCGGTATGCGGGACAGGCGATCATCGTGGCGGTATTCGTCTGGCTTGGCTGGCGAGCGACCGCTCGATCCGCCAGAGGCGGACCGGGACCGCTTCGCGCGTCGCTCATTGGAGCCGGCGCGTTGCTTGTCTTCTGGCCGATGGTTATGTGCGCTTCATATGCGGCAGGCTACCTTGTGGAACACCTAGGCGATGAGCCGGTCGATCCAATCGCCCACGAGACGCTGAATCTCCTTCTGAGCAGCCCCGTGGACGGATGGTTCTTTGTGATGGTCGCTTTGGTGGTGATCGCTGCCCCGCTTCTCGAGGAGGTGATGTACCGGGGAATACTTCAACGGGTGATGGTGCAGGTCGGGATGGGCCGTTGGCCGGCAATCATCGCGACGAGCGTGATCTTTGCGCTGATGCACCTCGATGTGGCGCAGTGGCACGCGGTGGCGGCGATCTTCGTGCTGTCCGTGGGGTTCGGGTGGGTATACGAGAAGACAGGGCGGCTGGCAGCGGCGGTGACCATGCACGCCCTGTTCAACGCGGCGAACCTCGCGCTGGCCCCACTGCTGGTCCCCGGACTGTGTTGATCTGCGCCTTATGAACCACCGGCCGAGGTTGCGGCCGGCTGCTACAGTACCGCCCTATGTCTACCGTCCGCTCCGCAAGGCCGCGCGTCCTCACAGGCGACACGCCCACCGGGCAGTTGCACCTCGGCCATTATGTGGGGTCGGTGAAGCGCCGCGTTGAGCTTCAGGAGACGCACGACTGCTATTTCATCATCGCCAACATGCACGCCTTCACTACCCGGGCTGAGGAGCCGGCCGATATTCGGCGCGATTGCCTGGAGATCGTGCGGGACTATCTGGCCATGGGGATCGACCCCGATCGCTCAACGATTTTCCTACAGACGGAAGTCCCGGCGATCTCGGAGCTGACCTACCTGTTTGCGATGTTGCTCCCGTTCAATCGGGTGATGCGCAACCCCACCCTCAAGGAGGAGATCAGAGACCGCGGTTTGGGCGACCGGTATAGCTTCGGCTTCCCCCTGTACGCGGTCGGTCAGACCGCCGATATCCTGGCGTTTCGAGCCCACAGCGTGCCCGTCGGCCAGGATCAAGTCCCCCACATCGAGCTCACGCGCGAGGTGGCCCGGCGGTTCAACCAGCTCTATTGCGGCGTGTCCGATCAGGCTGCGGACGCCGACCACGTCAAGCTCGGCGGTGTGTTTCCCCTACCCGTCGCCGATGTGGGCCGGGTCGGACGGCTGGTTGGGACCGATGGAAAGTTGAAGATGAGCAAGTCGCTGAACAATGCCATCTTCATCACGGACAGCCCCCAAGTAGTGAAACGGAAGATCGCCAAGATCTACACCGGCCGGCAAAGCCCCACAGAGCCGGGTGATCCGAACAACGCCTTGTTCCAGTACGTTGATACGTTCATCCAAGACAAGGATCGGGTGGCCGAGCTGAGAGACCGCTATGCTCGCGGGGACAACATCGGTGACGGGGACATCAAGCCGGAGGTCGCCGAGGCCGTCAATGCGCTGCTGGCGCCGATGCGCCGGCGCCGTGGGCTCTACGAGGGCGATGACGACTCGATCCTCGACATCCTCAAAGCCGGCTGCGCAAGAGCGAACGAAGTCGCTGAGGAAACGCTGGCCATGGCGAAGGACGCCGCGTGTTTGAAGTTCTTCGATCGCAAGTTGCGATATCGCTGACGGCCTCAAGCCTGCAAGCCTCAAGGCTCAAGCCTTCCTAGAACGCGAAGATCGTGTCGAGCACCTTGGCAATGATGCCCTTCTCGTTGGCCTTCTTGAGTTCGCCTTCGTGCATCTTCTCGATCTTCAGATCATGAATCTGATTGGAGAGGATGGTGTTGGCGGCCGTGACGTCCTCGGGTCGGCAGATGCCCGTGACCGTGATCGTTGATTCTTCCTCATCAGTCTTGATGTGTGACCGGGCTTCAAGCACCAGGCTGCCGTTGGGCAGCACTTCGATGACTTCGGCGGTGAGCCGGGCGGTCAGGTCGTCCTGGCGGCGATATCGGCCGTTGCCGCTGAACCCCTTGTTGAATTCCAGCTCAAGCTCCGGGCGACCGCCGGTGCGCCCGGGATCGATACGGAGGTCAAGCAGATCGCGCAGCGACAGAGCCGGCCATCTTGGGATGCTGCCGTCAATGCTGTATTCCTTCTCGGCGTCAAGCTGGTGGCGGGTGTCTACGCGGCTGGTCTCGCGCACGACGATCTGAATCAGATCGTGCTTTTGGAATTCTCGCGACTCGGGCGAGGCGACCGCGAACATGCTGACATCGCGCAGAGCGTGCGGCTCGGCCACATCGGAACGGCCGGCGGGCGCGACCGTCACCGTCGCCGTAGCCAGGAGCGAACTCGTCACCGGCTCAACGGCGGGTTCAGGTTCCCGCGCCGTGGCGATCGAGTTGATCGAACATAGGCTCGCAAACATGGGGGCGATGAGGATGACGCGGATTCGGCTATCCGTGATTCGGTTCCTCAATTGTGCATAGGTGCTCATCTCAGTGTTCCCGTCGCCAAGGATGGTGATTATCTAGCGGCTCAGGTCAACGATGGCGGCCCCCGGTCCCGTGACGATACCGAAGAAGGTGTCGCGCTCGCCGAGCTTGCGTAACTCGATCCGGTCGTTTTCGGCTCCGCCGCTACGAGCCTCAGCCTCCAGGCTGATCACCACGCCGCCGACGAGGCAGCGAACCATGACGCGGTCGCCCCGTTCAATGAGCACCTCCCGCTTGACGTCTTTCGCACGAAGCATGCGACCCGCACGCAGCCTGGTTGTCGTCACCCGCCCCACGGCTTGGACAAGTGTGCTCATCGCGCTGGATTGACTCGGCGGGAGCCACCGGTCTTCGACGGACAAGTCTTCAGCGCTCAGTTGCACACCCCGGTCGATGTCGTAGCGAGGTAGGACGACGTTGGTCCTGATGATCGGCCGCACGGTCAACGATTGCGTTTGCTGGACGCGATCTGCCGACCATGCTCGCACGTTCAACTCGATTCGGTTGCTGCCGAGGCTGCTCAACGGTTGGATCTCGAAGCGAAAGACCTCTTCGCGGGTGCTGAGAAAGGCCGCGTCGTCGTCGTCAAAGATGAGCCGCAGGTCGCTTGGATCAGTGTGGAGGCCCTGCGCAATCAATCTGGCGACGGCCCCTCGTAGCGTGGGAAGCTCGATCAGATCCTGCGCCGGCTCCTCTGTTGCGAGGCTTCGCTCAGGCCCGTGTTGGCCGGCCGACTTGGTGATCGAAGCCGGCGCCATGGCCAGCGGTGGGCTCGTGTTCGTAGGCCCCTGTGGCCGGACGATCACCTTCCTGCCGCTGAGCTGCACCTTTCCCCAGTGCACACCGGCCTCGGTGAGGGCTTGGCGCACCTGCCCGATGGAGATCTCCAGCACCTGCGTGGGGTCGCCGACCTGGCCGACGATCGTGTCGGCGCAGCGCTCGGCGTGCGGCCCGGCCAGGGTGGCGATGCCCGCCAGATGCACGACCGTTGCGCCCCCCGGCAGCCGCACCGAGCTTCGCAGCGCGACCTCGTCGCCGATGGCCGGGCGGATGAGACCGACGCCGGCGACGGTGACGAGCACAATCGCCGCAACGCGATGCGTCAAGCGGCCGGGCAAGCCGGCCCGCGAAACGTGATGCCCCACCAGTTGACTGCCTATCTGGATGACTTGATCTTTCATCGCTAGTGCCTAATGTCTAGGGCCTAGTGCCTTGCTCAGAACCGCCGGAGGTTGCTAAGGGTTTGAAGGACTTCATCCGCGGCCTGGAGCGACTGACTGTTGAGCTCGAAGGCGCGCTGGGTGCGGATGAGATTCACCAATTCAGTGATGGGATCGACGTTGGACCCTTCCATGAATCCTTGACGAAGGATTCCTCGCCCGCTCTGGCCGGGGTCGCCCACTGACGGGTCTCCGGAGGCGGCGGTGGGAATGAAGAGGTTCTCGCCGATCTGCTTCAGTCCCGCCGGATTGATGAAGGTCGCGATCTCGATTTGTCCGACTTCGTCCGGTTCAACCTGGCCTGGCACGTCAACGGTCACAATGCCGTCATCGCTGATGGAGATGTTGCTCGCGCCCTCGGGTATCTGAATGCTGGGGACCAGTCGCCGGCCCTGATCGGTGATCAGCACGAGTTCGCCTTCTGAATTGAGCGCGAAGTTGCCGGCGCGGGTGTACCCGAATCCCTCGCCGACATCATTGTCGATCTTAACTTGGAAGAAGCCTGGCCCGTCGATCATCACGTCCAGATCCCGATCGGTGCGGTTGGCCGATCCCGTTCGGAAGTCCAGTTGGGTGCCGGCGACCTTGACGCCCAGGCCGACATAGATGCCCACCGGCCGCTGATCACCGTTGGCGTTCACCGAACCCGCCTGGGCCTTCTCGATATACAGCAGGTCCTGGAAGTTGACCCGGCTGGCCTTGAAGCCATCGGTGTTTGCGTTGGCGAGATTGTTGGCGATCACGTCCAGGGCGGTGCTCTGGGCGCTGAGCCCGGTGGCGGCGGAATGAAGAGCAATGATGGCCATGATGGTGTCCTTTCAGGAAGCGTTCGCCTTCGGCGCACGGCTAAACATGCTTAGGCTACTCGGCCGAGTGTGTTGACGGCTTGGCCCATGATGTGATCGTGGTACTGCATCAACTTGATGTTGGCCTGCGCCGCCTTGGTCGCGCTGATCATGGCGTTCAGAGTCATGATCGGGTCCACAGCGCTGGCCTCAAGGTGCCCCTGAACCAGCCGTCCCCCGGCCGGGGCACGTTCATTTGGGCCGGAAGAACTCAGGCGCAACAGGTTGTCGCCGACCTTGGTCAATCTGCTCGGATCCGCAGGCGAGGTGATCTGAATCGTGGCTCGGACCTGGCCGTCCTGGATGACCTCGCCGGTCGATTTGATTTCAACCTTTGCTGCACCATCCAGCCGAATGGGTTGATCGTTGACATCCAGCACCCGCATGCCCGTTGCGGCCAGGATGAGCTCACCATTGGCGTTGAGAGTCAGCCGGCCGTCTCGGGTCAATCGGATCGACTCGTTGCCGGTGCCGGAGGTGGCACTGACGACGAGGAACCCGTCACCGTCGATGGCCAGATCCAGGTCGTTGCCGGTCTCCAAGAGGTTGCCCTGGCGGAAGCTCAGGTATGTCGGGTTGGCCGCTTGTCCGCCTCCGAGCTGCTCCAGCAGCCAATGCGGCTCGATGGGCAGGGTAGCCTCCTGTCGCTGCGGCAGGCGTTGACGGGTGTAGACGGTGTCGGGTTTGAAGCCCACCGTGTTGACGTTGGCCAGGTTGTTGGCGAGGACGTCCTGGCGATGCAGGTTGGTGATGACGCCGGCGGCGGAAAGATACAGCCCGTAGTTCATCTCGCGCTCTCCGGGGCAGCCAAAGCACCAACGAGGTCTGGGTCTACCTCGGTCCGCAGTCTCGCCGAGAGGATCAGGTGGGTCGAAACCGCCTCGCGGGCCATTCGGATCGTCTCCACGGCGAGCCGCAATGGCGGCCTCCGCCGGCCGTCGATGCCGATTCGCTCGCCGGGTCGTGGTGCTTGATCGGTCACCTTGTACATATGCTCCCGCACCGGGCACTCCTTGCCGCTATTGGTTGCACGGAGAATTGATGGCAATCGGCGTGCCCGATGACGATGGAGGCGGGGATCCCGCAAGATCGTGTTCGTTTGGCCGGGAAGGGCGGGCGCCCGACCTGCCGATTTGTCGGCAAGGCGCAACTCCTGCCATCGCTGCGCAAGTGACGACGAGCGAACCGCTTGGCTTGGAGTGGAGTTTTCTGCGGCCGAGCACGAATCCCGGTCGATATCTTGGAATCGTGCCGGGCCGTGTTATGGACGACGCCCTAAGGCGCCGCGGTTGGAACCTTTCCTGCGGTTGGGTATTGGTGAATGGATATTCCCTGTCCCTTCGCGCAACCGCTGCGTGAGTTTCTCACGTATTTGCGGGTCGAGGCCGCCCTGGCCCCGGCGACCCTTGACGCGTACAGCCGAGATCTGGGCGATCTGCTGGCGGACCTTCGCCGCCATGGCGTCGGCGGGCCAAAGGCCGTTGGGCCCGAACATCTTGCGCAGCACCTGAGGCGCCTCCATCGAGATCGCAAGTTGCAACCGGCGTCGATTATCCGGCACCTGGCGTCGATCCGCGTGTTCTTTCGGTATCTGTCCGCCAACGGCTTGGTCGAGGACAATCCTGCCCGCTTACTGGAAACGCCGATGCGTTGGAAGCGGTTGCCCGGGGTGCTCTCGCCGAAGAAGATGAGGAAGCTGCTGGCCGCCCCGTCGCCCCAGCACGGCCGGCTGTGGCTGCGCGATAAGGCGATGCTCGAGCTCATGTACGCGGCCGGTCTTCGAGCTTCCGAGGTCGCAACCCTGGCGGTCAACGAGTACAACGCGATCCTCGGCGTGCTCATCGTCACCGGCAAGGGAATGCGGCAGCGATTGGTCCCGATCGGCAAGCCGGCTCAAGGCTGGACCGACCGCTACTTGGCCGAGCTTCGACCGCCCCTTGCGCGATTCGACGATCGCCGCGATGAGGATCACCTGTTGCTGTCGCACACCGGCCGGCCTCTGGAGCGGGTCGCGGTCTGGCAGATCGTTCGCCGCAACGCGCAGCTCGCCGGGCTTGGGGAGATTCATCCGCACATGCTCCGCCACAGCTTCGCCACGCATCTGCTTGCCGGCGGAGCTGATCTCCGTACCGTACAGGAGCTTTTGGGCCACGCCGACATCTCGACGACACAGGTCTACACGCACGTGGACCACTCCCGCCTGCGTGACGTGGTGCGAAAACACCATCCGCGACCGTAGACCGTCTCCGACCTTAATTGTCGGTTTGCAGGTCTGAAGCGCTGAAAGTTGGCTGGACGAGTGGAGCTGCCGGATCAACAATACTGATGGCACCCAAGAGGGGCCGACCGGACCAACGGCGCGAATTGGGATCAAGCCAGCGCTGGATGGATGCGAAAGGTTCCAGTTGCGAAACTGAATAGTTTGTGGGCTCTTTGCCCCCACCACTTCGGTAGAAGCCAAACGCGCTACCGGCAAAGAGGACGCCGGCAGCAATTCGTCCGACGAGCCCGGCCAGCTTCCGACGAATGGCGCGCAATCCGACCGGGCAATCCTGAGTAAGAATCGTGCCGTCGCTGCGTCGATGGATCCTGCCGCAGAGTCTGCCTTCCTTTTCTCGAATGAGCCGCACGGCTTCCTGCTCGGTCATCGCGGAGAGGTTGTATACGTTGAGCTTGCATTGACAGCAGAACCGTACCCGATCGTCACCGCTCATATTCTGCCAAGAGGCGGGACAGGCAGAGGCGATGCGGACCTGCTGAAGGAGACTCACGTTTGCACTCACTGTTGAACTCCACGGCCACTGCTGGGCCACGCGCAATGAGACGCTTGACAGGGTTGATTGTTTCCGGAGAGTTGTACCTATCGCATCGAGCGCATGTTCCGGTACCCCGCCGTACGGTCAGTAGTCGGGAAGAGGCTTGGGAGCTAGAGGTACCAGGAGATCAGCCAGATGGTTCCCGCTTGACTCAGGATCATGACGGCCGTCCATAGACCGGCGCGCCACCATTGCCCCGCGGGTGATCGGCGCAGAAACCGCGAGCGTCGTTTGGAGAGGACTGTCAGGGCCACCGCATAGGCCAGAGTCATCGCCCAGAGCCCACCGAGGGCTATCCAGTCCTCGAGGCCCCAGAACGCCGATCGCTGGGCTCCGATGCTGGCAATGATGGCCAGGATGCCGGTAAAACCCATGGGGATCGCCACCGCCAGCACGCACAGCAGCCATGGTCCGAGCTTCAGATCGATCGATCCGACGCGCAAGTCAAGCCGAACCCCGCATTCCGGGCAGGTTGTGCTGCCGAGGCCCCGCAGGTTGTATCTGCAGACCGGGCAGGGAACATCGCGATCGGTAAGAAACACACGTAGCACTTCCTCTTGGGGCTGGGGCATAGTCATTCGGCACGTTGTTTCGTGGCTACGGAAAGATCAGATGAGCGGGCGAGGGTGCACGATCCTACCGATTGCCGCGCCTCCCATGAAATGGCCCGACGTCCAACTGGCAGAGGTGTTCCGAATTGACAGGTCCTCACTCTGGGGCATCATGGGGTTATGGCAGCCGAGCCTGACCCGTGCGTGGTGGTGATCTTTGGAGCCTCCGGCGATCTGACGTCGCGCAAGCTGATCCCGGCCCTGTACGAGCAGGCGGCCGTGGGGGCGCTGCCCAGGTCCACCTGTCTGTTGGGTGTCAGCCGCACCCAGATGAGCGATGACGACTGGCGGGGCAAGCTCCAGCCATGCGTGAAGCGGCATGCCAAGCGCTTCGATACGGCCGCGTGGGCGGATTTCGCCCGGCGCATCTACTACTTTCCCGGCAGCGCGACGAGTGCCGAGATCTATCCCCAGTTGGCCGAGCGCATCACTTCTCTGTCGCAGCAGCATGGCGGTCGGAACAACATCCTTTTCTACCTCGCGGTGGCCCCGTCACTGTGCATTCCGATTGTCGAGCGCATTGAAGCCTCTTGCTTGGTGGCGGAGGGGCGGCGATGGTGCACCATTGACCGCGACAAGATGCCCTGGCAGCGGATCATCGTCGAAAAGCCCTTCGGCCGGGACCTCGAATCAGCGCAATCTCTGAACCGGGCACTGGGCCGGGTTTTCGAAGAGGACGCGATCTATCGGATTGACCATTATCTGGGCAAGGAACTCGTCCAGAGCTTGCTGGTGTTCCGTTTCGCCAACACCATCTTCGAGCCACTGTGGAACCATAGGTACATCGATCACGTGCAGATCACCGCCGCTGAAACGGTCGGCGTCGAGCATCGCGCCCAATACTACGACGAGGTGGGGGCGATTCGTGACATGATTCAGTCACACTTGCTACAGGTGTTGGCACTGGTGGCGATGGAGCCGCCCACGAGTTTCACCAGCCATCACATTCGCCAGGAGAAGATCAAGGTCCTCGACGCGATCGAAGCGGTGCCGACAGACCGGTTGCAAGACGTTGCCACGCTCGGACAGTACGCCGGTGACGATGCGGAGCCGGCTTATCACCTCAATCCGCGGGTTCCTACAGCGACCACGACAGAAACCTTTGCCGCGATCGCCTTGCGATTTGACAACTGGCGCTGGGCGGGGGTGCCTTTCTACCTTCGCACCGGCAAGCGGATGGCGGCCAAGCGAACCGAGATCGTCATCCAATTCAAGCAGCCACCGGCCAACCTGTTCAAGCGCATCGATCAATTCGCCGCGGGCGGTACTCGGGGGGCGAATCAAATCATCATTGAGATCTCGCCGGGCGGTGGTGTGAGTCTTCGGTTCCAAGGCAAGGTGCCCGGAAGCGGCGTCCGCCTCGACACGGTGGCCATGGATTTCGACTTCGCCAAACGATTCGGGGCCGAACCGGCGGAGGCCTACGGCCCACTTATCCTCGACGCCATGCGCGGCGATCAGACGCTGTACCAGCACCGCTATGAAGTCGAAGCCGCCTGGCGGGCCGTGATGCCGTTGCTCGGGCCGCAAGCGCGGACGCTCCGCGGCGACATCCACGCCAACTACCAACCGGGCAGTTGGGGTCCGCCCTCAGCCGACGAGTTGCTGGCAGCGCACGGCCGAGCGTGGCACAACGTCGCGCCGGATCAATGACCTGTAGCTTCGTAGCCGCGGATACATATCCGCGGGATCTTGTGCGCGGCTAACTCGGTCGGGCTGAGCTCGACCATCATCGCCGATGATGCTATGGTCGGCGCCAATCCGCGACCTGCTTATGACTGAATTCGACAAAGACCGCGTGTATGAGATCAAACGGCCGGTCAAGAAGCTGCTGATGCTTTATCTGATGCGGTGCGCGCTGGCCGGGCCGGTGTTTCCGTTCGTGTTTCTGCCCTGCTATTTCAAGTACGAGACGCTCCGCTATCGCTTCGATGAGGAAGGGGTCGCGATGTCATGGGGGCTGCTGTGGCGGCGAGAAATCTTCCTCACCTACGCCCGCATCCAGGACATCCACCTGTCGCGCGGCCTCTTCGAGCGATGGCTTGGCCTGGGAACGATTCACATTCAGACGGCATCCGGCAGCGCCTCTGCGGAGATGGCCGTCGTGGGGCTGTCCGAGTACGAAGCGGTGCGGGATTTCCTCTACTTGAAGATGCGCGGCGCACGGTTCGGTGAAACCCAAGCAGGGCCCTCGGCAGATGACACGTACACCTCGGTCGTAGAGGCGGCCGGCGACGCCGGCGTTGCCCTCGAACTGCTGACGGATATCCGCGACGAGATTCGGTCCCTGCGCCGGCGATTCGAGGCCGGTGGCAAATGATCTATAAGAGATTCAGAGATCGATTGCTGGATCTGCTCAAGGCCCCGAAGCGCCCGCCGGATCCGCCCGCTGGCTCGCCCGAGTCGGTGCAGATCTTTCGAGCCGCCCCGAATTTCCTGAAGCTCCAGCTGCTGGTGTGGGGGTTTGGCTTTGCCGTCGGTCTGATTGGCGAGATTGCGTTCGTTGTTGTCGGGCACACAAAGGATGGGGAATGGCTCGAACTCGGGCTCGGCTACGTTCTCTTCGCGTTCACGGTGCTCGCAACGGTCGTCAAATACTTTCTCATCCGTCTCGACTACGACATGCGGTACTACATTGTCACGGACCGCAGCCTGCGGATACGGGATGGGGCGCTCCTTATTCACGAATCCACGTTCACCTACGCCAACGTACAGAACCTCAGGATTCTCCAGGGCCCGGTGGAGCGTCTCCTGGGCCTGTCGAACCTGGTGGTGGAGACGGCCGGGGGCGCGGGGGGGGCGTCGCGGGACAAGCGGGGCGAGTCACCGTTTCGCCGCGGACACCAGGGAGTGTTGCGGGGCGTTGCCAACGCCCGTGAAATTCGCGACCAGATTCTCAGCCTGCTCAAACGGTACCGCGACGCGGGACTGGGCGACCCTGAAGATCGGCGCCGAGCGGTGCCGGCTGAACGGTCCCTCGAAGGTTTCTCGCCCGCAGCCCTGGCGCGTCTGCGCGAGATCCGCAACGAACTGCGGTTGCTGAGCGAGTCGGTCGAGATCTGACCTATGGGATGGGCCTCGTGAATCCGAGGTTGGCCATCTCTGGTAAGCTATCGCACTTGAGGTGAGCGGCCTGCCTGTCATGTGTCATCGCGGTTCCATCATGGTTTTCGTGCTCATGGCCCTTGCTCTTGGTTGTGAGGCGCTGCAGTACGACCTGACCAAGGCGACGAGGCCGTATCCGACTGATCTGCACCGGGCAGAAGCGATAGACATTCAGGTGTTCCGCGAGGGTAACTCTCTTGAGATCATCAACTCGACACCGCATTCTTACCGCGATTTCGATCTCTGGATCAATCAGCGATATGTCCGGCATGTTGAGTTGATGGCGGCGGGCGAACTCATTCGCCTCTCGCTGGAGGAGTTCTACGACGAGCGGGGCGAGGTCTTCAATGCCGGTGGGCTGTGGCGCACGCAGGAGCCGATGCCGGTGCGCCTCATCGAGATGCAACTGAGCGAGGATCGGCCATTGATTGGCCTGATTACGATCCGAGCGGAGCCGGCGGAATAATGGATAGTCTCAGACCTCGTGCGGAACGCCACTACCATGGCCAGGATGCCAATGATTCGCGGTGCCCATGGTCGTTGGCCGTGAAGCTTTCTACGATGGAGCGAACCTGACTCTGCTTGTTAGCGGCAGCGACCGCCCTGCGTCCAGCGCTTTAGTTTCGTTTTTGGGGCCAGTTATGCCTCAGATAACCCATGAACAGCGGCGCCGTCGCCGTGAGAAAATCGCCCAGGCTGTCGCATCCGGTCGCAGCATATCCGCCGCCGTCAGACAGTTTCGCGTCACCCGAAGTACGGTTTACCGCGCCTGCGCTGACCTTGGTCTGTCCTTTGAGCATGAGCAACGGCGGCAGCGTCGAGAGGCCATCGCCCTAGCCGTGGCGTCCGGTGGCAGCCGGGCCGCCGCCGCCAGACGGTTCGGGATCTCTCTAAGTACGGTTCACCGGGCCTGCACCGAACATGGGCTCTCATCGCGCCGGGGCCGGCCTCCTGGACTGTCCGCTGGGGGCCGAGGGCTGGAGATCCTCGCAGCGCTCTTGAGCAACTCATTCGCCACCGACCGAGCGATCGCCGACACCTTCGGCGTCACGCGCCAGCGAGTGGACCAGATCAGGACTGAAGCCCGCAAGGCCGGCGTGCCCTTGGTGAGCTGGCCGACAGCGCTGCACTTGCTGCATGATGTGAAGAACCACAAGTCAAGCGTCAGGATCAATCAGCTTGCCCGTCAGCTTCGCATCGATGAGGAAACGGCAAGGGCAATCATCAGGACTGCGAAGCGGCTGAAACTGCTGTAGGTCGCGGAAGTAGCCGTACCACGCGCGGCCTAGGCCGAGTTGGCGCAACGAGAGAGATATCCGCAGATGGCATCCGCGGTCTTGTACCTAGAGGCCCAGGCGCGGCTTCTTCGCCTCCCATTCGGCGGTTTCGCGCTTGTTGTCGGTGCCCAGCGGTTGGCCGGTCCTGATTGCCTCGATCTCCAGTCCGCTGAGGTGAATCCCGTGGAGGCTATAGTCCTCGAAGGCTTCGCAGGCGACGGGGCAGATCGGGCGAATCAACTGAAACATCGCGCGAGCGTAATCCCGGATTTCCTGCTGGGCGTGGTCGTCCAACCGCAGCGACAGGAAGTGAAAGATATTGTGCAGGTCGCACTTCCAATACCACTGCGTGAAGACGCTGACCGGAAGGCCGATACGAGCCAGCTCGCGCGTCACGCCCTTCTCAAGCAGATGCTCATAGTCGTGATAGTGTTTCTCCGCGCGCTCCAGATACGTCAGGAATTCCTGGGCCGATGCGACATCGACCGGCTCGGTTCCGCCTTGGCGATTACCTTTCGACTGTTTGCGGACCTCCTCGACGGTTGGCCGGTAGAACCGATCCGGAACAATTGAGTAGCGGGCGGAGTACTCGTTGACGTTGGCGGTGCGGTGGCGGATCCATTGGCGGGCGACAAAGATCGGCATCGACACGTGAAACTTGAACTCCACCATCTCAAACGGCGTCGTGTGACGGTGCCGCATCAGATAGCGAATCAATCCGCGATCTTCGTGGACCTTCTTTGTCCCCGCACCGTATGAGACGCGGGCGGCTTGAACAATGGCGAAGTCAGCGGTCTGACCCTGCGGCGCCATCCTCGGCATGACATCGACCAGCGCGACAAGACCGTGCTTATGGAGAGGGATCTCCCAGCGAGCCGACCCGCCCATCACGTCGATCAATGGCGCTTCGGGTTCGATGTGGTTGATGACGTGCTCGGTCTTGGTCGGAGGCATGGTCGGCGTCATCGTACCTCATGGTCGTTCTTTGCAGGCGATGGCCGTAGCCGAGCCAGACTGAACCTGGCCGTGGTCACAAGAAGGATGAACCCGGTCGCTCCCAACCCGGCGCAGATCAGGCTCATGAACGAGATTGCCGGCCAATCCGTGCCACCGCCCGGGTCGGCCGCCAGCGACAGCGCCGCCAGCACGCCGGCAAACGACAGTCGCCCGGCCAGACTCTGCATGGACAAGTATGTAGCTCGCAATGATTGCGGCACCTGCGGCGTGATCGCGGCATGAAGCGGCGGCTTCATCATCCCCGCCGGGACACTTCGCAGCAAGATCAGCAAGACGACGACCTCATGCAACCACAGCCCCATCGCCGCCATGATCACGACTTGCATTCCCGTGGTCAGCAGCAGTGTCGCGGCGAGCCCGATGCGGTCGCGCAGGCGGATGCTATGGGCCGTGGCCCACGCGGCCAGCAGCATCATCACCGCCGTGATTACCCCCGTGAGCAGCGGCGTACCCTGGCCGGGCAGCTTCAAGCCACGATGTCTCACCAGCAGATCGATGTATGGCTGATAGAACTCGTAGGGAACGTGATTGATGACGATCATGATCACCGCGAATCCAAACAACCAGGCCAACGATCGGTTGGTCAGTTGGCCGATACAAGCACCGAGCTGGCGGACAAAGCCGCGCCTGAGCATCGATTCCTGGAAAGGAGATGCCGGCTCCACGAAACTCAGGGTTATTGCCAGCGTCCCCAGCGCAGCCAGCAGGGACAGCCCGTAGGCGAAGTGCAGTTGCCACGTTGCCGCCAGCCCGCCGCCCAGCGCCGCGACCGCCCGGCCAAGCATGGCGTTCCGGTTTGCCTTGGCCTCGCGGGCCGCGTATTCGTCAGCTCGGCCCAGCCCGTTCAATGAATCGAAATGCAGAGCCGTATCCGTGCCCGACTTGAACGAGAGACCTACCGCCAGGAAGATTTGAGCAATGGCGAATACTCCAAAGCCTCGCCCGACGAAAAACAGGGCATAGGAGAGGGTCAACCCCGCCGCGGAGATCAGCAGCGTCCGGCGCCGGCCGACCCTGTCGGAAAAGTACCCGGAGGGAAGCTCCAACAGCACGACTGTGGCGTAATAAATCGCTTCCAGTAGAAGTACTTGACGCAGCGGCAGGTGCTCGCTGAAGTACAGAAAGAACACCGGCATCCAGAAGTAGGCGTTGACCAGGCCCTCATAGAGCGGGTAGAGCTTGACGTTGCGCTCAAGCGCATATGGAGTGGGCGGCGCCGCCATGATCGGTCACCATCGGGAACGGACACGAGGTATTCGACGCCGCTAAGCCTATCGCAGATCGTTTCGCAACACGCGCCGGGTTGCTTACGGCCGGGCGGCATTGAATCCGACAATCGCGGTCACGAGCAGGCCTAGCCAAATGAGCGTGGTCAGGGCTCCGCCGATGATCGCGATCCACGCATGGGCCAGGCCCTTGAGTCGCGGGTTCTTGAGGCGTTTCCTCAAGCCAACGATGCCGAGCACGAAGGCGGGGATGCCGAGAAGGAGCCCAAATATGGGAATCAACGAGAACACGGCCAGGTAGTAGCCGATCAGCGCTGCCGGGTTTCGATAGGGAATGACACCTGACAACGGGGCATCGTCGGCTGGCGGCGCCACTCCGGTGGACACCGTCGGCGGAGCTTGGACGATCGCGGCCAGCGCCGGTTCATCCACGACGGCTCGGGTGGGCCCGCCATCGCTGGGAATGAGCACCGCATCGCTGGGAATCCGACCTTCTCGCGCCCACAGCATGAGGACATCCATCCCGGCCGGCCCGTACTCGGTCCCGTTGGTGAGTCGGACCATGTAGGTCGTCGATCCCGCCATGACCGGAGTGTTGCACGAGCAGCGACATTGGTCAACGATCGAACCAAAGCGGAGAACCCCGGGCAAGCCCGGGGCTATATGGCGGCTGAAAGCTGATAGCTCACCTACATTCACATGCCTTCGTAGGCGATGCGGGTCTTCCTTCGGCGCGGATCGGGCTCGGGGACCGCTGACAACAGCGCCTTGGTGTATGGGTGCTGCGGGTCGTTGATGATCTGATCGCGGTCGCCTTGCTCGACGATCCGGCCGTCGAGCATCACTGCGATCCGATCGCAGAGGTGGTGGATGACCGCCATGTCGTGGCTGATGAACAGGTAGGACAGCCCGAACTCGTCCTGCAAGTCGGCCAAGAGGTTGAGAATCTGCGACTGAATGGAGACATCCAGGGCGCTGGTGGGTTCGTCGCAGATGATGAGCTTGGGGTTCAGCGCGAGTGCCCGAGCGATGCCGATGCGCTGGCGCTGGCCGCCGGAAAACTCATGCGGATAGCGGTCGGCCGCCGCCGGCCAGAGGCCGCAGCGCTGCAGCACATCCTCGACCTGAGATCGCAGTCGGTTCCCCTGGGCCAGGCCGTGAACCTGCAACGGCTCGCCCACGATCTTCCCCACCCGCATACGCGGGTTCAGCGAACCGACGGGGTCCTGGAAGATAATCTGCATCTGGCGGCGCAATGGGCGCATCTGCTTCGCGGACAGCTCGAAGATGTTGCGACCCTTGTACAGGACGCGACCGCTCGTGGCCGGGATCAGCCGCAGGATCGTTCGGCCGACGGTCGTCTTGCCGCATCCGGATTCTCCCACCAGACCGAGGGTCTCCCCCTCATTGATGTGGAAGCTCACGTCGTCAACGGCTTTCACATGGTCGGTAACTCGCTGGAGAATCCCGCTGCGGATGGGGAAGTACGTGCGAAGGTGCTCGACGTGCAGCAGAGGCGCCTTACGCGGCTGGGCGGACTGCTGGGGCGATGTGATCATCGTCGGCGATCGTATCCGATCGATCGCAGGATTCCATCGGCTGATTGGAATCCTCATGGCATGGCGATGACCATGCCTTGGATCTCGCCTTCTGGTGTGGCAAAGGTCAGCTCGACCGACTCCTGGGAGTGTAGGTCGCGAAGCAGCTTGTAAAACGAGTCGATGTCCGTGACCGGGCGTCCGTCCACCTCGACGATTATCGAGCCTGTTGGAAGGCGTTTGCCCCACGGTAACCTGGTATCGACGACTTCCACCAGAACACCCTGACGATACGCCACGGCCAGATCCGCCGACCGTTTCGGGGTGTTGGTGGCCAGCTGCTGGAGTCCGCGCCGCATCAGCTGGCCTCGCCACCACATGCGCAGCGAATCGTATCGGTCCAGGGCGAATACGAGGTCGAGTGACTCGTTGCTTGACCGATCGGGGTCGTACCGCCGGATCGTCACGCGGAGTGGATCGCCCGGAGCCTTCGTCTGGACCAACGCCCGGATCTGTCTGCGTCTGTCCACAGGCTGGCCCTCGACGTGAGTGATGATGTCTCCCGGCCGTATGCCCGCTTTCTCCGCAGGTCCATCGCGGACCACGGCTGAGATGAATACGCCCTTCCCCCTAAACGCGATCGCGCTGGCATTCTGGGGACTGGCCATGGTGACGCCCATGTAGCCGCGCTCGGGAGCGCGCCCTTCGATGAGCTGTTCCACCACCGATTCGATCATCGACATGGGGATCGCCAAGCCGATGCTTGCGAACTGACCATCATCGAAACTGCTTCTTCGCTCCCCCGTGGCGATCGCCGTATTCATACCGATCACGCGTCCCCGAGCGTTGGTCAGTGGGCCGCCGGAGTTCCCGGGGTTGATCGCCGCATCGACCTGGATGAAGTTCTCGTACCCCATCCACCGCCCGCGGTCACCGCGGATGATGCCCACGGAGCGCCCCATTCCGGAGACGACGCCCGACGACAGGGAGAATCGGAAGTCGAACGGCGATCCGAACGCGAACACGATATCGCCTTGCCGGACCGGATCGTCGGGATCACCGAGGACGGCAGGATGAAGCTGGCCGGGCGGAATCTTGATCACCGCGACGTCCGTGAACTGATCCGCACCGACGAGCTGGGCCTCTCGAAGCCTACCGTCGTACAGCTGCACCTGGATGCGATCGGCCCCCCTGATGACGTGCTCGTTGGTCACGATGTAGCCTTGATCGCTGTAGATCCACCCTGACCCAGCCGAGCGGTCCACCCGGTCATTGCCGGATCGATCGCGCACTAGGCGCTCGGTGCTGATATGCACGACCGAGGGCTCGACAAGCGCGGCGATGTCGCGGTACGCCTGGTTGAGCTGCCGAAGGACCGAGGCGTTCTCCAGACGATCGCTGGCCTGGATGATGCGGGCTTGGGTTTGAGCATAGGTCAGCCGGCGAATGGCAGCGGGGCCGGCCAGCAGCACCACGAGGGCGGTGCCGAGCACGATCAAACTTGGGCCATACCGGTTCAGCCTGCTCATCGCTCCCCTACAACTTGTTCGATTCGCCCTCGGACATCCTGTACGGGTGCACACCCAGATCGGATGCCCGCACCATCTCAATCCAGCGGGTGGCGGCGCCGATGAGCTGTTCACCCATCGCGGTGATCGGCTTCGCGAAGCTGGGCTGCCAATCGGTCAGTCCCAGCAGATCCTGAAGGACGACGATCTGGCCATGACAGGCGACCCCGGCCCCGCACCCGATCACTGGAATCGTCGTCTTCTCGACAATGCGCTGCGAGACCTCGTTCGGTGCGGCTTCGATCAGCAGCATGGAGGCGCCCGCTGCTTCCAGAGCTGTCGCATCTGCGGTAAGCGCCCGGGCTTCGGCCGCCGTACGACCAACCGACCGGTATCCGCCTCGGCGCTTCGACTGCTGGGGAAGTGAGCCGATGTGGCCGACGACCGGCACGCCAGCTCGAGCCATCTTCTCAACAAGTGGAGCGAAGGAGCGATCTGCCTCGATCTTGACTACGTCGGCCAGGCCTTCGGTCATGAACCGCCCTGCATTGCGAATCGCCTCGACATCGTCCACCTGGTAGCTCATGAACGGCATGTCGGCCATCACCATCGTGTCGGGCGCTCCTCGCTTGACCGCGGCGGTTAGGGCGATCAGGAAGTCCAGCGGAGCATGGATAGTGCTTGAGTGGCCGAGGATCACTTCGGCTGCCGTGTCCCCCACGAGCAATATGGGCACCCCCGCCCGCTGAAGCCAGCGAGCCGTGGTGGCGTCGTAGCAGGTCAGACACGCAAACTTCTCCCCACGCTCGACGAATTTGCGGATCGTGCGCAGCGTCACCGCCCGGCGCGACTTGCCCGGCGCCGCCGGCTCGGCCGGCCCGGTCGAACTCGTCCGCTCGGCTGGCCCCGTCGAGATGCTGGTCATGCCCATAGTGTATCGGTGCCGGGTGCTCGAAGCGCCCGCACAGCCCCGATTCGCCTGCCGCTGACCCGGGTCTTCCTCGTCCGCCACGGTCCGCCGAGGCGGATCAGACCCGGCTTCACCCGATGCCTCTCCTGGCAGATTTGGTCTGCGATCGGTATGACAGAGCGATGTTGACCCGTCGCCGCTGCGCCCCGGAGCTGATGGACGATTCCGACGTCGATCCGGCCCAACTCAAACGATCGCTCCGATTCATTCGGACGGTCAACCGGCGATTGGGCGGAACCAGCGCCGCGCTGGGGCATCTGAAGCGCTGGTCCGGAAACTGGTCGGGCGAGGGCCCGATCCGCATCATCGATATCGGCACGGGCTCGGCGGACATCCCGCTGGCGATTGCCGGGTGGGCAGCGCGGGTGGGCAAGCGCGTTCGGATCACAGCCGTTGATTCGCATCCGACCACGCTGGCGCTGGCTCGTGCGCACGTGGGTGGATGCACCGACATCGACCTGGTGCAGGCCGATGCGCTTCGGCTGATGGACCGATTCGAGCCGGGCGAGTTCGACTACGCCCACGCCGGCATGTTCCTCCATCACCTTGACGACCTGGAGGTGATGACGGTGCTGCGCATCATGGATCGTTTGAGTTCGCGGGGGATCATCTGGAATGACCTCGTGCGCGGGGCGGTGGAAAAGGTCGCGGTGCGGCTGCTCACACTGGCCGCTGGGCCGGTGGCCCGTCATGACGCCATCGTGAGCGTCAACGCCGGCTTCACAAAGCGCGAGGCGATTGATCTGGCCGGACGCGTCGGTCTGCCACGGATCGCCTACCGCCATCATCTCTTCGGCCGATTTACGCTCGTGAGCTGCAAGGCGTAACTCGCTGTTTCGCCGCGGCCCCCAGGGACGTGAGAGTTTCTACACCTCTCGGTCCTTTGCCAGGACCTGTTCATCGGGAAGGCCGATCACCGCCTCTTGTGGCTCGGTCAACACCTCTGCAAGCCGGCGAAGCGCCTTGGCGTTCACCTCGTCGCGATCGAACCTCAGCACGTCGAGCTGGTTGCGGCGCTGCTGGTAGTCGCGCCATCGAGAGCGGTCGAAGCCGGTTTCGCCAAGCTGCGACTCCGCGTGGATATGAGCCATCTGATTCGAGAGATCTTCGTACGCCGGCCGGAATTCCTGGATGATCGCGCTGATCTTGGTCCCTTGGTCGTCCTGGAGGTTGGGAAGCTTCAGCGCGGTCGTCAAGTACCGCTCGGCCGCCTGCGAATCAACATAGACGCTGGGAAAGGCCTTGCGGTTGTATGCGCTGTGCAGAGCCGCTGCGTGTTCGCCGTCCAAGGCTTCAGAGAGGGAGCTGAGCGTGGCGCGGTTCAACTCGACGATCGCGGCGCCGGCCTGGCGCGCTTTGCCGCCATAGTCCTCCATGACCAGGCGAAAACTCTGCCACGCACTCCTTCTGGCGGCGCCGTCCCCGCCCTCGCTCCGCGGCCGAGGCATCTGGACGGTCATCTTCTCCCGCTCCCGGTTCAGCCGAATCGTGTGCTCGTAATATTGGCGGAACGCATCGGTCACGTTGGTTTCATAATCCAGCAGAGGCTGGTCCAGCTTGGCGCGGTCATCGTCGGAAAGTTCGAGCGCATCGACCACAGTGGTCAGATCAACTCTGGCCTCCCGGGATTGACGGCCGAAGTCCGGCATGAAAGATCTGCCGCGCCAGCCGCGCCGGCTGCGGCGACCGGTGAATGGTGTGAATCCGCCGTCGCCGGCACTGATCCCCCGATTGAAGACCGCCCGTTCGCGGGCGAGGCGCAGCCGCCTCACCGTCGGCAACTGCTCTTGAGAGGCAATGAGGGTCTCGATGTCATCGAAGAACACTTGCTCCAGGTCGCGGATCGCGTTGAGCGCCCGCGTCCGCAGGTTGTAGACCTCGTCAATCTGCTCAGCGGTCGGGCGGTTGGCGGCGTCTTGGGGGGATTCGGGGCGTCGAAGGTCCGCCCGGGCCTGTTGGAGTGCCCGCACGTCAGTGTTACTGATCTGGGAGTAGCTCGTCAGATAGTCCGCGTGCATTGATTCCAGAATGAAGCGGTCATTCTCGGCCAGTTCCAGACGCTGGCTGTAAAGGGCGACGTCTCGACGGCTGATGGGTTGAGGCAGATAGGGGTCGGGGCCGAACCCCGCGTCATTCGCATTACCCGACTTGGCGAACCTCTCCGCCACCGGGCCGCCTCCACCCGCCATTGCAGCCACGGGTCCGCTCGCGTGGTCAATCTCGAGGGTCTGACGTCTGGCGACCGCGGTCTTCACACGTCCAGCCAGGTCCGGGCCGAGCAAGGCGTGCAAGGCTTCGACGGCGGATTGGTCCAGTTCGGCCAGTTGCTGCCGGAATGCCTTGAGCTTGTCCTGATGCTCCCCGCGGTTGCCACGGCGAAAATCAAACGCCGAGAAACTTCCGCGATACTCGTCAATATAGTCGAGCATCTTATCGATCAGCTTGTCTCGGTTGCCGCGAAACTCGCCGGCCGCGGCTTCCGTGTCCTCTCGCATCGCCTTGGAGAGTCCTTCGAGCCGTAGCGCCGCCCGGTAGCTGTGCTCGGCGGCCCCCTGTCCGGATCGGGGGACCTCGGGATACGCTCGGGTGAGGAATCGATCGCGCAGCGTCGTCGCCGCGTCCCCTTCCAGCAGCTGGGTGACTTCACGAAGTGTTCGGCGATTCAGGTCACTGATCGCCGAGGCCCTATCACGCGGCTTCTTGGAGACTTCCGCCCAGACTGTCATCATCGTCTGCATCATCTGCCCGCGAGCTGCGCCGTCCGGGGGCGAGTCGAAGCTGACGCCTTGCTCTTCCAAGGCGTCGAAGACATCCAGGAATACTGCCGTCGTTGCGTCGTACAACCGCTTGGCCGCGGCCGTGAGCCGGCCTTCGTACTGGACAATAAATGGCTCGGTCGCCTCGCGCTGTTGCGCCGTGAGCTCGAGCTCGTCATAGAACAGACTCAGATCGACACGGGCTGAACGATTGGCATACCCGATAAATCTCGTCGCTCCGCTGCTGTACCGTTGCCGCTGGCGGGTCTGCATCACTCGAGGCAGCGCCGCCTCCTGATCGTCACTCAGCACGGATTGAAGATCACTGAACAGGCGATCGTCGAGCATCGTGATCCTGGCCATCACCTGCTTTAGCTTCTTGACGGAGTCCTCGATTGCCGCCCGGTCCAGCGTGCGGAAGCCGCCGAACCACCGCCGGCCGGTTTGTTGCATCAACTCCTCGATCTCGCCTTGGCGCAGTTGCCTGAACTGGGCGCGGTAGCGCTCATGGAACGGCTCGATGTCGCGCCGTTGTTCGTCGCTGAGGTCGAGCCGATGGGCGTATCCGGCCAGGTCACGGCTGGAAATCGGGTCCGGCACGGCGCCGCTGGTTCCCTGCCCATGGGCCGCAGAGGAAATGATCGCAACCGGCATGGCCACAATGAACGCCCCAACGCAGGTCCGGGCGATATCGCGACGGACGATCGATAGCGGGTGAATCATTGCATTGATCCTCATTTCCGTGGGCTGCGCCTGATTGGGGTCAACCGGCCGTGGGAGTGCCCTAGGTGGGCTCGATGGTGCAATTATACGATTGGATGCGCCCGAGGGGCGGTTGTGCCAGCCGATCCGGCGGAATCCCCTGTGTACGCTCGCTCGGCCCGTGCTGTCTTCCCGCGATTCCATCACCGCCCAAACCGCATCAACACCCGCAGCCGGAGCGCCCGATCGTTACGCACCGATGTATTTTGCATAGATTGAGCGGGCGGCGTCGGGCTCGGTGACGCCCTTGACGATGGCGCGCCCGTCGGGAAACAGCGTCAGCTCGATCGGCTCCCCCTGACTGGTCGTTTCGTTGATGAAACGGCCGTGCAGCAGATAACCGTTGTAGGTGAATGATCCGTGCGGGCACAGGCGTTGGGCAAGCGTGTTCAGGTCCAACGTCACAGGTTCAGTCGCCTCGTCGGGTAGCGTGATCTGCACCGCGTTGCGTCCGCACAGCGTAGCGGCGGCGCTGCCGGCCCGAGCGTCAAGGAAGTCGAACCGGCCCTCGGCACAACAGGGACAGCCGCTCAAGCTCCGGGCACCGCTGATATCGAATCGCCGTGTCTGATTGGCCCACACGTCGATCGACAGCAGCGATCGATCCAGGGCGTCCAGGTTGCCCGTGAGGAGCTTGATCGCTTGGGTGACCTGGTGAGCGGCGATGACGGCCGCAGCAGATCCGAGCACGCCCGCGGTGTCGCAGGTCTGACTCGCACCCGGCGGAGGCGCATGGGGAAACACACATCGCAGGCACGGTGTTGATTGCTCTTGCGTCCAAGTGACGGACGAACGGATGCCGCTAGCGCGCTTCCGGGGATGAGGCAGGATCGGCATTGACATGCCACCGGTGGCCACCGCCCCGCCATAAATATACGGAAGCCCGAATTTCACAGCCAGATCGTTGAGCAGATATCGCGTCTCGAAGTTGTCCAGCCCGTCAAGGATGACATCGACGTCTTTGATATGCCGTTCAGCGTTGCGGTGATTGAAATCGTCAACGCGGGCGTGAACGACGATCTGAGAGTTGATGCGCGCGATCTTCGACTTGGCCGCTTCGGCCTTGGGCATCGCTTGTTCGACATCTGCCTCGTCGAACATCACCTGCCGCTGGAGATTGGTCAGCTCGACGGTGTCACGGTCGATGATTGAAAGCGTGCCGACCCCCGCTCGGGCGAGCGCATCGACGATCATAGTCCCCAGCGCGCCGCAGCCGACGACCAGGGCATGGGAATCGAGCAAACGGCGTTGGCCGGCTTCGCCGATGCCCGGCAGCAGAATCTGACGGTGGTAGCGGTCCAGATCAGGCATGGCAGATCACACGTGCTGGGTGTCAGATGGCGATCGCTTTGCCGTCGCCCTCTGGGTGACGGCGATCAGTTCATCGTAGAACTGAAGTCGGCGGGTGACCGGTTCTTGTTCGACCCAACTGACGGATTCGTGAGGCTGGGCGACCTACCACGCGAAGTGAGCAAAGGCCCGGTTCGCCTCAGCCATGCGGTGCGTGTTCGTGCGAGTCTCCATGGCCTTGCCTTCGCCGCGGGCAGCGTCATGCAGCTCGCGGGCCAAGCGGAGGGACATAGGCTTGCCCGATTCGGCCCGGGTGGCTTGGAGAATCCATCGGAAGGCAAGACTCTGGCGCCGGCGATTACTGACCGCCATCGGCACCTGATAGTTCGCACCGCCCACGCGACGAGACCGAACTTCCACCGCCGGTCTAACGTTGTCCACGGCCTTACGGAACAGTTCGATGGCCGTTTTCGGAAGCTCGTCGGACTTGTCCTTATCCAGTTTGGCCTGAATCTGGTCAAGGGCCGAATAGACCAGGCGTTGGGCGACGGCCTTTTTCCCGTCGTGCATCACGCAGTTGATGAACTTGGCCAGGATCTTGTCCTGGTAGTGTGGATCAGGGCGGAGCTGCTTGTCTGAGTTTGTGATTCGACCGCCCATATCTGGTGTTCCTGGAGACCCGCCGTTGTCAACCGTGCGATCTCAAGCCTTCAAGCTTCAAGCCTGCTCCTACTTGCCCCGCTTTACACCGTACTTTGACCGACCCTGCTTGCGGCCGTCAACGCCCAGGCAGTCCAGAGTCCCTCGAATGACGTGATAGCGAACGCCGGGCAGGTCACGGACTCGCCCACCGCGCACCAGCACAATCGAGTGCTCCTGGAGGTTGTGGCCTTCACCGGGGATGTACGCCGAGACCTCCTTGCCGTTGGACAGGCGAACGCGGGTGACCTTCCGCAGGGCGGAGTTGGGCTTCTTGGGGGTGACTGTGCGGACCTGGAGGCACACGCCACGCTTCTGTGGAGAGCCTTCCAGCTCGCGTACCTTGCTCTTGCGCTTCGGTGTGCGACGAGGGCGACGGACGAGTTGGTTGATCGTCGGCATAGGCAAACAGACTCCCTCAACGTCAGACCTGCCAGTCTAGCCGCAACCGCCCTCTGGGGCAACGGCTGATCGAATGATCCTCACCGGCAGGTGCGGGTGCGCTGGGGCTCGAAGATCCGGCGGTGGCAGTCCCCCGTCGAGATCACCCATTGCGGCGGTGAGCCGGCGCCGGTCGGGATGAGCGCCTGATCTGCGGTCCTGGCCGGGGCGCCTCATGGTTGGTTCGGCGTGGGGTCGCCACCCTGCTCGGTACCCGGCCAGGGCTCATCGGCGAGGATCACCGCGCTCACCCTCCAGTAGCCACGGGCGTTGGATTCATCTTTCTGCCTGATCTTGATGATCTCCAACTCGATCTCATGCCGCCCGGCGGTCAGCTCGGGGACGGGGATCACCAGCGGCTGGACGACCATGCCCGGATGCCATCCGCTGCGGTCCAGGTCGCTGGACCACAGTTCGCGGCCATCGATCCGTCTGCGGCCGCTGGTGGGGTTCAGCGGCCGCAGTGTTCCACCGGACTCACACCACGGCCGCCAGCGGGCAATCTCCTCGCCGTCGATCCGCAGCAGGTGCGTTCGGCTGATGAACTCGTCGCCGCCGATCCCGTCTGTTGCATGGCCGGTGGTGAGGATGCGCAACCGGGGCCTGGCCAGGCCGTCGGGTATGCGGACAGAGGCGCGCAGCCGTGGTCGCTGGGCAGTGACCAGCGGGTTGTTGAATAGCGGCTGGGCGTACACCGGCCGGCGATACCCGACCCCTCGTGAGCTGTAGGTCAGCGTCAAGCTGGCTTCCCAGGCCGGCTTCTGAAAGGTGCTGATGAATAGCCGAATCGATCTGGCGCCGGACAGCAGTGGGGCCAGAGCGGTGAGGTCCTGGTGGAAAGTGCCCGGGCCGCCGTAACCGGTGGTAAACCGCATCAGCTCGACCTCTGTCGTGCGGGTGTCGCCCGGCCTCGGCAGCAGGAGGCTGACGCTGCCCAGCCGCGTCCACTCATCGCCGGGTCGCCTCCGACCGTGCGTCTCGATGTTGACCGGCTTGATCGTTACCGTGGCTACGATGCGCCGGTCGTCGCGATGATTCTGCGGCGCAGCCGGCAGCCGTATCGCGGTCTCGATCGTTTGACCGGAGTTGCGGACGACGTAACCGTCCCGCTGCGTGCCGTCAGTCAAATCGGGATCGTGCTCGATCCGTGCAGAGTCGAACACCGTGATAACCGTCTCCTGGGCGCTGAGCATGCCCGGCCGGGAGAGCAGTACGATCAACACACTTGAGAGCAACACGAATCGCATAGGGCCTCGAGAATACTGGACACACTGTGGGCGTGCCGCAGTCCAAGTTGTCGGCGGACAGATGCTCCACGGATGAAGATTGACCCCCGCGCCCCGATAGGTGGGGTGTGCTGCGCTCTAGGGGCTGAACTCCTCGCGGGCGGCGACGGCCAGCCGGTCGCATCGCTCGTTTTCCGGATGCTCGTTGTGGCCACGAACCCAGTGGCAGCTGAGGGTGTGCGGCCGGCGAAGCTCATCAAGCAGCTTCCACAGATCGAGGTTCCTGATCGAGGCGTTCCGGGGACGCTTCCACCCCCTGGCGATCCATTCGTCGAGCCATTCATTCAAGCCCTGGCAGACGTACTGGCTGTCGGAGTACAGGTCGATTCGGCAAGCCCCGTCCAGCGACCAGAGGCCCTCGATCACCGACATAAGCTCCATGCGGTTGTTGGTGGTGGCCCGTTCACCTCCGGAGCGTTCCTGCACCCGCCGGCTCTTGGGATGTTTGAGGATGTAAGCCCAGCCGCCTGGGCCGGGGTTTCCCGAGCAGGCCCCGTCGGTGTACATCTCGACATGCGGCTTTGGTTGCGGCATCGACGGTGATTGTAGAGGTCCCGGCGGCGCAGGGTTTGCCTGCGCGCGATGGTCTCGGTGAGAAGGCGACGATACGATCCGAAGACGTCTCTCGCAGCGAGCGGCGATCCCGGCCGGACATGCCTAACAGCGTTCATCGCATCGAAGTTCGCCCTCAACCCGGTCACCCCGACCCCCGGGGCGCCGCCGCATGCCGCGATGCGGCCTCGCTGGGCTTGTCAAGTCCCCCGTCAAGGATAGACACGGCGGCGGTGTACCTAATCCACGGGGACCTTACCGAGCAGCATGTCCGGCAACTGGCCGAGGAGCTCCTGGCCGATCCCGTCCTCGAGACCGCGACCATCGGGGCGGCCCCGCCGACGGCAGACGCCCTGATCGAGGTGCATCCTCTTCCGGGCGTGATGGACCCCGATGCGGAGGCCGTCGAGCTGGCGATCCGTGCGATGTTGGGGGCCCACGTCGAGGTCCGCACCGCGCGGCGGTACGACCTACACGGCACCGACGCCTTGACCGCCCGGCTCGTCGCCGAGCGATGCCTGGCCAACACCGTCATTCACTCCATTTACGAGCAGCCGTACCACCCCGAGGCCTTTGTCGCCGGCTCGCCGCATCAGCTCTGCATCGTGTCAGTGCCCCTGAGCGATCTGGATGATGCGGCGCTAGTGAAACTCTCTCGCAAAGCGCATCTCTTCCTGAGTCTGGACGAAATGAAGTCAATCCAGGCGGAGTATGGGCGGCTCGGTAGCGATCCCCGCGAAATCGAGCTGGAGACCATCGCCCAGACGTGGTCCGAGCACTGTGTACACAAAACGCTCAAGTCAACGATTCGATATCAGGAGCAGATCACCGACGCCCAAAGCCCACGGATTCCAATCCGTGGGCGTCCAGGCCATGAGATCAACCCCGATGGATCGATCACCATCCACAACCTGTTCAAGTCCACCATCGTCGCCGCGACCGAGCAACTCATCGCCGATGGTGTTGATTGGTGCCCGTCGGTGTTCGTGGACAATGCCGGGGTGATCGCCTTTGACGACGATCATGCCGTGTGTTTCAAGGTCGAGACGCACAATCACCCCTCAGCGATCGAACCGTACGGCGGAGCGGCCACCGGCATCGGCGGGTGTATCCGCGACATCATCGGCACGGGCCTGGCGGCGAAACCGATCGCGGCTACCGATGTGTTCTGCGTTGCCTATCCGGATCATTGGTCCCAAAGCCCACGCCGTGCACGGCGTGGGCTTTCAGCGCAGGTCAGGCAGCTTCCCAACGGTTGTTTGCATCCCAGGCGGATACTCACGGAGGTCGTGGCCGGAGTGCGCGACTACGGCAACCGCATGGGGATTCCGACCCTCAACGGGGCGGTGTGGTTCGATGACGATTACGTGGGCAACCCATTGGTGTTCTGCGGTTGCATCGGGGTGATGCAGCGGAAGAAGATCAGCGGTGATCCGCAGCCGGGTGATCGCATTGTCGTTATCGGGGGGCGTACCGGCCGCGATGGGATCCACGGTGCGACATTCTCATCCGCCCAGCTAACTGACACGCATGCGGATGAGTTCAGCCACGCCGTACAGATCGGTAACGCGGTCACCGAGAAGAAGCTGCTCGATGCGATCCTCGAAGCCCGTGATCACCCTCAGGGATGCCTGTTCCATGCCATCACGGATTGTGGTGCCGGAGGGTTCTCCAGTGCCGTCGGCGAGATGGGCCGGCATCTCGGTGCCGAGGTGCATCTTGATCGGGCCCCGCTGAAGTACGAAGGCCTCAGCCCGACCGAGATCTGGATTTCAGAAGCGCAGGAGCGGATGGTGCTGGCCGTGCCGTCGAAGAACCTCGACCGGCTGCGGGCGATCTGCAACCTGCATGAGGCCGAGATGTGCGAGCTGGGCCAGTTCGGCACCGACGGGCAGGAGTTGATCCTGCGCTACGAGGGTCGAGAGGTTGGGCGCCTGTCGATGAACTTTCTTCACGAAGGGCTACCGCAATCGACGCGAGAGGCGACGTGGAACCCCCCGGCAAGCCGGGGGCTATCTAGCCCGCCGCTTGCGGCGGGTGATCGCCCGCATTCGATCGCCGACACGCTGCTTCGCTTGCTCGCTCATCCCAATATCGCGTCGAAGCGGTGGATTATCCGCCAGTACGACCATGAAGTGCAGGGCGGTTCGATCATCAAGCCGTTGGTGGGCCCCGAAGGTGAAGGGCCGTCGGACGCCGCGGTGATCCTGCCTCTGCTCGACTCGACGCGAGGTCTTGCGATCGCCAATGGTCTGGCCACCGGCTTACGCGATGATCCGTACCTCATGGCCCTCGCAGCGATCGATGAATGCGTGCGCAACCTTGTCTGCGTCGGGGCCGATCCGAGCCGCATTGCGCTGCTGGACAACTTCTGCTGGCCGAGCTGCGACGACCCTCGAAACCTGGGAGCGCTGGTCCGCGCTGCGGAGGCGTGCTATGACGGGGCCTTGGCCTATCGCGCGCCGTTCATCTCCGGCAAGGACTCGTTGAACAACCAGTTCACCACCTCCGACGGCAAGACAATCGAAATCCCGCCGACGTTGCTCATCTCCGGCATAGGCATCGTGCCCGATGTGAGCCGTTGCGTGACCATGGATGCCAAGGAATCCGGGAATCTCCTGATGGTCGTCGGAAGTCCGACGACGTCGACGATCGGCGGGTCGCATTTTGAAATGCTGTTTGGTGATAGTGAGGCTCGGCAGTCTCCATTGCCCGCGGTGGATCTCAACGTCGCACCACGTATTGCGCGGTCGGTAGCCGGGTTGATCAACGATGGTCTTGTGAGCTCAGCTCACGATTGCAGCGAAGGGGGTCTGCTCGTCGCCGCTGCGGAAATGACGATCGCCAGCGGTCTCGGCCTGCAACTTGATCTGGCTGATTTGCCCGCCGAGGATGATCCACCGCTTGAGCACCGCTGCTTCTGCGAGCAACCGGCACGATATCTGCTTGAGATACGCGGCGATGATCTTGCGGAGGTCAGTTCGCGGTTGCACGATCTGCCCGGGGCCGTCATCGGCAGGTTCAATTCGTCGTCTCGGCTAACGCTGGCAGAGGACCAACTGGATGTGAGCGTCAAGGAGTTGCAAGCGGCGTGGCTCGGCACATTGGATTGGTAAAGAGGGCGGGACAAGCCCGCCCGCGAAACGAATAGCTCATAGCTCCTGACCCCTAACCTCTGTCCACCATGCCCAATGCCTTGATCATTACCACCGCCGGGATCAATTGCGATCGTGAGCTGGCCTACGCGTTTGAGCTGGCCGGCGCCTCCGCGGAGTTCATTCACCTGAACCGGCTTCTCGCCAATCCCCAGTTGATCGACCGTTTCGAACTGATCGGCTTGCCCGGCGGGTTCAGTTACGGCGACGCGATCGCCGCAGGGAGGATCGCCGCAGTGCTGATGCGCCGTCGTCTATACCGGGCGTTGGCCTGCGCGATCGAGCGAGGCGTCCCCATCATTGCTCCCTGCAACGGATTCCAGGTCGCGGTGCAGATGGGGATTCTGCCCGGACCGGCGGGGGACGAGCCCTGGCCATCGACTCCGCCTCGGCCGACGATCGCTCTGGCCCACAATGACACCGGCCGATTCGTGGACCGTTGGTGTGGCGTGGTGGTTCCGCCCGAGACCCGCTGTGTTTGGACGCACGGCCTGACTGCGGACGATCCATCAGCGATGCTGCCCGTCGCCCATGGAGAAGGAAAGTTTGTCACCAGTTCACCCGGGTCGCTGGGCCGGCTCGAGCGGTCTGGACAGATTGCGCTGCGCTATCGGCCCGGCGACAATCCCAACGGATCCGTAGGCGATGTGGCTGGGGTCTGCGATGCCTCGGGGCTGGTGCTGGGGTTGATGCCTCATCCTGAGCGGTTCACCCGCTGGAATCAGCACCCGCAATGGACGCGCCTGCACGGACCATCTGTTGCCGGTCACCCGCTCGGTCTTGCGATGTTTCGCCAGGCAGTGGCCTGGGCTGCCCAGGCCGCCGCGGTCTGAGCCGCCCGGTCCTCGGCTGGCGCGGACGGACGAGGGTACGATGGTTCGCCGATGGCCCAGTTCTTCACCGACAAATACCTCAAGTACCGGGCCGCATTGCAAGGCCGAGCGATCGACACCGACAAACCGTGCGACCAGTGCGAGTATAACTTGCGAGGGCTTCGCTACGGCGGCGTGTGTCCGGAGTGCGGCACTCCGATCAGGTTTCGCCGGGACGCCGATCTTGCGTTTGATGAGCTGCCGCTGCCGTTGATCAAGAAGTTTCGCTTGAGTACGTGGATGGCGACGGGGGCGGTCGGCGGCGTTCTGGTCGTGCCGGTAGCACGCTACATGCTGCCGGCCGCGCCGGGGGGGTACGAAGTTGCCGTCATCGCACTGATCGTGCTGTGGTTCGTCGCCGTCTGGCGGCTGACTGAGCCACTGGATATGCCGCAGGCGGCCATTTACGGCTTGTCAAAGAGGAGCTGGTTACGCCGGGCCGCCCGTTGGTTGCAAGGCGGGTGGGCCCTGGCCGCGGTCGCCGGGAAGTTGGCTGCCGCCACGCCGGCTGTCGCGCTCGCCGTGACCGCCGGTGGCGCGGTTCTTGGTATCGTCGGCGTCGTTGCTTTGGCGCTGCACTTGGCGCGGTTTGCCGGCTGGGTTCGCGACGACTTTGCAGGCAAGGCATTCAACCTGGCCGTGTTCGGCATTCCATTTGCCGTGATGCTCAGCATGCTGGTTCCCCTGTTAGGCGTGTCCTTCGGCGTGATGAGGTTTGTTGTGATCCCGCTTGTGGTCGTGCCAATCGCCCTGCTGTTGGCGGCTTCGATCCTTGCGTTTCCCGTGGGGCTGCTTTCGCTGAATCATGCTCTGGGCTGGTCGGTTGTTCACGCTCGAGCCCGGGCCGAGCGCAGCCGGGAGCTGCACGAGCGAATGGCCCCAAGGCCGGCGCCGATACCTCCGCCTCCAGACCCCATCGAGCTGGCTGAACCGTCCGCCGACCCGCCGCCGATCCAACCCGTGCCTTCGACTAACGTTGTGGTGAATGGGGGCAGCTCATGATTGATCGCCCGATACGTTGCGGGGTGATTGGCGTCGGCCGGATGGGATCGCATCACGCACGGGTGTATGCCGAGACCGAGGCCGTTGAGCTGGTCGGCGTGGTTGACATCGACCCACAGCGTCGTCGCCAGGCTCACGATCAATGGGGGGTCCAGGCGTTTGAAACCGTTGAGCAGCTCCTGGACCAGGGCGTTGACGCGGCGAGCGTCGCGACCCCTACGGTTTCTCACCGGTGCGTCGCAGAGCCGCTGCTCAGCGCGAAGGTGGCTTGCCTGATTGAGAAGCCCTTGGCGCCCAATGTGCAGGAGGCGCAGGCCATTGTCGATGCGGCCGAGCGCTCCGTTGCCGTGCTGCAGGTAGGGCATATCGTCCGCTACGACCCGGTGACTGTGGCCATCCGCTCGCTTTCGGGCATCACGCCCCGCTACGTCGAGGTCGATCGCGTCAGCCCAATGACGTTCCGCAGTGTCGATGTGGGTGTGGTGCTCGACATGATGATCCACGACATCGACGTGTTGCTGATGCTTCTGGGCTGCGAACCGCAGCAGGTGCAGGCCAACGCGGTCAGTGTGTTTGGCGAAGCGGAGGACGTCTGCAACGCCCGGCTGACGTTTCCCCCAGGTGCCGATGGCATTTGCTGTGTGGCAAACCTCACCGCAAGTCGCCTTGCGCTAAAGACCGAGCGGAAGATTCGGCTGATCAGTGAAGATGCGTACGTCTCGGCGGACTTCGTGAAGCGGACCGGCACCGTGGTCCGCAAGACGGCCAACGCTCAACAGCTGGCCGAGCTGCGCCGGCGGTTGGCGGCGGGGGAGGACCTCTCGCAGGTTGACTACCTCAGTCTGGTGAAGGTGGAGCCGCTAGTGGTGAGTGACGGTGAGCCGCTGAAAATGCAGATCGAGGATTTCATTTCCGCTGTGCGCAACGGACGTCGGGCGAGCGTGGATGTCCATGCGGGCTTTGCCGCGGTCCGCGCCGCAGATCGGATCGTTGCGGCCGCGAGGGAAGCCGGCGCCAGGATGGTATGAGTTGGTGAGGCCGCCTCTTGTGCCAGCCGCGCACAATCCCCAAACGAAGTGAACCGCAGCGGATGCTGCGGTTCACACGCGCTTACCGGGCGTAGCCGTCTGGGTTCAGGATCATCCGACAAGGCTCACCTTTAGCCCTCGAGGATGCCAGGCGGCGATTCGATCGAGGATCATCTTCTTCTGATCGTCGGCAAGGCTGGATTTGTCTACGACCTGACGGATATCGGTGGGGTTGCTGGAGAACTGCGGTTGCAATGCGTGAGCGATGTGCTCCGCGGCGGCGCGAACGTGCACGTGTCGTCGCATCGATGGGATGTGCTCGGACATCTTCGCAGGTCCGTCGGCCTTGCCATGCCGGTTGAAGGCCGAGGCCCAGCTCCGGGTGAAATGGCCCAGTCTCAGCGGTTCATCACGTTTCATGGTTGCCCGAAGACTGTCCGTGATCGTGTCATGGAGGTCCGTGCGGCTGATTACTCCGTCACCGTCGCGGTCAATGCGACGAAACAGATGCTGCCCGCCTGCGAAATCCTTTTCTCGGATTGTCCCGTCGCGGTCGCGATCACGGGCGGCGAAGATGGCTGAGGTCAGCCTGGTTGCCACCCTCTCTGCCGGCCGGGCTGTGACAGCGGGCTTCTCAAGCGGTGCATCTTGCTGCGGGAAGTTGCCGCTGAGATAGATCGCCAAGTCGTACGGATCAACGGTTCCGTCGCCGTTGAAATCATAGGGAGAGTCGGCCGTGTGCCAGTCGGCGAGCAGGGCGTCAAGGCGGGCCTGCCACGGGTCCTGCGGTTCCGGCAACTCCCGGTCTGCCGTAGTGAGCATGTTTGGCGTTACCACTTTGTCTGTGACAGCGGGCTGCGCGATGTTCCGAAGCGTCTTGGGGCCGCTTGGGACGATCGTGTTCTTGGCGATGGTGTGCACCAGCGGTTTCGCCGGTTGCGCCGTGGCGAGTCGGGCAGTAGGCGCCGCCTTACTCTTGAATGCGATAGGGACGGCGGGCGCCTCCGCCGAGATGGACTTGCGAGCGGGGGATGACCGGCTGGCGGCAAAAAGCCCATGAGTGAGATGACCGGCCAATGCGCTGGTGGTAAGCATGCGGACTGCTCCTTGTGCTGCGTCCGGCTGTGGGGCAAATCACGCGCCCATGGGCGGTCCCGGCAAAAGGGGGTTCTCCCGCGGGTTGCGGGTTGCACGGATGGCAGCGGTTGCAGATGTTCGGCAGAAACTGCGCACGATTAGGCGGCTCTTGCTCCGTGGCGCCGATGGCACCCTACCCATCACCCCATCCGCGAGAGGGTCGTCGCCGAGGCGGCTGGTCAAGCTCGAAGTGGCTAAGCGTGGCTTGCTCGGCGCCGGGCCCGCGGAACTTGCGGGCGACAATGTAGATCTCCGTGGACTGGGGGCGTGAGGCTTTGGGAACGAAGCCTTTGAGGGTCTCAAAGAGCCGGCGGACTCGCGCCACCAGCTCCGGATACGCCTCGCCTTCGAAGACCTTCATCACCAGGTGCCCGCCGGGACGCAACACCTCGGCGCAGCGGTCGAGCACCGTGTGGCACAACCGAACTGACAGGTGGTGGTCCGTCGTTCGATCGCCCGAGGTCATGGGAGCCATATCCGAAAGAGCCACGTCAAACAGGCGGGGCTGTCCCATCTCGCCACGCGCTATGCGTAAAAGCGCCTCGGCGGGCGTTTCTTGCAGATCGCCCTCAATCAGGCGGATGTTGCCGTCCTCGAAATGGTGGGTGATCGGCTGACGGTCGATGCCGACGATGACGCCCCGGGCTCCGACGCGTTTGGCGGCCACCTGCAGCCACGAGCCCGGCGCCGCGCCGCAATCCAGCACCCAGTCGCCGTGCCGCAGCAGCCTCTTACGGTCGTCGATCTCGATGAGCTTGTACGCCGCCCGCGACAGATACCCCTCGCGCTTGGCCTGGCGGAAGTAATGATCCTGAACCTCGTGGGGCATCATGATGAGGGTACGCTTACGGTGACGTGTCCGGCGATCCCCGTGACATCCTGCGCCTCAAACATTGTCCAGAGTGCGGCTACGACCTGGCGACACTGCCGCGCGACCACCGCTGCCCGGAATGTGGGTTCGAGTATGACGCGTCAATGTTCATCATCACGGGGAATGTCCGGCACGCTCGGGGGACCTGGGGCGAGCTAGCTGCGTATGTCGCGCTGACGTTGTTGATGGTCCTTCCCGTGGCGGCGGGGCGTCCCGCCTGGGGGCCTGCCATCCCGCTATACCTGCTCGCAATGGCTGGCGTCCCCCTCTTCGGCTGGTTGTATCGCCGACGGTTGCGCGCTAGGCACGGTGGAGACGCCAGGGTTCTCATTACCGACGAAGGGGTGGCACTGCTTCACGATCCCTGGAGTAATGAAAGCCAGCCTTGGTCACGTTTTGCTGAGGTTAAAGTCAGGCGCCGGTTCAAGCTCCGTCGAACATCGAACCGTAAGTGGCGACTTCGCCTCAAGCGGAAGAGGTGGCACCCGCTACTCGGATGGGATATCGATGTTGTTTTAGACGGTACCCAGCGCGAGGCGGCACTGCTGCGCAATGAGATTCGCCGTCGTATCCAGACCGCGCGAAATGGGTAGAAGCGTGGGAGGCCGAAGCGCAGGTGATCATGCTGCGGCGGGTTACGGTTCGACGATGAGCCAGCCCACCTCCGTGGGGTTGTCCACCACGGCGATGCGGATGTCGCCGTCCGCGGTGCGCAGCGTAATGGGATTGTCGCCGTCGTTGAGTGTCGCCCGGAGTCGGCCTTTGTCTCTGTCAGGCTCGATGATGAGCCGGCCGGTCATGACGCGATGGTCAACCCTGCCGCGAATGGCTTGACAGTCCAATGCCCCGGAAGATTCACCCCGCACGCGGTAGTCGATGTTGCCTTGGCGAATGGTGATGGTGACCGCCCGGCGCATGGGCAGATTCGTCATCAGCCGCACATTACCCTGGGAGGTTGAGATATCCACCGGGCCCTCGATGTTCGTTACAAATACGTTACCGCGCTGAGCTCGCACAGTGATACCGTCCACCTCAGGCACGTCGATGAGAATATGGGCCCGCTGAAAGTGCGGTTCGGCGTGGGTTGTCCAGGTGCGCACCTGGAGCACCTGGCCGAACTCGCCCGGCACCAGCGCGAGGCTGTAGTCGATTTCCGCCAAAGACGCTTGCGCCTCCTCCTTGCGCCGGTATCCATGGGTCGCTTCGCGCAGAATCGACACCGTCGCGTTGGTCAGCTGGTCGTCGGCGGTAATGATCACGTCGCCGTTGAACGACTCCACATCGATCGCCACCGGCCTGGCTACCTCCAGGACGATCGGTTGGTCCTCGGCTTTGTGATAGCTCCAGGTGTCCGGATGCCACGGTACATGGGAGAATGTGCCTCGGCTGTCACAACCGGCGACCAATACCAGGGTCGTCAGCGCCACAACGGTGCGAATATATCGCCCCATGGTTGATCCTCTATCAAGGAGACGGCGAGTGTCGTTAGTATCGGCCGCATACGCCGGCCTCATGCGGAAACGTGGCCACAACGGCGTCTGAGTCACCTTGGATGATAGGACTTGACGCCACGTGCCCGGACTCTCCGACGTTTGGCCAGCGGGCTTGCCCCGCTGGGTCCGGCCGGAGCGGGACGGACGAGGTTTGACGCTCGCTTCTCGTGGGCCAAAGCGATACACTTTCTGCGTTCGCTCGGGGCGGTCGCCGCGGCGACCTGAGAGGCACCCGTGGAACCTGATCCGGTTCGTACCGGCGGAGGGAACGCGAACGTCCGTTTTCCCAGCCGGGCGATCCCCAACCTCTTGCTTGGAGGTTCGCCCCATGATTCAGCCCAGGACCACCACCGACCGATTCCAGCGTCCGTATCGTGGCGCGTTGGATCCATCATCCAAGAGCCAGGGTACGACACCCGGGTGCTTTGCTAATTCGGCGGACATCGGCGGGCCGCTGATGTTCTCTTCGCCGGACACCCCCGGCATGCCGGAAGTGTCGCCACTCACCGCTTGGGATTTTCTACCCCCGGGCGCGAAGCTCGATTCTTCTTCCTCGATGCCTCGATGCCTTGATGCCTTGATGCCTTCCGCCATCACTCAGCTCGAACACGCCCGCCTGGGCATCATCACCCCGCAAATGAAACGCGTCGCCCACCGCGAAGGGCATCTGACGCCCCGACAGGTGCGCGACGAGGTCGCCGCCGGGCGGATGATCATCCCCGCCAACACCGTGCATCTGTCGTATCAGCTTGATCCGATGTGCATCGGTCGGGCGTCGAAAACCAAGATCAACGCCAACATGGGCGCTTCGCCCGTCTCCTCCGGCACCGCCCAGGAGCTTGAGAAGCTTCACTGGGCCCAGCGTTGGGGCGCGGACACCGTGATGGATTTGTCCACCGGGGGCGATCTCGATGATTGCCGCGAGACGATCATCCGTCACGCGACCGTCCCCATCGGCACCGTGCCGCTTTATTCGATGATCATCGGCCGCCGTCTCGAAGATCTCACCCACGAGATCATTCTGGCCGAACTCGAGAAGCAGGCCGCCCAGGGCGTCGATTACTTCACGATTCACGCCGGAGTGTTGCGCGAGCATCTCAAGTACGTCCGCGGTCGGCTCATCGGCATCGTCTCCCGCGGGGGGGCGTTGCTGGCCAAGTGGATGCTGCACCAGAATCAACAGAACCCGATGTACGAGCTGTGGGACGAGATCTGCGGGATCATGCGCCGCTACGACGTTTCGTTTTCGATTGGAGATGGATTGCGTCCCGGTGGACTGGGCGACGCCACGGACGATGCGCAGCTGGCTGAGCTTGAGACCATCGGCGAGCTCACCGAGCGGGCCTGGGCCCACGGGGTGCAGGTCATGGTCGAAGGCCCCGGCCACGTCCCGTTCGATCAGATCGAATACAACATGAAGCTCGAGCGTCGCCTCTGCCACGGCGCGCCGTTCTACGTACTCGGTCCGCTCGTCACTGACGTGTTCCCGGGCTATGACCACATTACCAGCTGCATTGGGGCGACCGCTGCGGCCTATCACGGGGCGGCGATGCTGTGTTATGTCACGCCCAAGGAGCATCTCGGTCTGCCTAAGAAAGATGACGTGAAGCAAGGCTGCATCGCCTACAAGATCGCCGCGCACGCCGCGGACGTTGCCTTGGGTATTCCGGGGGCTCGCGATTGGGATGATGAGCTCACCAAGGCTCGCGCGGCATTGAACTGGAAGAAGCATTTCGAACTTTCCTTCGATCCCGATACGGCACGAGCGCTGCACGATGAAGACCTGGATGTGGACACCGACTTCTGTGCGATGTGTGGCCACGACTGGTGCAGCGTGCGCATCAGTAAGGAGATCGAGGAGTTCATGAGCGGCAAGGCCGAGGAATACGGCTGGGAGAAGCCCCAGCGCACCGAGGCGCTGACTGCCGAGCAGCAGGAGATTCTCAAACAGCGCGGCGTGCTTTCGCCGCAGCAGATCCACAATCTCGCCACCAAGAGCCCCGTAGCCCCTGGCTCTGCCAGGGGGTCGAACGGCGAAGGCTCGAAAGCGAATGCCAAACCCGCCTGCCACAGCGGCGACACGGACGCCGACGATGCAAAGCGAATCCAGCAACGCAAGACTCGAAATGAGATCGTGAAACTCAATACCGCCCCCGCCCACAACGTCCCCACGCATGATTCGGTGATCTGAGCGGGGTCAGACGATGGCGGAGTTGTTCGATCGCATCGGTAATGCCGTCGCGGCGGATCGCTATGTGGATGAGGTCGCTAAGCTTGTAACGGTGTACTTTTTCGACGAGTGAGCGATGAGAATCAAAGGTAAGCGGATCAAGGTTCCCCGTTGGATTCATGGCGGCCCCTGCGTTGTCCGCGTCGAGGTGGAGGCGGTGATTCCCGACAGCGATCCCAGCGAGCCGTGTCTGGAACCGCAGACGGTGCGGTGGCTTGACGAGCTTCACCGCATGGCAGAAGCCGGACAGGTTGAGGAACTTGCCAAAGTTGGCCACGTCTACGTCCGCCGCTCGGCGTAGCCGGCCTCCAGCCGCCGAGGCAGCTTATCCGCCAGATTCCGCCACTGGAGTAATGACTATGACACCTCAATTGATGGGAGCTGAATATGCTGGCGACTGTCGGCTGCATCTGACGTTCGCCGACGGCACGGAAGGCGAGATCGACCTCAAAGACGAGTTGTGGGGCCCGGTCTTTGAGCCACTACGAGATGTCGAAGTTTTCAAGCGATTCCAACTGAACCACGAGCTGAACACCATCTGCTGGGAGACTGGCGCCGACCTCGCTCCGGAGTTTCTCTATGAGGCGGTCCGCAAGAAACAATCAGCCGCGTAAACGAGCGGTGAAGATCAACCGCTGTCCCCGCCCACAACATTCAGACGCATGATTCGGTGATTTGAGCGAGGAGTCCGGATGGCGGAGCGTTTTGATCGCATTCGGGCGGCGACACGCCGTGGCTCTGATGACTCTGCGTTATACTGGGCGCATGCCGGACAGACCGCCGGCGTACCACATCATCTTTGGCTCCTCCCGAACGCGGCCGCATCGCGCAGTGAACAATTGGAGAGGTTCTGCGTTCCGGGACGATGACACGGACGGGCTGCACAATGGAAGACTTACTCGAATATGTGCCTGAGGAGTTTCAACAGGTCTTTTCGGCGATCGTGGATCTGACCGATGCTTTCTGCGACAAGCATCTCAACGACGAGTACAAGCAGCTTTGCCGGGAGATGGCGGTCGCGGTGTGTCAGAAAGGATCGCCGGTCAAGAGCGGCAAGCCGGTCAGTTGGGCCAGCGGCATCGTCAATGCGGTGGGGTGGGTCAATTTCCTCAACGATCCGAGCCAGACGCCCTACATGAAGCTGGGCGACGTGGCAAGAGCGTTCGGCGTTTCAAACGCGACCATGACGGCCAAGTCCATGCTTATCCGCGAAGGAATCGACCTGATACGGCTGGACCCGGACTGGTGCCTGCCGAGCCGGATCGGTGACAATCCGTTGGTCTGGATGCTGGAAATCAACGGGCTTCCGATGGATATTCGCAACGCCCCGCGCGAGGCGCAGGAAGCGGCGTACCGGAACGGATTGATCCCCTACATACCCGCCGACGCAGAGCACAGCGCAGCCGAACGTGAAGGCATCGCCGGCCGCGTTGGTTTCTGATCGCAGCGTCCCCTCCGGCAGGCAACGCGGTCGAATCCTCGCCATTGAGGCTCACGCTCGGCTCCGCGGCGACGCGCCGTGGCTCTGATGACTCTGCGTTACACTGCGCGCATGCCGGACGGACCGCTTGCGTATCACATCACCATCGGAACCTACGGCACACGCTTGCATGGCGATCCGCGGGGGACGGTCGATCGCTCGATAAACAAGCCGGGTGATCCGATCATTGGGAAGAACGAAGATTGGCAGCGCATTGAGCGATCACAGCTCAGATTCCCGCCGGTGACGCTCACCATGCAGCAGCGTCGCTTCGCTGAGGACGCGATCCGAGGAGTCTGTAAGCGCGGTGGATGGCAACTGTATGTCTGCACAGCTCAAGCTGATCATGTGCACGTGCTTTTGACCACCGATCGCGATGGCAAAGCGGTGCGGAGATGGTTGAAAACCTGGTTGGGACAAGCGTTGACGAAGCGGTTCGCTTCGGAGCCGCCGACTGTGTCGGCGGACCGCCCGCACAGCGGGCGGCGCGGATCCGATTCCCCTCGACGTCCGTGGTGGGCCAAGGGCGGTAGCGTGAAATGGGTGTGGGATGAACGATACTTCGAGAACGTGTTCGACTACATCACACGACACCGCACGGGGACGGCTCAGAGCCGGCCCGCCGCAGACGCTACACCTTGAGTAGAACTGCTCTTGGTGGACGATCTGCTGCCAGGTGCCCAGCACCGGCCGCCGTCGGCGCCATCGAAGGAGAGGTGCGCTGCTTGCCCAGACATGTGATCAACTCCTCGCGGCTGTGGACCGCGTGCTGTTTGTAGATCTTCTTGACGTGGGCGTGGACGGTGCTATAGGTGATGCCCATGCGGTCGGCGATCTGCTGGTAGGTCAGGCCTTGGAGCAGTCCAAGGGAAACCTCGCGGCGACGCGGGGCCGGGCGCGGGTGCGGCACGAAGCGCTTCTTGCGGCGCTTGGGCGCTTCATCGAGCGGGCGCTCGACCTCGTGGCCATATAGCAGACCGCCGGAGACGTGGGTGACGAACGTGTTCCAACCAACGTGATTGAGCAGACTCGTGAACTGCACGCGCCAGCAGTGATGGCAGGCAAATGACCGTGGGCCCATGGCTTTGATCGGATCGATCTGTCGGGGATGCCAGGCGCCCGCGAGGCAAAGTCCGCCGTCATCCGCCTCGCTGCCCTCGGCTCCGTCTCCGGGCGGGAGCGGGGAGATTGCGAACCCGCGATCATCGCCAAGCTGCTGGGCGATGGTCCAGGTCGATTGCGGGGCGTAGAGGCGCTTGACGCGCCGGTTGCACGCGATGCGCTCCAAGGCAGCGTCGGGGAGCTCGCGAGAAGCCCGCGGCATGGACGCGGAAATCGGCGGCGACCGGAGGCGGCCGGGGCAGACGAATTGCCAGCCGCGCTGCCGCGGCTCGCCACGGTAGTGGACGAATCGAGCTTCCCTGCGGACGATGAGTTGGTAATCCTCGGGGAGGCGCTTCCAGAGCGTCTGCCAGAGCGTCCCCCAGACGGGATCGGGGGGCTGGCCGTGGTTCGTGTTCGGATCCAGAGGTGAGGGCGACCAGACGATGGGGACGGGTTTGCCGCGCTTGCCGTGTGACACGGCGTTGTCGTATCGCGCGCGCAGGATGCCAAGCTTGATCCAGCGGCGCAGTGTTTCCTCGTGCCGGCCGAGACGTTGGGCGGCGATGGTCCAGTCCATGCCCGGCCAGGGGAGGGAAACGGGTATGCACAGCCGGTGGATGACTGCACCGGTGAGGGTGACGGTGTGTGGCGCGCCGTGAGCGAGGGCGGACTCAAGGCTGTCGTTGATGGGTAGCTCGACGTTGGGGTCGAGCTCGATCGCGCACGTCACAGGTGAGATGCGCGTGTCACAGGCGCGCAGGCAGAGGCACCACGCCCGCGGGGGGCGGGTGAGCGTCGGTGTGAGACGCCGGTAGGAGCGGCGCAGGACTTCGACACGGTCTCGACGGACCTCGTCGCCGATTCGGCGCCAGGCGTCGAGGAGATTGCGGTCGATGGTGTCCACTCATAGGAGGGCCAACGGTCCGGTCTGCGCGCGCAAACAAGGCCGGCGGACCGGCAAACCGTAGTGCCCTCCCCCTCAGCCCCTGCGCGTGTAGCTGATCTCCATCGCCTTGAACTCGTTGCCGTCGGGGCCCTGGAAGAACATTTCGACGCGGTGGCGATCGGAGTCTTGCAGCGTAATGACCGACCGCTTCTGCATCGGTTGGCCGGTCTGCGGGTTGGTCACCTGGCCGATCATCGTCCACACTTTTCCAGACGCATCGACATCACCGGTCTCGGTCTGTATGAGCGTCGAAGCGCTGTCGATCCAGACGCCTTCGTACTTTCCGGCGTTGGTGTTGTATCCCCAGTAGCCGCGTCCCTGGAAGTTCGGAAAGGGCCCGTCGGCCTGGTCGCCCTGGTAGCTGTGGTGCAGGAAGCGTCCGCCGAGTTCCAGCGTGTTGGTCATCACGCCCGTGGAGACGTGCGGGTCACCGGGGGCCATCCACATCTTGACCTCGGCGGTGAACGTGCCGACGAACGGCTCGAACTTCGCATGTGCTTCTAGGAGCGCGCCCATCTGGGCACACTCCGCGACGTCTGATGCTTGCTCAGTCACCCGTGTTTCTCCTTTGCTGACAGCGCTGTCTTTCGGATGAATCCTGCTTGACGCCATCCTGCCTCGCCACGGGGCTTCTCAATCCACAAATTGGAGGGCTGAGGCCATGATGACGGACCCTCCTCACCGAGGCGTATGTCTGATTCCGCAGCGGGGCGACGCGGCTCTGTCACTCACCCAGCACGGTGACGACGATGCTGCGGGTGCGGGGGCGAGTATCGCATTCAAGATGGATGATCTGCTGCCAGGTGCCCAGCACCGGCCGGCCGTCGGCGACCGGAACCGTCAGCGATGCCCCCAGCACCGTGGCCTGAAGATGTGAGTGCGCATTGCCATCGTGCCAGGCTTCTTCGTGGCCGTAGTCGCGGCCGGGCGGCATCAGCTTGTCGAGAATGTCAGGCAGGTCTCCTTGCAGACCAGGTTCGAATTCAATGATGCCCACCGCGGCGGTGCTGCCGACGTTGAACACGTTCGCGGTCCCCGTGTTGATCCCCGATTCAGCGACGATGCGAGCGACCTCATCGGTAAGGTCGGTCATGTGGCGGTGACCGGTGGTTTTGACGGCGATCTGCTGTTGGTGCGTCATGGCAGCGTTCCACGCGAGCGCGTTTCGCTCAATCGTGCATCTCATCCTACCAGGCGGCCCGCCAGGCTCGACATCAGGAACGCGGATCGCGCGGGCAAGGGTCGCGGACGCCTACAGGTTGGCTTTGATCTTCTCGTAGATGGCCTGGCTCATTGCCTCGTCGCCGAACGTGCCCACGCGGATCGAGACCGTGCTGGTGGCGTCGGTCTGCTTGCTCACCTTGATCATGATCCTCTTGTCGTCCGCGGTGCGGGCGTTGACGGTGCCTTGGACGTCGTTGGCGTTGGCGGCCAGCACCCTGATACCCATGCTCTCCAGTGCGGCCTCGGCCTCGGCGACGAGCTTTCTCGGCGTGGCTTCCACGACGGCTTCCAGATCGCCCTTCACGTAGGCGACGCCAAGGCCCGTGCCGGCCGCCGCCACCACCGCCAAACATCCACCGCTCGCTATGATCGTGACCCCCAGAATGCCGCCTGCCAGGACTCGTATTCCAATGTGCATCGCTGGTTCCTCGTATTAGGGGTCTCAAGCGTAGTGGCCATAAGCGTAGTGGCCATAGTAGCTCATGGGTCGGATTGTCGTCACCGCGCTGGATAATGCGTGATGAGTCGGATCAGCTCGCAGGAAGCCCGCGATTGTGCGATACTGCCGTCTCTACTGGAGTTGGATCTTTCGGAGCGAGCATGATGTGGACGACCAGATTGCAGACAATCCTGGCGATGATTGGAGTACTGTGGTTGGTAAGTTGCAGCCAGCAACCTGACACGACCCCCGAGCCTGAGCCGATCGCGCGGGCTGAGCCGGCCGGGCAGGCGGCAACGGTACAGCGGGCCGAGGCCGTTGGCGACTGGCCGGACACCTCCAACGTGAGCCGGGCGGGGCGGTTCTTCTTTGCGGGTCAGCCCGGCGAAGCCGCCTTTCGAAAAGCTGCCGCCGATGGCGTGACCATGGTGATCAATCTCCGGACGGAGCCGGAAGTGGCGGGGCTGCCGTTCGACGAGCCGGCGCTGGTGGTTGAGCTCGGAATGAAGTACGTCAACATTCCGGTGATGCGGGCCGGCTTCTCGCCCGCGATCGTCGATCGGTTCGCGGAGGTTGTCGCTTCCACCGACCAGCCGGTGCTGGTGCACTGTGGCTCGTCCGATCGGGTCGGCGGCATGTGGGCAGCGTACCTGGCGCGCACCCGAGGGATGCAGTGGGACCAGGCGTTGGAACTAGGCCGGACCGCCGGCCTTCGCAGCCCGACGATAATCGAATCCGCGCGGCGGGCAGCGGCGGGTCCGTAGGCGGTCCGACACACTGAACCGCCATGGGTGACGATCAGGCCATTCGACTCGGGGTCATCGGGTGCGGCGGCTTTGGCCTGTTTGCGCTGCAACACTTTGTCCAACTGCCGGGCGTGGAGCTCGTCGGCATGGCGGGCACGCATCGCGAAGCCGCCAAGCGGGCCGCGGCGCGCTACAACATTCCCGACATCGATCTCGTGTACATCTCGACCCCGCCGTTCCTCCATCATCCCCAGGCCATGCTCGCCCTGGAGGCGTCCAAGCACGTCATATGCGAAAAGCCGTTGGCCCTGACCGTTGAGCAAGCGGACGCTACGACCGCGATGTGCTCGTCAACATGTATCACGGCTTCCATCAGCCGTTGCGGATGGATCGCCAGAAGTTCCGGCTTTTGTTTGAGCGCGGGGAGGTAACGCTATACGAGTGGGTGCCGACGCGGCTGGCAATCCACGCCATCGCTGATGAAGCCGCAACCCGCACGTTGTGCGATCTGTTCCCCGGTGCCAGGCTTGACGTCACCGAAGTCTACGACGGCCGGCAGCGCCGATGCCGGGGTCGCCAACAGGCGATCGATGTTTGGCAGATGCTGGACCTGACGGTCGGCGAAGGAATCGCCAAGTATCATCTCTACGGCGAGTTGTTGCGGGCAATGATGCGCGATCAGGTCGCCTGGATACGCGATTCCGACCATCAGTGGAAAGTAACGGAACACAACGGCCGGGCTTCTTTAGAGATGGCTATCGAAGCCGACCGATTGGCGCACTGCTCGGCATTCGGTGTTTAGCCGCGGGCATCCAGGCCCGCGTCGCCCAGGGGCGACGGCTAAACATCTGTGTGACCGTCTCGAAAACAACGAGCGTGGGAAACCCTGTGAAGACCAACCACAACCAGCGCATCGTCATCCTCGGCGGAGGATTCGCCGGAGCGTACTGCGCGCAGGCGCTGAAGAAATCGCTGCGCGGTATCGATGCCGAGGTCCTGCTGATCGATCGCAACAACTACTTCGTGTTCTATCCGTTGCTCATCGAGGCTGGAACCGGCAGCCTCGAACCGCGGCACGCGGTGGTGCCCATGCGGGCGTTCCTCAGATCAGCCGACTTCCGCATGGCTGAGGTGGGCGATATCGATTTCGAGCGGCAGGCGGTCAGCTATCAAATGGTGGGCGGTGAGAGCAAAGAGCAGATTCGCTATGACCATCTCGTGATCTCGGTCGGCAGTGTCACTCGCTTGCCCGAGGTGCCGGGACTTCGTGAATTCGGCTACGAAATGAAAAGCCTGGCCGACGCGGTGGCTCTGCGCGATCGGGCGATCTCGATGCTCGAGTTGGCCGACGCGACCGCTGACACGGCCCAGCGGCGGGCGTTGCTTCACTTCGTGGTTGTCGGGGGCAACTTCACCGGGGTGGAGGTGGCCGGGGAGTTCGACGTGTTTCTCCGCCACGGCAGTCGCCGGTATCTCCACGTCAACGAAACGGATGTGACCATCACGCTCATCGAGCTGGGTGACCGCATTCTTACGGCCCTTGATCCTGATCTTTCGCAGTATGCCGCCGCGCACCTGCGAAACCGCGGCGTCAATCTCTTGCTCAACAGCACAGTGACGGCCATCGAGCGCGATCGCGTCTCGCTTAGCACCGGCGACGCGCTCAGCGCCCGCACCGTCATCTGGTGTGCCGGCATTGAGCAGAATCCCATTGTGCAAGGCTGGTCGCTGCCGGTGGACGAGCGCGGATACATCCTCTGCGAGCATAATCTTCGGGTCAAGGGGTTCGACAACGTCTGGGCGGTCGGCGATTGCGCGGTCAACCCCGGTCCCGACGGATATGCCTATCCCGCCACGGCCCAGCATGCTGTGCGTCAAGGCGCGCACTTAGCGCGCAATCTGGCGGCGGTCCTCAAAGGCGCGCAGCCCAGACCATGTCACATCAAGACCAGAGGCGCCTTGGCGGCGCTGGGCTGTCGTACGGGTGTGGCGAAGGTCTACGGAATCAAGCTCTCCGGGTTCACGGCGTGGTGGCTTTGGCGAACGGTGTATCTGCTCAAGATGCCGACGCTTGCGCGCAAGGTGCGTGTCGCGCTGGACTGGACCGTTGATCTTGTGTTCTCCCGGGATTACGTCCAGCTCGGTGTGCATCGCGTCTCTGATCGGCGGTGAACCAGACGTGCCGGGGCGAGGCGGCCGGCGCGGGGGGTGCCCGGCCGGCTGGTGGAGCCCGCGTCGAGCGGTTGGGGCCTATGTGGCGGGAACGGGCAATATTTCCCGGCGAAATCGCGTTGTTGCTTCCATGTGCGTCACCTCGGCGTCCGATGAGACCTACACTTGGGCGGCCCGGTCGCCGGTGGCGTCGCCAGCCTCTATCGACGTGCCTAGGCTATATTAGCAGCGGTCGTTTCAACCACACGGGAAGAGACAACATCAGGAGCGTTCGCATGAGAAAGCGAGAACTGAGCATCTTGGGACTGGTCGTTATGGCGGTGGTGGGCGGGGCCCTGGCGGGGCAGGACCCGCCGCAGGAGTCGAAGAAGAAGGAGAAGGAGAAGCCGGAGTTCCCGCCGTTCAAGGAGGTCTCCAAAGATTACGAGAAGGTGGTCTCCACCGCTGACGGCGCCAAGTCGATGTACACGATTTGGGTGCACAAGAAGAAAAACCAGATGCTGGCCGAGCTGCCGAGCAGCTTCCAGCAGCAGCGCCTGTTCATCGCCTACACCATCTCCGGCGGCATCCGCAGGGCCGGCGTCCAGTACGGCGACCGATACGCGTATTGGAAGAGGTACGACAAGCAGTTGGCCCTCATTGAGCCGAATGTCGCGGTCCGCACATCCGGCGACCTGGAATCTCAAAAGGGCCGGGAGCGTGTCTTCACCGACCGCGTCCTGCTCAGCGTGCCCATCACCACGATGGGACCGAATGGAGGCCCCGTGATCGACATGGACGCGCTGCTCGTCGGGCAGGCGTCCAAGTTCTTCGGTAGATACGTCAAAGGCGCATCGAACAAACTGGCCGAGATTTCTAAGGCGAAGGCGTTCCCCAAGAACGTCGAGCTTGCCTTCACGCTGCCGTTGCGAGAGGGGCGCATTGGGACGCTTCATTATTCGATCAGCGTGCTGCCCAAGAGCACCGGCTATAAGCCGCGCGATGCTGATGCTCGTATCGGCTACTTCACCACGACGCACCGTGATGTGGGCAAGCCTGGAGCTGACACGCCATGGGTCCGCTACATCAACCGCTGGAAGCTGGAAAAGGCCGACGCCAAGCTCAAACTCAGCCCGCCCAAGGAGCCCATTATTTTCTATCTCGAGCACACGACGCCGGTGCGATATCGCCGGTGGGTGCGCGAGGGGGTGCTGGAGTGGAACAAGGCCTTCGAAAGGGTCGGGCTTATCAACGCCATCGAGGTCTACCAGCAGGACGCCCGGACCGGCGCCCACATGGAGAAGGACCCCGAAGATGCCCGCTACAACTTCGTGCTGTGGACCAACGCCGGCATGGGCTTCGCCATCGGCCCCAGCCGCGTTGATCCCAACACCGGCCAGATCCTCGACGCTGACATCGTCATGGACGAGGGGTTCATCACCAGTTGGGTCCGTGCCTGGAAGCAGTTGATCCCCGAAACGGCGATGGAGGGCTTTGGGCCTCAGACGCTGGCCTGGCTCGAAAACCACCCGGATTGGGATCCGCGGGTGCGATTGGCCCCGCCCGCGGAGCGCGCTGACGTGCTGGCGGAGCTGGCCTGGCAGCGCGCCACCCGGCAGCTCAACCGCTTCGCCGGCCACCCCGCCGCCAATACCGATCCGACCCTGCTCGGCGACGATCTGTACGACGGTCTAGTCGGGCGGGTCAGCCAGATCAACGGCGCTTGCACCCACGCCATGGCCAAGTCCCTCGACGTTGCCCTGTTCCGCCTCGGACCCGATCTATTCGCCGAGCTTGCTCGCGGTGACGATGACGATGACGATGAGGATGACGAGAAGAACGGCGACGATGAGGACGATGAGGAAGACGAAGACGATGAGGACGATGAGGAAGAGGAGAAAGAGCAGATGCTCGACGGCGTGCCCGAGTCGTTCATCGGCCCGCTGCTCAAAGACGTCGTCATGCACGAGGTCGGACACACCCTGGGCCTGCGCCACAATTTCAAAGCGTCCAGCATCCATAGCATTCAGGAAATAAACACCGAGCAGTTCAGAGGCAAAGCACAGACCGCCTCGGTGATGGATTACAACCCGATCAACATCAACTTTGATGACGGGCCGGTGCAGGGTGATTACACGATGGTCACCATCGGCCCCTACGACCACTGGGCCATCGAGTACGGCTACAGCTTCGAGAAGAACCTCAAACCGATCCTCAGCCGTGTCTCGGAGGCTGACCTGCCCTACGCCACCGACGAGGACACCTGGGGCCCCGATCCGTTGGCCCGTCGCTTTGACTACGGCTCCGATCCGCTGGATTACGCGGAGTCGCAGTTGCGGCTCGTCCAACACTTGCGGACGAAGATCCTCGATCGGGTGGTCAAAGAGGGCGACAGTTGGGCCAAGGCCCGTCAGGCGTATGAGATCCTGCTCCGGGTCCACTTCCGCGCGGTGGCCATCGCCACGAACTGGCTGGGTGGCGCCTACGTAAACCGCGACAAGAAGGGTGATCCGGGCGACCGCGATCCGGTCGTCGTGGTGCCCGCCGACAAGCAGCGCCGGGCGCTTGCGTTCGTTTTCGAGAACGCCTTGCGGGACGAGGCATTCGGCCTGACCCCCGAGCTGCTGGCCAAGATGACCGTTGATAAGTGGTGGGACGAGGGCGGATTCCGCGATATCTTCGCCGACCCATCCTGGCCGGTTCACGACCGCATCATGGGCATCCAGGCCGCGACGCTGACCATGATGATGAATCCCACGACGCTCAATCGGGTCTACGACAACGAATTCCGTGTGCCCTCGGACCAAGATGCCCTCACCCTGCCTGAAATCCTCTTCGGCATCAGCGATGAGATCTGGTCGGAACTCGATGACAAGGCGCTCAACGGAACCTACACGGCCCGGCAGCCGATGATCTCCAGCCTTCGACGCAACCTTCAGCGCGAGCACCTCGAGCGGTTGATCGACCTGAGCATGCTCGACACGGGCTTCGGTGCTTCGGGCAAACCGATCGCGAATCTCAGCTGCTATAAGCTGCGCGAGCTGCGCGACAAGATCGATCAGGTCCTGGAGCAAGGCGCCGAGAAGATCGACCCATACACGGACGCTCATCTGGGCGAGGCGATGGTGCGCATTGACAAGGCGCTGGACGCTCAATACATCTACAACCTCGACGACATCCGGATCGGCTTCAGGATGCCGTTCTTCTTCGGCCAACCGCAGCCGGACTCCGGCTCAGGGCAGTAACGGTTCAGCGCGCTGCTCAGGCATTCAACCAGCGACCCGGGCCGCCCTTTGGGCGGCCCGTTTTTCGCTTGCGAAAGGCGCCGCGTGGCAACCGACTGCGAGCCCCGCATGGCCATGCGGGGCTTGCCCAGAGGTACGCCTAGACTGAAGTGCTCCCTCAAGAGGTTCGGCTTCTTCTGGGTGTCCTCTGTGCACTGGGTGGTGAATCTTCCCGGCTAGGCACTCGTGCCCGCGGCGAGTTGCTCCTGTGTCCAGATTTCGTTGCCGGTGATGGTTGAGTTGACGCCGGCGGGCATGGACAGATGAAGCGTGACGGGGTTGATCAACTCGATCTCGCCGGAGACTTCGTGGACGCCGGTCCTGAACGCGGCGCCGCCCCAGTCCACCAGCAGGGCGCCGCATGGCAAGCCGGCGTGCCGCAGCAGTCGAGACCCGTGGCTGCGCGGGTACCAGCTTGCCGCGGCGAGCAGGACGTTGATCAGCTCACCCTGCAAATGTTCGGGAATCGCGATCGGCTGGTGGATCACTCCGAACGCACCACCCTTGGCATTGAACGCAAAGTGAACGTCACGCATCCCCGGCCGAATGATGAAGCACTCCTCTGGTGGCCGAAGGTGTACGATCGCATCCACCGGGTTCTCGAAACGATTCTGGTAGTAAACACTCAGCTCCGCCTGCGTGCCGCGGGCGCGAATCATGGGCATGAACGATAATCCATCGGCGTCGTAGTAGATGTCTCCGACGACTTCCTTGAGGTGGTCGTGCAGTTTTTGCTCGAACTTCAGGGCGTAGATCAGCCATGCCGCTGAGATCAGAATGATCGCCGGCAAGGCGACTCGCTGGTACCAGATGAACGGAGAGTCCGAACCGAGGATGAACCAGGCCACAGTTGCCCAGATGACCGAGGCGATGAGCATGATCACCAGGCAGAAGTTCCGCGTCTCGTGCATCGGCCAGACCTTCGTTCGAGGCCCTTGCTACGCGACTGCTGGAGCCGTGCGGTTCATGCAGCGCAAGCATCCTCAACGGTATGCGCCCCCCCGACGGGCAGCACCACCTTGCATCTTATAGTATCGGGCTTGTTGCAGACTCCACCGGAGCTTTCGGCTCGGTGCGCCAATGCCGGGCAAGGCCTGCGGATCGTAGCCATGGACTTTGACCATCCTCCCGCCGACCCGATCGCCCAACTGAACCGGTGGCTCGAAGAGGCCAAACAGACCGACCTGCGCAATCCTCATGCGATGAGCCTGGCGACGATTGATCCCGACGGCCGACCGTCGGTTCGGGTGGTGCTGCTGAAAGGTCTCGATGTGCAGGGCGCGGTCTTCTATACGAATCGCATCAGCCGCAAAGGCCGGGCACTGGAGTCCAACCCCAGCGCCGCGTTGCTATTTCACTGGGACACGTTGCAACGGCAGGTGTGCATCGAGGGCAGGGTGTCTGTGGTGGAGGATGCCCAATGTGACGTGTATTTCGCCACTCGACCCCGTTCGGCCCAAATCGGCGCCTGGGCCAGCCTGCAATCGCAGCCGATCGAGAGCCGCGCGGCGCTGCTGGCCCGTGTTGCTCAGATCGAGCGGCGGTACGAGGGCCGCGATGTACCCCGCCCACCGCACTGGGGTGGGTACCGGGTGAGTCTCGATTGCATCGAGTTCTGGCAGGGCAGGCCGGATCGCCTCCACGATCGTGTGGCGTACACTCGAGATGATCAAGGCGGGTGGACCACCCTGCGGCTGTGCCCGTAGGGTGAACGGGGGTCGGCCACGCTCTTGCGAGCAAGACACCCCCGGGCCGCTGGCTTCTGGATCAGACGCTGCCGAAGGAGCGGCGTACCCGGTGGTTGAGTGAGATCCGAGTCAGTTGCTTGATCGTCTCCGCAGGAACGCGGAGGAAGTTCAGCCCGACCTCATATTTGCGAAAGCCAACGCGCCTGGTCCAGACAACCTGGGCGCGGAGTCTGAGCTTGACCTCCGAGCCCATCAGCTCGACATCGATCTCGCCTTTCGGGGGTCGATTGCACTGTACCCGCATCCCTCCCAGCGAAAGGTCGAGGACCGCCCCGAGGTTGCAATCCAGCGCTTCCTGCCGCAACCGTCCGGAGGCCCGCCGGGCGTCGCCCAGCTTGTGGGCCGTGTCAAACGCAATTGTAAACCAGATTGCTAGTGTGCCATTGTCCTGTCGCTCGACGCCCATTTTGCCTTCCAGCAGCTCTACAAGCCTCACCATGGCCGAGGCGAGATCCCCGTCGTGGTTGGAGGCTGCCGGCCCGTTCGCGTGACGGTGCCAGGGGAACGCTCGATCCAATGTCTCCCGCGAAACCGCTGTACTCGTGACGTGCACGGCAAACCGTATCGTGTTGGTAGCATCCGTCATCTCCTCCACCGCAGCGCGAATCACCACCTTACCCTGTGAGGCAAACTGGATTGACTGGTTCGTGAGGTACAGGAGGATTTGCCGAAGCCATTTCGGGTCGCTCTGAACCAAGGCGGAGACGTCGGGTTCGACCTCGCAGGTGAGCTCCAGTCCCCGGTTGTTCGCAACGGGGGCCAACATGCTGACGGTGTCTTTGAGCGTCTGTCGAAGGTCTACCTCCGTTGTTTCAAGTTCGAGACCGCCGTCCAGGATTCTTGGCAGATTCGCCACGCAATCGAGCAGGCTGAGCAAGGCGGCGATGGATGAGTCGGCTGCCCTGAGGTGTTGCCGTTGCTGGTCATCGAGTCTTGTCTCTCGCAAGAGATCGATCGTGCTGATCACGGCGTCGACCGGCGCAGACAATGCCTGGGTGATCGCCTCCAGGCCGTTGGGGTGGACGTTGGCCTTCGCTGCCGCCCGCTCCTTCTCCAGTTGTTCGCACTTGGTGGTCAGCTCGGTCAGTCGGCGCTCGAGTCCGTCCTTGGACGCAAGCAGGCTGGTCTTCGCTTGGGCCTCCACCACCGCTTCCGTTTGCGCCGTTCTCAGTTGTTCGCATTCGGCGGTCAGCTCGGTCAGTCGGCGCTCGAGTCCCTCTTTGAGCACCTGCGTCTCGATGTTTGTCTGGGCGTCAGCCTCCGCCGCCGCCCGCTCATTCTTCAGTTGTTCGCGTTCGGCGGTCAACTGGGCCAACTGTTCCTCGAGTCCCTCCTTGGACGCGAGCAGGTTGGTCTTGGCTTGAACCTCAGCCTCCGTAGCCGCCCGCTCATTTCTCAGTTGCTCACACTCAGAGGTCAACTGGGCCGACTGTTCCTCGAGTCCCTCCTTGGACGCGAGTAGGTTGGTCTTGGCTTGGACTTCAGCCTCCGCCGCCGCTCGCTCATTTTTCAGTTGTTCGCGTTCGGCGGTCAGCTCGGTCAACCGGCCCTCCAGCACCCCCTTGGCGGCCAACAGCTCGCTCTGAGCGCTGAGCTGGGCCTTCGCCTCCGCCAGCTCCTTGGCCAAGTGTCCGCATTTGGCGGTCAGCTTGGCGAACCGCTCCTGGAGCGCCTCGCTGGAAGCCAACTGCTTTCTCTGGTCGCGGACCTCGGCTTCCGCCGTTGTGAGCCAGGTGGTTGCGGTATTTCGTGCTGCGTCGAGATGCTCGCACTTGGCGGTCAGCTCGGCCACCTGCTCCTCGAGCGTCTCCTTTGACGCCAGCAGTATCGTCTGCTCGCGGACCTCAGCCCTGGCCGCCGACCGCTCCCTCTTCAGTCGCTCACATTTGACGGTCAACGCCGACACCTTGGATTCGAGCGATCGCTTTGAAGCCAGCAGGCCCTGGATGCGACTTCGCCTTTGCATCGCTTGGGTCTTGAGCCGTTTGAGGCTGAGCTTGGGCGCGAATTGCTTGGCGCCGCGGGCGGCCCGGTGAGCGACCAGCGATACCTGCACTCTGGCGGCTTCGCTAATCCTGGTGATGGCCGGCGCCTGCTCGACGAGCACTTTGATGAACTTGCGCAGATACTCCTCGCATTGCCGAAGGCCGGCGCTCAGCAGCGCGGTGAAGTCAGCGGCCGGATGATGTGGCTTGATCTTCGCTGGTGGAGAGGCCCGCTGGCGGGCTGGCGGCTCGGAGTTTGCCGGCTTCCTTACCGCGGTCCGATCCTGCGGCGCCTTGTGCCGGTTTGCCTGGGGGCGGAGGCGCCGCTGGAGACGCGCTGAAGCGGCGGCGATCTGGGTCTTGGTGCGCCGGGTGAGATTGATCATCTCTTCAAGCCGGCTGGCGGAGCGGTTGGATTCTTCGACCAATGACTGGATCGTCTGGGTCAGGCCCTTCGCCGCCTCCTGCTCGGTCGTCGGCGGGTTGTTGATACCTTTGCTCGCGTCGCCCTTTGACACACCAGCGGCTCCTTGGCCTGAGATTCCTGGAATAGTTATCGCCCGGAGCGGCCCACGAGATCAGCCGGTTTGGCCCAGTTATCTGCGAAGAATCACCAGTCGGGGAATCTGGTGGGCCTACGCGGGCGACGGGCCCTCGCCGATCGTGAGTCAGGCGGTTCCGATATTCCAGGGCGTGCTGGCCTCGAGGCTGATCGCTGCGCGTGGTCCATCAGGTCTCGTTGAGCGAGGCGGTCCGCCATGTTTGCATGATCGCCGCCGCCCACCCCGACGTGAGCGGGTCGCCGGCCGCGGGCCATGCACGGTGCTTCACCCGCTGAATCAGGGCGCCTCGTGAGAACCCTCCGCTCGATGTGGCGGCAGGTGATCGATTGGGCCTTGGCTGGGGGCTTGCCAAGACGGATAGTTTTCGATCTAATGGTGCGTTCATTTAGCTGGAGCAAGGCGCCCGTCCCATGCCTATACGCATCAAGGCCCGCGGAGGTGAGTCGGTGGAGCAGATGCTCCGCCGGTTCAAGAAGCTGTGTGAGAAGGAGGGCCTGACCAAAGAGATCAAGCGCCGGCAGTACTTCGAGAAACCGTCGGAGCGCCGTCGGCGCGCCCTGCGCAAATCGATCCAACGCGCGATTCGGGCCGAACAGCCCAGGCAGCTCCGGCCGCCCAGAAAGTCCGGAAGAAGATAGGAATTGTCGAGCCCCGGCCTGCCGGTCTTGCGGCGGGGCCCGAACCGCCGTCGAGATCATCTTGCGAGCCTGCAAACTCCTTGGGTTCACGCTAACGTACCGGCGGTCGTTGATGGCCGACCTGGATTCTTCGGTTGCACGCCGGGGATCCGAGCATCGTCACAAGCTCCCGAAACCCTGATTGCCGCCGCGGCCCGGCGGTGTGCCCGGAGAAGGTTCAACGTGAACGCCGTTACGCTCGCCAGCCTGCCCAGCCTGTATTTCATTGCCCCCACCAGCGCTCTGGCAGCGCTGGCCGCCGCCTTCTGGTACAGCCGAAAGGTCATGTCCTATTCCGAAGGCGAGCCGGAGATGATCGAGATCGCCCAAGCGGTCCGCGATGGAGCGATGGCCTATCTGAAGCGACAGTACAAGGTCGTTGCTGCGGTATTCGTGGTGCTGCTGGCCATCCTCATCTTGTTGGGAATCACGGGCATCCAGAGTTTGATGACGCCGGTCGGTGTGCTCTTCGCCTGTCTGTTCTCGGGCACCTGCGGGTGGTTTGGGATGAGGATGGCGACCCACGCCTCGGCCCGGACTGCCTTTGCCGCCAAGCAGTCGCTCAACGAAGGGCTGACCGTCGCCTTCCGGGCTGGAGCGGTTATGGGCCTGGTGGTGGTGGGCTTCGCCCTGTTGGATGTGTCGGTGTGGTTCGGGCTATGGAATGCCTTCGCCCCGGAATCAATGACGCTGGTGGACATCACCACCATCATGCTGAGCTATGGCCTGGGTGCTTCGACGCAGGCGCTGTTTGCCCGAGTCGGCGGCGGCATCTTCACCAAGGCCGCTGATGTGGGAGCGGACCTCGTCGGTAAGATCGAAGCCGGTATTCCTGAAGACGATCCGCGCAACCCCGCCACCATTGCGGACAACGTGGGCGACAACGTCGGCGATGTCGCGGGGATGGGGGCCGACCTGTACGAAAGTTATTACGGCTCGATCCTCGCCTCGATGGCCTTGGGGGCAGCGTCGGCATTCAGCCTGGCCAGCGGCGACCAGGCCGACTCGTTGGCGGTCAAACTCGCCGTGGCGCCAATGGCCCTGGCCGGCGTCGGCATCATCGCCTCGCTCGCGGGCATCGGCGTCGTCCGGGCCAAAGAAGGCGCCTCGTTCACCCAACTGCTCAAGAGCCTGCACCTGGGCGTGTGGACCGCCTCGGGCATCATCGCCATTGCCGCCGCCGGGCTGTTCTACCTCCTGCTGAGAGATGTTGGGCCGTTGACGGGATTCGGCATCGCGGGTCTGCGCCTGTGGGGATCGATCGTCACCGGCCTGGCGGCGGGCCTGGTTATCGCCTGGTCCACCGAGTACTACACCAGCTACGAGCACAAACCGACGCAGTTGATCTCCCAGCAGGCCCAGACCGGACCGGCAACGGTCATCATCTCCGGCATTTCGGTTGGCATGATTTCCACCTGGGTGCCGATTGCAACGATCGTCGTGGCGATCATCTGCGCGTTCAACTTCGCTGGCGGCGGGCAGAACTTCCTGCTGGGCCTGTATGGCGTGGGGATCGCGGCCGTCGGGATGCTCTCCACACTCGGCATTACACTGGCCACGGACGCCTACGGCCCGATCGCGGACAACGCCGGCGGCAACGCCCAGATGACCAATCAACCGCCGTTCGTCCGCGAGCGCACCGACATGCTCGACGCGTTGGGCAACACCACCGCCGCCACCGGCAAAGGCTTCGCCATCGGCTCGGCGGCGCTGACCGCTCTGGCGCTGTTAGCCGCGTATATTTCCGTGGTGCAATACAATCTCAACCGCCAGCTCAAGGATGGGACTGACGCCGCGGCGCTGCTGGACGGACACACCAGCGCGTATGTGGCGCAATACCGCGGTTCCGGGCTGTTCACGATCGCCAGCCGAGACGAAGATCATGCTCTCTTCGGCGGCCTGCTCCTGGCCACCGGCAAGATGCGATTAGCGCTGAGCGAATCCCTCCCCGTCGGCCAGACATTCGCCTTTGACAGCGGGCTCGATGAGATGACCAACACCTTCGCGGTCGAACTGGGCGGATACACCGTCCAGATAGCCCCGGCCGATCGGGCGAGAATTGAGCAGGTCCTCGCGTTCTACGACGTCTCGCTGATGAACCCGCGGGTGCTCGGCGGGATATTCCTCGGCGTGCTGCTGGCGTTCGTGTTCTGCGCGATGACGATGCAAGCGGTCGGCCGGGCCGCGTATCGCATGATGAACGAGGTGAGGCGTCAATTCGCCATCATGCGCGATGCCTTCAGGAAGCAGGGCATGAGCGAAGCAGACATTGCCGATCCCACCACTTGGCCGATCAAGGTCGATGTTCAGGGCCATCAATACCCGGACTACGCCGAGTGCGTAAAGATCTCGACCGCCGGGGCCCAGCGGGAGATGATCATCCCGTCGCTGCTAGCCATCATTGTGCCGATCGTGGTCGGTCTGATCCTCGGCGTCGGCGGCGTGATGGGTTTGCTGGTCGGCGGGCTGACCAGCGGCTTTGCCGTGGCCATTTTCATGGCCAATGCCGGCGGGGCCTGGGACAACGCCAAGAAGTGGATTGAAAAGGGCAACCTCGGCGGCAAGGGCTCGGACGCCCACAAGGCCAGCGTCGTGGGCGACACCGTCGGCGATCCCTTCAAAGATACATCAGGCCCGTCTCTGAATATCCTCATCAAGCTCATCGCGATCGTTTCAGTGGTCTTCGCCGGCCTGATCGTCAAGTTCTCGCCAATGATCTCAGGGTGGATCGGCCTGGGGTGACCGATGACGAGCGTTTCGTCCATGAGCGATCAGCAGCGGCTGCGCGGCTTTTGCATCGAGGCGGCGCAGCTGCTGGCGGATCGGCATTGTGAAGATGTGCGGCTGCTCGATGTGACGGGCCTCAGCCAGGTCTGCGACTACGTGCTCATCGGCTCGGGCACGAGCGATCGGCAGATGAAGTCCATCGCCGAGGAGCTGGCGGACCTTGGGCAGGAACGCGACAATCCAATGTTCCGGTCCAGTGCTGACAATGCTCTGACGTGGATAGTCATTGATTTTGTTGATCTCGTCGCCCACCTGTTCGAACCAAACCAGCGGGCGTACTACGATCTAGAGGGCCTGTGGTCCGACGCCCCGCTCGTCGAGTGGCAACAGGAGAAAAATGGCACCGAGGCCTCAAGGCCTTGATCCCTTGATGTTCTGACGCCTTACCCGAATTCAACCATGCTTCGCGAAGTACTCTTTGCCAAGATTCATCACGCCGTAGTGACGCACAGTGATCCCGAATACATGGGGTCCATCACCATCGACCCGGTGCTGCTGGAGGCCACCGGCATGGCCGTCAACGAGAAGGTTCTCATCGCGGACTGCACCAACGGCAACCGCTTCGAGAGCTACATCTTCCAGGGTGATCGTGGCTCCGGCGAGATCAGAGTCAACGGGGCGGCGGCGCTGCTGACCGCAGTAGGCCACCGCCTCCTGATCATGTCGTTCGCACAGATGACCGCCCAGGAAATGAAGAGCCACCGTCCCAAGGTCGTTATCTGCGACGCCCACAACGGCATCGCCGAGCTGGTCGAATACTCGCCCGCGGAAGCGGCTGCAATCGACGTGTCCCCCTGACCGCGATCGGAGATAACAGAGCCCGCTGCTGGATCCCAACAACCCCGCAGGCGAGGCGTGGCCGCGCATTTCATTCTCCTGACACCTGATGAGGTGCACGATGAAGCAAGCCGGAATCGTGATGGATATCGCCTTTGCCCGGAACGACGGCTACATCGGTTCCGAGCTCAAGCGCCCGCAGCATCCGAAGCCGCCGTATCCCTATGAGGTGCGCGAGGTATCGATCGAGCATCCCGCCGGCCACCGACTCGCCGGTACACTGACCGTTCCTGCCGGACAAGGGCCCCATCCAGCCGCGGTGCTGATCTCAGGTTCGGGCCCGCAGGACCGTGACGAGACTCTCTTGGGCCACAAGCCGTTCCTGGTGATCGCCGACTACCTGACCCGCCACGACATCGCCGTGCTTCGTTACGACGATCGCGGCACGGGCCAGTCCACGGGTGAGTTCTCCACCGCAACCACGCAAGACTTTGCCACCGATGCATTGGCCGCAGTCAACTCCATCATGACGCAAGATGGTGTCGATCCCGAGCGTATTGGTCTGATTGGCCACAGCGAAGGGGCCATGGGAGTCCGCGACGATGAAGAACTGCCTGGGCAGTTGATCGAAGTCCAGTTGAACCAGCTTACCTCCCCCTGGATGCGGTACTTCCTGACCTCTGATCCGCGCCCTGCCTTGGCTGGGATCAAGTGCCCGGTCCTGGCCTGCAACGGCACACTCGATCTGCAAGTCTGGCACGAGCAGAACTTGGAGGTGATCGAACAGACAATCACCGAAGCAGGCGGCGACGTGACGGCGAAGCGGTATGAAGGGCTCAATCACCTCTTCCAGCCGGCGACCACCGGGTCCGTCGCCGAGTACGCCACGATCGAGATCACGTTCGACGAAACCGTCCTGCGCGACATCGTGCAATGGATCAAACGGAAGGTGACGGATTCAAAGCCGCGGACAAATACCCGCCCCCCCGAAGCCGGACCTGAGGAGTCCGCGACGAAGGTCCGGGTCCGCGACGAAGGTCCGGGTAGGCCTCGCTCACGAAGCGATGAGCGCACTGCCTCTACAATGCGTCCATGCACCCGAGCGTCTCCCGTGGCAAGCAACTCATCACCGAAGGCTACGGGATCGAGTCGTCGGACCTGCCGCCGTTTGAGCAGGGTCCACTTGATCCTCGCCGTTGGTTCACGCATCCCGACCGCCGCTTGGAGATCGAGATCGGCTCCGGTAAGGGAACGTTCCTGGTTCAACAATCGCCGCTTCGCCCGCAGGTCAACTATCTGGGCATCGAGCGGTCGTTGGCGTATTACCGGTACGCGGCCAACCGTATGCGCCGCCGCCGGTTGGAGAACGTGATGATCCTGCGGGCCGACGGTGCTCAGTTCATTCGCTTCTGGTGTGCCGACGACGTGGCGTCGGTGATTCACCTGTATTTCTCCGATCCCTGGCCGAAGAAGCGCCACCACAAGCGCCGCCTGATCCAGGATTCATCGCTTCGCGAGCTTCATCGTGTGCTGCACGTCGGCGGCGAGCTGCGGCTGGTCACCGATCACGATGAGCTGTGGGCGTGGTATGAAGAGCACGCCCAGCGCCACGCCGATCTGTTCGGCCGCCAGCCGTTCAACCCCCCCGAATCGGCCGGCCCAGACGAGATCGTCGGCACCAATTTCGAGCGCAAGTATCGCCGTGAGGCCCGGCCGTTCTATGCCATGACGCTCCAGAAGAAGTAGAGCTACGCGGATGCGCATCGCAAAGCAAACCCCGCGGGCTTCCACCCGCGGCTATTCTCCGCCCCTTTCGGCGTTTATACTTCTGCGATGCGTAAGCCAGGCATTGATCCGAACAACGTCCAGATGACCGATGTCCTGTGTGACTTCTGCCATCGTCAATGGACCGACGACGAGCCGATGATCGAGGGGCACCATGGCAGTTGCCTTTGCGGCGAGTGCCTGACGGTCGCGTACACGGAGGTCATCCTCAACGCCCGCAGCACCGCGCCTGCTGAGTACAAGTGCCCAATGTGCCTGGAGGAAGCTGGGGACCGCGAAGCTCTGGAGAGGGCGGGCGAGGGCGGTTGGCAGAGTCCGCTCCATGATGATGCCGTGATCTGTAAACGCTGCATCGAGTTGGCCGCACGATCCCTGGACAAGGATCGAGCCTGGGAATGGGCCGCCCCCCGAAAGGGATCGCCGCGTGAGATTTGACCGCTGCGGCTGAAGGAAGTGGTGAGCGAGGCGTGTCTTGACTATGGTGCCGATGTCCTTGCTCAACCCTGGGTAGACCGATGGCTGCCGGAATCAGTCTCGCTAACAAGTGCCAGTTGGTCTTCGGCTTCGCGGTCGTGGCGATTCTTGCCGCAGCGCTGAGTGTGCCATGGGTTCGCACGCGGATGCTGGTGCGGGAGGGACAATTTGAAGCGGCTCGCCAGTTGGCCGACGCCTGGCTCGCGAAGCAGATTCAACTCAATCCCGTTGAGCTTCCCGACGGGCCGCCTCTGCGGGTCAACGAGCTGTTCGATGATCCCGACACCGCCGCTTTGCTGCGGATGACAATGGTGAAGATCGATGAGATCGACACGCCCCAAGACGGCGACCCGTTCATCGCTGCCGCACTTCGGCGGTTCCAGAAGGACGAGCAGGTTACTGAGCATACAGACACCCATACCGTTTCCGGAAAGACCGTGTATCGCTATGCCCGGGTGCTGCGCGAATCACAGCTGCGGGCCTTGGGCATTCAGTTCTCGAGCGAGCCTTCTGATCCGGCCGGGGCCGACCCGATCCGTGCCGTGCTGGTCATCGGCCGCACCAGCGAGTTTGCAGAAGGCCAGTTGCTTCTCAACGACATCTATACCATCGCTGCGTGGATCGTCGCGGGGCTCCTGGCCGTGCTGGTGTTCTATCTGATCCTGACCAAGCTGATTCTCTCGCCGGTGCGCCGGCTCCGCGAAACGACTGAGAAGGTCCAAGACGGGGATCTCACCATTCGCTCGCAGATCCGAACCGGCGATGAGTTCGAACAACTGGCCGAGGGCTTCAACACCATGCTCGATCGCGTCGAGCAGAGCCAGGCTCAACTTCGATCGATGAACGAAAGTCTTGACCTGAAGGTCTCGGAACTCTCCCAAGCGAACATTGGGCTGTATGAGTCCAACCGGCTCAAGAGCGAGTTCCTGGCGAATGTCAGCCATGAGCTGAGAACGCCGTTGAACTCCATCCTCGGCTTTGCCGACGTGCTGGACGAGCTGGCGCGGGGCGATCGCCATGCTGACCCCAAGCGACTTCGATATGTCCAGAACATCCTTACCAGCGGGCGATCTCTGCTGGAGATGATCAATGAACTGCTCGAAATGGCGAAGATCGAAGCCGGGCGGATGGTGGTCAACATCGAGCCGACCAGTATCAGTGACCTGATCGAGGGGTTGGTGGCGATTATGAAACCCCAGGCGGAGGCCAAGCAGATCACGTTAGAGACTCAGGTTGGACGGAATCTGCCGATGATCGAAACGGACCCGGGCAAGCTGCAGCAGATTCTGTACAACTTCCTCTCCAACGCGTTGAAGTACACTTCGGCTGGCGGCACGGTGACCATTTCCGCCAATCGCCTCACCCGCCAGGACAAGAGTCCCGGGGTTCGACTGGCCGTCACGGATACCGGGCCGGGCATTCCCTACGATTTGCAGGACGCGATCTTCGAGAAGTTTCGCCAGCTCGACGCCGGCCATACCCGTGAACATGCGGGCACCGGTCTTGGGCTGGCGATCTGCCGTGAGCTGGCGGAACTTCTCGGCGCCGGCGTCTCGCTGGTCTCCGAGCCCGGTCGCGGGGCGACGTTTTTCGTCGAGTTGCCCTTGACCCATCAGCCCCAAGAGCCGCAACCGTTGATGGCATAGAAGGCCTGAGGCTTGGGGCTTGAGGCTTGGGTTTCGCCGGCGGGCTTGACCCGCCGGCTCCGGGCCTGCGTGCTATCGCAGAATCAGCTTCGGGATCTCCTGATCTGCGTCCGCAAACTGCCGGCGGGCAATCGAGGCGTCGAAGCGTTTGGGCAGCGCCTGTGTCTTGAGGCGCGATAGGAGGAACGTCACCACCGCCTCGACGACGCGCTGCGGAGGGTCGCTCCCGTCAACCGACCAGTGGTTGTAATCGGCCCACGATAGCTCGATGGTGAGGCGTCGGGGCCGGGCGGCGCGGTCGTCCGCCGTTTGGACCTCAAACGACCAGCCGTTGGCGATTTCCCGCTCCGAGATGATCTCGACGAAGGCGGCCACGATGCTCTTATCAGCATAGGATCAAGCCCGACCTGCGTCCGGCGTCACGCCGCAGCCGCACTGAAATCCCTTACGGGTGATACTCCTGTGACTTGGGACTGCTTGCGCGTATGAGCTTCCTGCTTGAGACCATTCGATTGGGGTTGAAGAACCTGCGTCTGCACCTGTTGCGATCGGTGCTGACCTCGCTGGGCATTATTCTGGGAGTAGGGGCGGTGATCGTCATGGTGTCGATCGGCGAGGGGAACAAGCAGGCTGCCCTGCGCGACATCGCGGCCCTGGGGGCCACCAACATTATTGTGCGGTCGTCGCGCCCGCCGGAGGCCGCGTCGTTGGGTTCGCAGGAGCGATCGTTTGTTGCCCGGTATGGGATCACTCGCCTGGACTTGCGCCGGCTTGAGTTCAATATGACCGACGTAGCGCAGGTGGTGCCGCTCAAGTCCGTGGGCGGAGAAATCTCCTACCGTTCACAGCGTCTAGCCAGCCAGGTTTTCGGGATCACGCCCGAATTGCTCAAGGCCGCCAATCTGCGCATCGATCCCCGCGGGCGGTACATCACCGAGGAGGATCTCATCAAGCGGGCGCCCGTGGCGGTGATCGGGTCGGAGATCGCCCAGAAATTCTTCCGGCTGCGCGATCCGTTGGGGGCCACCTTTCGCATCGATCAGCAGGTCTTTCGCGTTGTCGGTGTGCTCAGACCGATTGGTCTGGCGGGCGGGGCGGGCTCAGCCTTGGTTGGCCGGGACTGGAACAAGGACGTGCACATCCCGCTGACCACCGCTGAAAGCCAGTTCGGCGACCTCGTCGTGCGCCGGCAGACCGGCTCGATCTCCGGCGAGGAGGTCCAGTTGTCTGAGATCTATCTCACCGCCGGCTCCACCGACACCGTTCTCAACACCGCCGATCGCGTCCGGCGCCTGCTGGAGATCGGCCATCCGGAATTCAACGACATCCAAGTTATTGTGCCGTGGGAACTCCTGGAGCAACTCAAGAAAACGCAGTTGGTCTGGAACATCGTGCTCATTTCCATTGCTGCGATCAGCCTTCTCGTTGGAGGCATCGGGATCATGAACATCATGCTGGCCTCCGTCACCGAGCGTACCCGAGAGATCGGCATCCGCCGGGCGCTAGGCGCCACACGAAGGCACATCGTCGCTCAGTTCCTCGTGGAGACGGGCTCGTTGACCGCGGTGGGGGGGGTGCTCGGCGTCGTGCTAGGTGTGGGCATCTCGATCGGTGTCGGACGGGCGCTGCCCTGGCTGCTGGGTCTGCCTCTCCTGCGCAGCTACTTTGAGACGACGGTGACCGTGGAGACCCAGGTAACCACCTGGTCGATCGTCGTGTCGTTCCTGGTCGCCACGATGGTGGGACTGATCTTTGGCATCTATCCGGCGGTGGTCGCCAGCCGCCAGGACCCGATCGTCGCGCTGCGCCACGACTGATCCGCCACACCGCCCCTTGCGGATCTGCGCGTCGCGCCGCTTGCGGCTTCGCCCGGCTCCTGTTTGCGATACACCAAGACATCACCATTTCCCCAATCCACCCAACCCTCGAAGCGCTTTACCAACGCGTATCCGACTTGCTCCAGCATCTCATATCGTTCTTGGCTGACATGTTTGGGGTAATACAAAACGATCCATTCGGGTTTGACGTCTCGCAGCTTCTCGAAGAGATTCGCCCCGTGATGCAGACTGTATTGCGGCCGCAGATCACCCAGGTATATATCCATGACCCGATGCGCTAACCCGATCACGAGCACCGCTTCGTCTTCGGCGCGATTGCTGCGCACGTAGTTGGCCGCATCCCGTAGCGGCTGCTTGGCCGGCCGGACGATGAGGTCCGCTGCGGAGAATCCAATCACCAGCGCGAGAGCCGTCAGTCCAGCCACACGCTTCCATCGCCATACCGCGTCCACACCCACTGCCGTCAGCAGCACTGCTCCCGGCAGGGCGAACAGCGTAAACCGCGCATACATCCATGAGCCTGCCACGACGACGGTCACCAGGAAGATCGGCAGTCCGAGTAACGCCGCCGCCGCGATTTCGCGGGGGACTGTTTGTGTGTTCCGCACGAGCACGACCAGGCCGATGATCGCCGCGAGCAGTCCCGGCCAGGCGGCCCACGCGTACCACGACCCACCCAGTTGCCACAGCGCGTGCGACCCCTCGGTTGCAAACACAGACGGCTCGTCGCCGTGCGCTGCAAGGTATAAACCGATGTGGCTGAGCATGTCCGACAGTGCAGGCGCATACAGTGCGATCGAGGCCGCCGCCGCCAAACCGATCGCCACGCCGCCGCTGAATGCTTGGCGTCCTTCGCCGTGCCGCGCGGCTCGCCAAATCAACCACGCCAGGTGGCCGATAGGTACGAACGCCGTCACGAAGTGGGCCCAGATGCCGGCGGCGCACAATGCCGCATATAGACCCCATTGCCACGGGCGCTGTCCGGCCCGAGCGGCGAAGAACATCGAGGTGGCCAGGGCTGAGAAGCAGATCATCATGCTGTAGCCGCGGGCCTCTACACCCTCCAACACCGCCACCGGCAGCACGGCCATGAGCACAGCCGCGATCAATGCCGCCCGCCGCCGGGCTCTGCCTCCCGTGGACCGGACCAGGGCGTAGGTCCCCACAACGGCGCCCAGCGAGAAAAGCAAGGCCGGCAGGCGCAAGGCAAGCTCAAACCCAAGCGCCTGCTCAAACAGTTTGGCCGAGCAGAAGCTCAACAAGGTGTAGGCAATGTGATTGGAGGGCTCCCAGAAGTGGCTGATGATCCACCCCGGTCCATGTTGGCCGAACGAGAACCACGCCGCAATCTCGTCATACCACAAGCTCTCGCCGAGCCGTGTTGCCCGGATCAGCAACGCCGCCACGACCACCGCCGCAACGCCCCACAGCTCACGGGAACTCATCCTCTCCCGCGGTATCGCAATGACCTTTCCACTCACCTCACATAGCTCCGCCATGGTCACCGCTTCGACCGGCGGTGCCATTGCCCGGCACGGATGTCATCGGTCCACCGACCGCCCAGCGCCACCTGCCGCCTCCGTGGTCGCGGCTCAGCGGGCCCATTTGACTTCGAGGCGATAGCGGGCGGCGTCGGTGCTGAGCGCCTTGGCTTTGAGACGGACAATCTGTTTGGGGCGCAGAGCGGCCATCGTCCAGCCCATCGCCGGCGCCAGCTCCATCTCGTCGGCGTCGTAAAATAGAATCCGGTAGTCGATGAGGTATTGGCGATCGGTCAGGTTGCGCACGGGCACCTGCACCTGCATCGGCCGTTTGCCGTCATCAATGATGATGGCGGGGTGGAAGCCGAGCCACGGTTGAAGCTCAGGCGAGAGCAGGTTGATCTGGGGATCGTTGAACGGCGGCAAATAGGGATCGCCCAGGCCGGCTACCGGGGCAATGTCGGGCGCTTCACATCCGAGCACGAACAGGACCCCGAGCACGTTTGCAAATAGACCTGGTCGCATCATCGTCATTGCTCCTTCGGCGTTCCATGTTCTGGGGCGGCGAACTGCCTGGCCAGATCACGCACCCGCCGGGACGTGGGTTGATAGGCTGGATGTCGAGAGAACATCAGCCTCTTGTACCCCATCGAGAACCGCTGCGGGGTAAACAGGGCCCAGCCGCCTTCCAGGATGTGGCGGGAGGATAGCCCCTGTGGTCCGGTCGGGCCCGAGCCGAGGCGGATGCCTTCATCAACGTACAACGCTCGCAGCTCGCCGACCGTGAAGTCGATCAGATAGTCGTTCGCCTGATAGGCGGTCAGGGTCCGGCGATTGGGTGCCGAGACATCGTAGCCGCCGAGTATCCAGGGGAAGTCGCCTCGGCGAACTGGGGTGAAGTCATTGCCGTAGACGGGCTTGGGGGCTCGCAGCCACCGCGGATCCCCGACCACGCGCGGACCGGTGTATGCAGCATACTGAAACATCGGTTCAGCATCCCTGCCGATGCGGGGCAGGAATGCACGAAGGTGCAAAGAAAGAAGCGACCGGCGAGGGTCGCTTCGTGAACCGTGCGTTGGGTCGGGCGCTTCGTGCGAAAGATCAGTCCGGATCGCCGGAGTCGCTCGGTGGGTTGCTGGAGGCACCGATACCACCGCCCGACCCGCCGACGGCGCCAGTCGTTTCGATTGAGCGGATGCCAGTGACTTCCACGTTGGAGAGCCCGCCCGAAAAGGTGAGGTAGCGTCGTTCGCCGGCCGTTGGGGCTCTGCCGATGGGTCGAACGGCGAAGGGATAGCCGCCGATCTGCCGGTGAATGTAGTCCGGGGCACGGACAATGAGGGTGCCCACGTAGTAGCGCATGGACGCCCAGTCACCGCCCGCATCCACCCAGCCGTCGGGCTCGACAGTTTCCCTTATGATGTCCATGACCTGCTGAGCGCGTTCGAGTTCACTGAGTCGATCGGGCTCATCGCCGGGGTCGGTAAAGGGGACCCCACCACCACCGCCACCTCCACGGCTGCCACCACCGCCACCTCCGCCGCCGTAACCTCCTCCTCCGCCCCCGCCGAAGCCGCCGCCGCCTCCGCCGCCGCCGCCGCCACCCTGGTTTAGCGCGCTAGCAAGGTTGAGGCTCGGAGCGTTGTCGAAGTAAGGGGGCTCGAACAGCAGATCGCGAATGGGGTAGTACTTGATCCGTCGTGCCCCGGGCAGGCTTAGCCGCTCCTTCGTGCCCACCTCGACGAAGCCGTTACGGAGCTGCCACGTGCACTCTTCGAACTCCTGGCACTGATCGAGCACCAGCTCCAACACAGTCAACGCCGGCTGATCCGCGGCGTCGATGCTGATTGGTGTTTCTGGATCAATGCCGAAGCCGATCTTGTCGTCGTTGTATCGGCCAATGATCTTGATGCCGAGCACCGTCTGGAGGTAGCTGATCGCCTCTCGGGCCGGTGTTTCCTCAAACTGCACCGTGATATCGGTGTAGAGCAGCACGCTGAGCATGTGGGCCTTGCCGGTGCTGCGAGCCTGGGTCTGGGCCCGTTGCTGCATCACATGGTTGATTCGATCGGAAAGACTCTGGCCGAACGCTGACGAGCTGACGAGCACACAAGCGCCGACAAGGACAAAGGCCGTGGGTCTCATGGCGATGATCTCCGCATTGGGTGACCGGCGGCTGGGCGAGTACCTGCCGGTCAAACCGGGATTGACCAATAGTATATTCGCTGGAGGCAAGAACCTATAGCATTTTTCGCCGGGATCTTGTCAGGGGTTGCAGGGAGCCTGGGACAAGGCCTCAAGGCTCATGAGGGTCTCCGCGGCCCCGATCAGGCCCAGGGCCTGGGCGGCTGGGGGCTGGTCGCTGTCCCATGGTGCGGCCCGGATGCCGCCAAGGGCTCTTGGAGGGTTGCGGAAGGCCCACGCGGAAGATTCACGGACCGCCAACTGCATGATGAATCGCATGACCTTGAGGTGCCGGCCGAGGGCGAGTTGAGCCTCGCCCGGGGGGGTGAGGTGGGGGTCGCGGAGCATACCGGCCAGGTAAGCCGCCGGCCTCAGCGACTGGGCGGAGGCGATCAGCCGGCCACCGGTCGCCAATGCGAATCCGCCGGCGAGGTCCGGTGGGACCGGCTGGTCCCCGAGGCCGTCGCGGATTCGGCTGGCATCGAGAACCGCGCGAATATCCCGCAACCGCTCGACGTTGGCGATGGGCTGACCCGTGGCCAGGGCATAGTCCGACTCCGCCCAGCCGAGCCACGGCAGCAGCGACACCTGCTGGTGCTGCGGAACTGATTCCCAGACCGCGTTGATGGCGCTGCGCACCACCGAGGGATCTATAGAGGCGGATTCGGCGCGAAGGAGTCTGCTCAGAGCCGAGCACAGCATGGCTCTTCCGTGTGGCCCGATGGGTCGGACGATCGCACTCTCTTGGTCATCGGCCACAGGACCCTTCACGCGGGTGTGGGCAGTCAGCACACGATCCGTCGCTGCGGCGAGAAGCCGCTGACAGCTGGGGTCATCCCGGGCTCCAGCAGTCTCAAGTGCCGCAAACACAATGGCGGCGCACGCGACACTGCTAGTCAGCGGATCGTCTTCGCCGGGGGCCAATTCCTGAAGGTGACGAAGAATCTGGCGGCTGGCCTGGGCGGCGAGCCTCGCCTTGCGTTGATCCACATCGGGCGCCTGGCTATACCGGCCGAGCGCCAGGGCAGCCAACGCTTGCTCCACCGGAGGTGCAATCAGTGGGTCATAGCGATCAGCGGTCGGCCGGTAGGTGCCCATGATGCCCAGAGGCTCGGGCAGCGGCGAGATTGAGGCGATCAGATGGGCCGCGATTCCGTCAGCGAGAGCTGCGATGGATTGGCGGGTCACGTCCGCCTCGAGCACGACCGTGTCGCCTCGATAGGTCTCGAAGGGCGATTGATCCGGGCTCGCCTGCGTCAGGTGGGTGGTGGCGAATCGGTAGATCGATAGGTCGTAGAGCTTCACCAGTTGGGGCAGCGGGAGCAGGGCCAGGCCGAGTTCGACTGCCAGGGACGGGAGAAGCCGCTCGACCCGGTCGGCAGTGTTGTTGGCCCGCATTTGCGCTGGAAACAGCATCGCCCGGGCCTTGCCGCGACGGATGGACACGCCGTCGAGCCCGGGGGCCAGCTGATGGGCGATCTCCTGGTAGGTTTGTCCCAGCAGGGGTAGCGGTCTGCCGGCAACCTCCAGCTCAAGCGTCAATGCCCGGCCGATACCGTCGGTCAATGCCGGTGGAAGGTTGGCGACCGCGGGATCGCCAAGCACCTCGCCCAGCGCCCGCCCGACGGCACGGCGGAGCATCAGGTCGTCGGCGGTGCTGTCGGCGCCGCGTCCCACGACCCGGCCGTTGTGTCGAAGGATCACACAAATCCCCTCGGCCCCGCGAACCGTGACTCCAGCGGTCGGCTCGGTTGGCGCGGGTAGATCGAACGCGTTGATCCACCGTCGCGCGGTGGTATAGGCCGTGACAACATCACCCGCATCCGGCAAGAGCGCCGGCTCGCCTTGGTGGGCAACGGCGGGCTCCGGGGAAGTGGCCGGGCCGGCCGACGCCGTAAATCCCATCGCCGCCAGCAGTCCGAGTGTGGCGGCGACGCCACGGCCGGCGTTGCTTGCGGACGACATCAAGAACGATGCGCCGTGCCGTGGGCTGCGATCGGCCCCGTTCACGATGTCGAAAACGCACTGTGGCACATTTGGCCCATTTCGGCACGCAGATTGAATCACATCATTGCGCATACCCCAAGCCAAGGAGTTCGCAACGATGCTGCTCAGACGTTTGATCACCATGACCGATAACCGCAAGCGGATGGTCATCCTCACCTTGCTTACGTTTGCGACCCTGTGTTAGCCCGCAAGATTCGCGCGATGCACGGGGGATGAACTTTTCAGAGCCGAACATCATTCACTGGGCGCAGATGTTGTCGCGCTGGGGCCGATGCGGTCCTGCTACAGCTCGATCTTGTCCGTTCCCAGAGCGCCATGCTCGTCCACGCCGCCTTTGATCGGCTTGGCCGCGTCCGGAGCACCCTTCTCATCGGCGGGCTCCTCGTCGCTCAGTTGGGCGCGTTTGAGGCTGAGGCCGATCTTGCGCTCCTCGACATCCACGCGCAGGATCTTCACATCGAGCTGCTCGCCGGCCGACACGATGTCCTGTGGGTTCTCGACCTTCTGATCTGATAGCTCTGAGATGTGCAGCAGCCCCTCCAGCCCGTCCTCCAGTTCGACGAACACCCCGAAATTGGTGATCTTCGTCACTTTTCCGTGAACGACCATCCCGGGTTTGTACGCCGCGGGGATGACGTGCAGCCAAGGGTCTTCGGTCAACTGCTTGATACCCAGCCCGACCCGCTGCTTCTCCTGGTCGATATCCAGCACCACGCACCTGACGGGATCACCCTTCTTGAACTTCTCGTTGGGATGCGAAATCTTCTCCGTCCACGAGATGTCCGAGACATGGAGCAATCCGTCGATCCCGGGTTCGATCTCGACGAACGCACCGTAGTTGGCGAGGTTGCGGATCTTGCCTTCGATGATGGTGCCCGGGGGGAACTTCTCAGCGACAAGCTCCCAGGGATTGACCTCCGTTTGTTTGATGCCCAGCGAGATCTCATGCTTCTCCTTGCTGATATCCAGTACGACCACCTCCACCTCGTCCTCCACGTTGAGCAGTTCGCTGGGATGATTGATCCGTCTGGTCCATGACATCTCGGAGATGTGGACCAGGCCTTCGATCCCCTCTTCAAGCTGCACAAACGCGCCGTAGGAGACAAGGTTGACGATGCGGCCTTTGACTCGGCAGGAGATGGGATATCGTTCCTCGATTGTCTCCCAGGGCGAAGGCTGCAATTGCTTGAGTCCGAGCGCGATTTTCTCCTTTTCCTTGTCGATCGTGAGGATCTTGACCTCGATCTCGTCGCCGATCCTGAGCATGTCGCTGGGATGGTTGATGCGTCCCCAGCTCATGTCGGTGATGTGCAGCAGCCCGTCGAGCCCGCCGAGATCCACAAAGGCGCCGAAATCGGCGGTATTGGTGACGACTCCTTTGACGAGGTCGTCCACCTTGATCGTCGCCAACAGCGTCTCTTTCGCCTTCTCCCTTTGCTTTTCAATGAGTCGCCGGCGGCTGATGACGATGTTGCGGCGTTCCTCATCGACCTTGAGGATCACGGCTTGGATGGTCTTGCCGATGTACGCGCCGATATCGCTTGGACGGCGAATATCCACCTGCGACGCGGGCAGGAAGACGGGCACGCCGATATCGACGAGAAGCCCCCCTTTGATCTTGCGCATGCATTTGCCTTCGACGACGTCGTCCTCGCTCTTTGTCTCGAGAATCTTCTCCCATCCGCGGATACGATCCGCCTTGCGCTTGGAAAGTCGAACCGTGCCGGTTTCGTCCTCGAGTTCCTCGAGAAGCACCTCGACAACGCTCCCGATCTCCAGGTCGTCATAATTATCGAACTCGCTCTTGTTGATCAGGCCTTCAGACTTCAGGCCGACGTCAATGACCACATCATCACCAGCCTTGCCGACGACCCGGCCGTTGAGAATGTTGCCCCGTTGGAAATTCTCGATGTCTTGCTTCAGCAGGCCGTCCATGTCTCCGGTGGCGGCCTGCTCGCCCAGCGCTTCGCGGATGAGTTCTTCGACTTCCAGATCGCTTACGCCGAGTTCTTCGATCAAATTGTAATCAACCATAGAAAGACGCTCTGCTTGACTGGCCCTGGCGGCGGCTGCACAGCCCAGGCGGCGGAATGTGAATAGGCGCCGGTTTCAGCTTGCAGCCGTCGCGCCCGTAGCGGATCGACAATCCGCCGGGTGTGGAATTAGCCGCTGAGTATAGTTTCGTCAAGGCCCGGCGGCGAGTCTCTTTGATGAAGACCTTCACCCTGCTTGTGAGGGGACCTCGGCCGCGACCGGGGCGTCCGCCATCAAGAGCACGGCCGTTCGCCCAGGGTCATCGAGGGTTGCCGCTGGTGTAGGTGATCGGGTAGGGGCTCAGTCGGCTGGGATGATCCGTGTACAACATCCGCCCGAGATCGTCCATCATCATCCGCCAGTTCTGATTATTGGTCACCGCAAGGTTGCGCTGGGCGTCAACAGGTCGATCCAGTAATCCCCGCAGCTCAGGGCTCGGGTCATACCGGATAGAATCGAAACTCACATCATCGGGGTTGCTGACGTGGCAGCCGGCCACGGCAGCGATCATTAGTCCCGCAAGAGACAGTCGTGCAAAGACCCTCATGGAATAATGCCTCATGTGCCAGCGGTTCGTAAGCGTTGCCGGATTGGAATCTACTGTGCCGCATTATTCGTGTCAATGCAACGAAAAGATTCAATGGAGCGGAAAATTCCTCTCTGAGGTGAAAAATCCTCGACCTGTGAAGCAAGATATGGTACGCTGGGGGTGACGGCGTTGGGCCCCCTCGGGATCGCTCTTTGTCGCGGGCAGTTTTGCTCGAGCCTAATCAATCCCAAGGGATCGCCGATCTGCGACGAAGGTCAAGCCTCCTTCGAGTGGAAGACCGGGCTCGACAGACGGCGAACCCCCCTAGCCTTGGGGTTCGAGCAAAACCCGTGCAGCGGGATGTTGCCATCCCCCTGGGCGACCCGGAGGGGCCCAGCGCCGTCGTGGTTTTCTCGTTGGGGGATTGATCGTTTCGTGACCGGGGTCGCGCCTGCACATCATTCGCTACCTCGCCTCTTGGACATCTGCTCCAGCGTCGTGCGAAACTGTCCGGCCATCACGTCCAGAGATTCAGGCATGACCCGGATCTGGCCGACGACGCTGATGAAGTTTGTATCGCCATGCCACCTGGGCACCAGGTGGGCGTGGAGGTGTTCGGGCACGCCGGCGCCCGCCGCCCGGCCTTGATTGATCCCCATGTTGATCCCCTGCGGGTGCAGCGTTCGTTGGAGCAAATCCGTGCCCAGCTCCAGGAGCTTCCAGAGCTCCGCCCGTTGATCGGGCTCATAGTCCAACAGGGTCGGACGCGGATCGCCCAAGGCCATCAGGAGATGCCCACTCGCGTAGGGGTAGCGGTTCAGCAGGATCAGACCGTGCTCGTTGCGGTAGATCACATGGTTCGCGTCATCGTCCTGAGGGTTCTGCCAGTAATCAGTCAGGAAAGGCCCGGCGACGAGCTCGGGTTCCCCCAGCGCATCGGCCCTGCGCTGAAGCTCGCGCAGATACGCCATTCGCCATGGCGCCCAAAGATTCTCAATGTTCATGGTCGTATGGTAACGATGAGCGTTGAGCGTTGAGTGATGAGTGATGAGTGATGAGTGATGAGTGATGAGTGATGAGTTTCGCCGCGGGGCTTGCCCCCGCGCGGTGATCGCTGCGACTACGCCTTCACCTGCGGCCGTTTGGGATCGGTCCAGTCAAGGTGGAAGTGTTTGCCGGCCGGTTGATCCAACCGCTCATAGGTATGGGCCCCAAAGTAGTCGCGCTGCGCTTGCAGTAGATTCGCCGGCAGCGTTTCACTTCGGTAGCTGTCGTAGTATGCCAGGGCGGAGCTGAAGGCCGGCGTGGGGATGCCACGCAGCGCCCCCTGTGACACGACTTCGCGCCAGGCGGCTTGCCGCTTCGCGATCTCCTCGCTGAAATACCCATCGAGCAGCAGGTTCGCCAGGCTCGGCTCGCGCCGATACGCCTCGGTGATCTTCTGCAAGAAAGCCGCCCGTATGATGCACCCGCCCCGCCAGATTCGCGCGACCTCGCCCAAGTCAAGTTCCCAGTCATACTCATCCTGCGCGGCTCGCATGAGCCCGAACCCCTGGGCGTAGGCGCAGATCTTCGAGCAGTACAACCCATCGCGCACCGCTTCGATGAATGCATCCTTGCTCTGGGGAGGCTGGGAATGAGGGCCTGCGAGCACTCTGGATGCGGCCGTACGCTCGTCTTTCAACCCGCTCATGGCCCGGGCGAAGACCGCCTCGGCGATGCTCATCGCCGGCACCCCCAGCTCCAGGGCGTTGACCGCCGTCCATGTGCCCGTGCCTTTCATCCCGGCCCGGTCGAGGATGACATCAACAATCGGTTTGCCGGTGATGGGATCGGCCTGCTTGAGAATGTCCGCGGTAATCTCAATCAGGTAGCTTGCAAGCTCGCGCCGGTTCCATTCAGCAAACACCTCACCGAGCTCGACCGGCGAGAGTGCCGTCGAGATGCGAAGCAAGCTATACGCCTCGGCGATCAATTGCATGTCGGCGTATTCGATACCGTTATGGACCATCTTGACGTAGTGCCCGGCCCCGTCGGGCCCGAGGTAGGCCGTGCATGGCTCGCCGCCTGCAACAGGCTTTCCCGGTTCACCACCTTCCAGCGGCTTGCCGCTTTGCGGATCGACCTTCGCCGCGATCGCCTCCCAAATGGGCTTGAGCCGCTGCCAGGCTTGTTGATCCCCCCCGGGCATCAGCGACGGGCCGAACCTGGCCCCGACTTCGCCGCCGGAGATGCCCGAGCCGAAGAAGGTGAGCCGGCCGCGATAGTCGCGCTCCCTTCGGATGGTGTCGGTCCACAGACTGTTGCCGCCATCCACGATGATGTCGTGGGGCCTGATCCCCACGTCGATGAGTTGCTCGCACACCGCATCAACCGCCGGCCCGGCCTTGACCAGCACCACGATCACCCGCGGCGGCTTGATCGCACTGACGAACTCCTCCAGCGTCTCGCAGCCAATCAGCCCGCCGTCATCGGGGAAGGGATCGTCGCCGTGCTCGGCGAGAAACTGCTGCGTCACTGAGCCCGTGCGGTTGTACACCGCCGCGCGATAGCCGTGATCAGCCAGGTTGAGCACCAGGTTTCGCCCCATCACCCCCAGCCCGATGAGCCCCACGTCACACATTGTCATTTCTGATAGCATGATGTTGTGCGCTGAGCGTTCGACTCGGGCGCATCTTCACCGTCAAACGATCGTGTGGCAAGTCCGGGGGTAGCCTCGCCGGGCAGGGCGCGGGAGTGGGCTTGCGAATCCGCGTAAATACCATATTCGCCCGCAGGCTGTCCGACCGCGGTTATCGGCCACAAAGACGCTACACTCTCCGGGGTGATTGCGGCCGACCACACCACAAGAAATCAAGGAGGTTTCTCAGATGACATCGATGACCGTCTCCAGTGCATTCGAGATCGGCAAGGCGACGCTCGATCTGGCCCGGCGGAGCACGCTGAAGCTGGTCCAAGACATCCCGCCCGACAAGCTCACCCACCAACCGGCGTCGAACACCAACCACGCCCTGTGGGTGCTGGGGCATCTGGCCAGCACCGACAACTTCTTCCTGACCTCGCTGGGTAAGCTCGAGCCGGTCATCGAGGAGTCGTGGAATAAACTATTCGGCATGGGATCGGAGCCGACCGATGATCCGCAGAGTTATCCGTCGCTGGGCGAAGTGAAGGCAGGGCTGGCCAAGGCGCGAACGGCGCTCGCGGCTTGGTTCCAGTCGATGGATGAGCAACAGTTGCTCACCCCGCTTCCGGACGAGATGAGCAGCTTTGCGCCGCACTTTGCCGCTCTGATGTGCTCCATCGCCTGGCACGAAGGGTTACATGCCGGGCAACTGTCGGCGGTGCGGCGGAGTTTGGGCCTGCCACGCGCGCTTGAATGATGCAGGTCTTTCACGGCCGGCTTTGCGCCGGCGCTTCGCTCGCGGATCGGATGCGGACGGATCACGCGGTTCATTCCAGCCACCAATCCTTGGGTGGCGCGGGCGTGTTACGATCGTTCACGACTAGCGGGATGGTGAATTGGCCTGCCCAGTACTCGGACGCCGGGCCGGCTCGCAGCGCGAGTGCCGGGTCGCCGCGGACGCGCATCTGCCAGCGACCGTCGGTCTCGTTCGCCTGCATCAGCAGCGGCACATCTTCGTGGACGACGAGCCAGTTGACACCCCGGCGGCCGGCCGCGGCTTCGCCCGCCAACCACCAGATGTCGAGGCGTCGGGCGGGCGCGCCATCGTACAAAAGCTCAATGCTCGCCCCGATGGCAATGTCGTTGAACGCGATGCCCAACGTCGGGCGATGGTCAAAGCGCACTCGTACCGGCGACCGCCCGCTGGTCCATTTCACCACGCCGTGCGCGAACGCGTCCATCACAGCTTGATCGAGCTTCTCATCGCGTACGGAGCGAAGCATGTCCGCCAGTTCGCCGTTGACCTCGATGGGCACGCTGATCGTCTGGCGCTGGACCGGTTCCCACGAGGCGTCCGGCTCTGGTCCGCGCCGTTGGACCGAGACATCGAAGCGAAGCGGCGATCGTTCCGGCGGCGGGTCGATGATGATCGGGAACCGCCGCGCCCCCCGGCGGGCGGGGCTGCGAGCCACGGTGATCGGTTCAGCCCCGTTCCACTTCGGCGTCAGTTGAACCCGGCACGAAGTACCCGACGGCCACCAGTCCCGC
>JADFFQ010000024.1 GCA_022568135.1 Planctomycetota bacterium | reverse complement strand
TGATCGAGCACACGACCGACCGCGGCTCGATGTTCCTGGAGACGGTGGCCCAGGTATGGTCACATCGCAAACGGCTGCAACGGCTGCGCGCTTGGCTCACGCGGCACCGCATCGACGTCTTGGTTCCGCTGGACAGTCCGGCCGGGAACTGGTCCATCTGCAAGCTCGTGCGCCGCGCGCAGCCACAGGCGAAGATCGTGCACCTGGTCGCGCCGCAAGTGTGGGCCTGGGCGCCGTGGCGCGTTCGTCGCCTCCGCCGGCTGACCGATCACGTGCTCTGCATTCTCCCGTTCGAGCCGCAGTGGTTTGCCGCACGCGGTGTCCGGGCAACGTTCGTGGGTCATCCCGTATTCGATCCTTCGTGCCGCCGGCCGCCCGAGTCGAGCAACGCTCTGCCGCCCGGCCAACCGCGCCTCGCCCTGCTGCCTGGATCTCGCAGGGGCGAAGTAACACGCAACTGGCCGACCATGCTCAAGGCCTTTCTCCGACTGCGCCAAGCGCACCCACATCTGCACGGTACGGTGGCAGCGCTGGATGATCGCATCGAACAACTGCTGCGCCAGATCTCGCAGAAGGAACGTGGCAGCGCCGACTGGCCTGAGCACCTGACCCTGCTCACCGCTCAGACCGACGCGGTGCTCGACTGGTGCGACCTGGCGCTGGTCGCCTCGGGCACCGTCACCCTCGAGCTGGCCCGTCGCGCCAAACCCATGGTGATCATGTACAACATGCCCTGGCTGTCCATCGTCGCCATGGGCTGGATGGTCCGTACCCGCACGTTCACCCTGCCGAATCTTGTTTCGCAATCAGCCGGCCTCGGCCGCGCCGTCCCCGAGCTGGTCCCGCATTTCGGCCAGGTCAAGCCGGTGGTGCGCGAGCTGCAAACACTCTTGAACAACGAGGACATTGCTCAGCATCAGCGCACCGCCCTGGCCGAGGTCGCCGCCCAATTCGACGACCAACGTTTCACCGACGCCGCCCCCCGCGAGATCCTGGAAACCCTCAACCCGATATCGTCGTGATCGTTGGCGGACATCCCGCCCCGCAGGCGATTTGCTTTCCAATACGAGGTTGGAGGCCTGTCCAACCATGCCCACCCTCGACTGGATCGGGAAAAGGGCTGTTCTCAACCATCATCGGCAGGTGCCCTATCGCCTCCTTCATTGCGACCGCAAGCTGTCGGTCGGCGATCCCGACAGCGGCAATCTGCTCGTCGAAGGGGATACTAGATCAAGGTGACCTGATACAATGAAGCTCTCGGAAGCGATCATCACGGAGCACGCGGCCGAGCAGATGGCCAAGCGGCAGATCAGCGAGGCCGAGCGGGTTATGAAATCCCAAATGATGTAAGGTCCCAAGCTTCCTCTATCTGGAAATGACGGCAATTGGAGGCGTCTATGACTGAACCTAATCACCTGCAACTGTTCCAGGATCTTCTTGCTGCGAGATCGACCGACGATGCACGTCGTGTGCTTGAAGCGCTGGGTGATAGCCAGGCGCAGCAGCTCAATGAGCCTATCGGCAGCTCCGGGTATGTGTGGCGCGCGTTCGGCGATAATCTGTCGAACATCTCGACCATCGGACTGGGGACCAAACCTGGGCGCTGTCTGACAGAGAGACTGACGAACGCCATGGACGCACTCTTGGAGGAGCGTGTGACTCCGGGCATGCAGCTGCCGACCTCGTCTCGTGCCGCTGCGCAAGCCTGGTTCGGGCGTCCCATATCAGGCCCTGACGAGGGGTTGTTCAATTGGCTCTTCGATGAATCAGAATTCGACCGTCGAATCGCACTGATCATGCTTGAAAGCGGGGTTGAGTTCGCTCCAACCGTGGACGTCATTGACCACGGCATTGGACTCACTCCGCACGAATTCCCGAGCACGATTCTGAGTCTGCAATCTGGAAACAAGATCAACAAGCGATACCTCATCGGCGCATTTGGTCAGGGAGGGGCGGCGTCGCTCGCGTTTGCAGACTATGTGTTTGTCTTCTCCCGCGCGAAAGATGACCCCGGTACTCTCGCGTTTACCATTATCCGCGTGATGAGACTTGACGAAACGTACAAAGAGGATGCGTATGGCTACCTGAGTGTGGCCGGAGACGCGCCTTGCGTACCGGCTTGCGAGATCGGAAATGAGCCGCTCGACTTGTACCCGGAGTCGGACCTGAAGAAGAAGTACGAGTTGTCGCACGGCACTGTTGTGCGACATGTCAGCTACAGGCTATCCAACCTCACTAACAAGCTGTCGCCAAGTCCAGGTAACCTATACCACTACCTGCATTGCTCCGCATTCGACCCGCTGTTCCCATTTCGCGTCGTCGATCTTCGTTCGAAGGATGGGCGCGATGAGAGAGTCAGCGGTAGCCGCAACCGTCTGATGAAACTCGTAAAGAAGGCGGAGGATGACAACGAGTCAGGTGGCCGGGTCGAAGTCCGTCACTATCGTCCAATGGAATACGTGGTGCCAGTTGGTACCGATGACGCGTGCGTGGGGATTGAGTACTGGGTCGTCATCGCCACCCGTAAGACGAAGCGGAAGGGGCAGGACGAGACGATTCTCCGAAGCCAATCCAACGAGCTTTTCGTGCAACCGAACCATCCGATCGTTGCAACCATGAACGGTCAGAATCAAGGCGAGCTGACCGCGAAACTCATCCGTGATGTTGGGCTTGGAATGTTGTCGCGGCACATGGTCATTCACATCGACGCCACCAACGCCAACAGTCGGATTCGTCGCGAGTTGTTTTCCACCTCTCGAGAAGGGCTAAAGGATGGACCCGTTCTTGACGGCCTGCTTGGTGTTGTTCGGAAGATGCTTGACGAGGATGAGACCCTTGCGGTGATCGAAAGAGAGCTCACCCAGCGACTGACGGAGCGAACTTCACGATCCACGAGTGAGGAAGTTCGCAAACAGGTATCGAAGCTCCTGCGGGAAGCCGGCTATCGCGTGAAGGATGAGGGGGCATCAACAGAGCGGAGTGAAGACGGCGAAGAAGAGTCGGCGCGGCGGAAGAAGCGCCGGCGTCCAGTCGTATTCGACCCGCTGCCTACTCTCCCGTATCCGGAAGTCACGCGGTTTGAGATCGTCCACCCGAAGCCTCAGATGGATGTTGCGATCAATGACACGGAAGTCGTGGTAATCGAAACGGACGCTGATTCGAAGTTCTACACAACGGAACGTATCGCAATTCGAGTCGAGCCTGACATTCTGGAAGTTGCCGGCGTGTCTCCATTGCGGGGCGGCCGTTTGCGATGGCGGCTTAGACCCGGATCGGGTGCAACAGAGGGTCAGAGCGGGCGCATCGTGGTCACGCTCACGAAGCCTGATGGAGCGCAACTGGTGGACTCAACCAGCTTTGAGGTGCAGCCTGAGAGGATGCAGCCCGTGCGCCAGTCGAAAGGTGATGTGCCACCCTTCGAGATCATCCCGATCAACCCGTCTGATGATCTGGAGCAATGGGGACTGGTCTGGCCTCATCTAGCAGAAGAAGAAGACGAGCAGAAGTTGCAGAGCGTTGCGTATCGGCCGATCAAACAGCAGAATGGCATCTTCGTTTACTACTCGACTGTCTTCGATCCCTTCGCCAATCAGGTGAGGCTTCTCGGGCAACAGAGGCCCGCGCTTGTCGAGCTCTTTCGGATAAACTTTGAAATTTGGATTGCGTACCACGCGATACTGCAGATTGAAGGGAGCACCGGGGCCGCGACAGCGGACGAGGTATCTGAGGAGTTGGTCGAGAAGATGCTCGAGAATGATCGGATCCGGGTCGCGACGATGCAAGCAAAACAGGCAATTCGCACGGCAGAGCTCATGCACGAGAGCTTGAAGATGCAGGCGACATCGGACGTGTAACGAATCACGTCGCGCGGTGGACGAGAACAACTTCGCGCGACGAAGAAGTGTCGCCCTGTAAGCTCGCGTGCCATCGGCGGCTAGGCACGTCACGCCATGTACGGCGTTCATATTTGCCGCGACACTCCACGAAACCTGCCCGTTTCATCATCGACAGGTATCGCTTCAGTTGCCGAGCCGGGTCCGAGAATGCGATGAACTGCGCAAGCACGGCGCCGTGGCGCATCACACTCCGGATGGACGAGAAGGCAGCCTTGGCCTTACGGAAGTAGCGATCTTCGGCCGCCTTCCGACGGTCGGCGAAGTTGTAGTATGTGGAACCGAGGCCGTCATTCTGCGCGGCGATCCAGTATGGCGCATCGGTCTCCTTTCTCCCGTCCACCTGCCAGCGATGGTAGAGCATGTGTATGCCGGGGTACGGCGGCGACGTGACGACAAGATCTGCCGGGCCCGCTCGGCGAATCGTCTTGTCGAGGTGGAGGCTCTCTGCGTCATTCTGTCGCAGGATTGGTCGGTGGGTACCGCCGGACACAGCGACGATCGCCTCTTCGAGCTCAGCAACACCGGACAACATGTCACATGCCTGGATGCTGATTCTCTCACGGAACTCGGCCGCGGTTGGGATACGCCGGCGTCCGTTCAGGGCCCACTGGCCTACGTTGAGGACGACGCATCGTGCGAAACTTCTGCTGCGGTCGCTAGCGAGTTTTCGATCGAGGGAGCTGAGTAGCAGCGAGATGGTCTTGCGTAACCACCTTGCTTCCGGCATCGTCATGTTGCGGGGAATCCGACCTGTGAGGGGTGCCGCATCCGAGCAGCGGATCGACGGCACCACTAGGTCAGCCCACCTCGTCACAGCGGCACGCTCCGAACGGCTCAGGGGCGAGACCTTCACCCGCGCGATGAACACGCCCAGGGAATTGATGTCGGACCCGATGGCGCGGCGTCCCAGCACCATCGCCTCGATCACCGTCGTGCCGCCGCCCATGAAGGGGTCGAGGACGACTTGGCCGGGTCGAGTGTATGTCTCGATGCATGCGCGCGCGAATGCCGGGGAGAACCTCGCGGGGTAACGATAGTAGTTGTGTGTCAGCCCACTTACTGGGCGGCGGTCGAGTGCACCCTCGACGAGCGCGGCCGCGGTTGGGCTCCTGAGCTTTTTAGCCATGAGTCGTCCCGTGACGAAAAGGTCTAGCGTGATCGAGTCCGGCGTTGCGTTTTCTTCGGCCGATCCCAGTATGGATTCTTGCATTTCGGGCAAACGCGTGGTGAACGTGAACCGCGGGGCACCCACTCATGCCCGCACCGCTCGCACCGAAAGCCTGAGATACGAACTTTGGCCATATCCTTGGAGTATATCGTCCCGGTAATACCATTGGTATCAGTTTTTTGCGGTGATACCCGTAGGTACATACTGTGCGCTGAATCGAGGGAAGAAAGGGGGACGAAGAAGAAAAGGGGACCGGAGTTGACGATCCACGGTTGTGCGCGCGGGGCGGGTTGAGGTCGTGCTGGCGGGCACAAGATGGTCGAAGTTATGGCTGGATAAGCCTCGGAAGCGCTGAGTTAGCGCGAGTTAAGCTGAGATAAGCCTCGGTTAGCCGAAGTTATTGCGCGCGTAGCCCGGCCGGCGCGCGCCCAAAGGCCCGTTCGGTCGGCCTGGCGCGCGCAAGACAGGCCGACCCTCGATAGGCGGTCAGAATCAAGGCCCTCGGAAGCGCGAAGTGCGCGCCCAAAGGCCTGCGCGCGCGGATGTGACAGGAGTTTTCAGGCCTGTGGTGTGCGCGGGTCGGTTCGGCTGATGCCGACGATGGCGATCCCGGCTTGGGTTGCGGCTTCGATGACCTGTGGCTTGTCGATCATGATCACCTCGCCGGCACGCACAGCCACACACCCCGCCCCCGCGCCGGCGAGACGCTCGATGGTGACCGGGCCGATTGCAGGGACGTCAAAGCGCATATCGTGATCGTCACTGGGGGCCTTGAGCAACGTCCAACCGCCACGGCCATTGAGCCGCCCGGCCCGCTCGATCATGGCGTCCGTTCCCTCCAGCGACTCGACCGCGATGACCTCGCCTTGACACACTGCGATCGATTGGCCGATATCCAGCTCGACCACGCGTTTGAGGGCCGGCCAACCGCGGGCAATATCCGCCTGCTGTTGTGGTGTCGGGGCCGCGGGGGTCATTGGGCCATGGTCTGCGAGATGATCGGTGATGTGGGTAGTCGAATCGATGAGGGTGATGCCGCTTTCTCGCAGTTCCTCGGCCAGGGCCATGAGCACTGCGGCATTTCGCCGATCATTGCGCATGCGTCGATACCACAGCTTTAGAGCCCGCCAATCGGGTAGGTCTCGAAAGAGGCGCATCGGATCGTGCATTCGCGCTTTCGCGACCCGTCCGACGAGGACCGCTTCGGTGACCCCATAGTTGCGAAGCGCCCTGATCCATCGGCCAAGGCGATACACGCCGACGACCTGGAAATGGTCGCACAGCGCCGGCAAGGCCGGGTCGTAATGCTCGCGCAGTCCCACACCACACACACGCGCTCCCGATGCCTTCATTCCCTGTGCGACCAGCGTCGGCAGCCGGCCTTGTCCAGCGATCAATCCGAGAACTCGATCTTCCATCGGCATCTCTAAGAGAATCTGACTCGCGCGCGGCGGCGGTGGGGGCCGACGCTGCTCAATTCGGGCAGGATAATCAATTGGCTGGGCACGTCCAGTCGTCTGCATCGATGGTCGGGCGTCTGGAGGTTCCGAGAATGTCGCGACTGATGGCGCCACAAGGCGAGGCGGCTGGGCGATACACCCAAGAGGTAGCCGGCGATACACGCCTGATTGATCAACATGGTGCGGCAGATTCCATATTCCAGCCAGCGCCGCGCGGACGTGACGATCGAAGCGGGGGCGACGACAATTCGACCCAGGCGGCGCAAACGTCGCGCGAGATCGAAATCTTCCATGATCGGCAGATTGGCAAATCCGCCGACGCGCCGGAACGTTTCCGCTCTCAAGAAGATTGCCTGGTCGCCGTAGGGCAACTGGAGGTAGCGCGATCGCCAATTCACGAACATCTCGATCACCCGCAGGGCTCGATGCGGGGCGTCGACGCGAAGTCGAAAGGCTCCCGCGGTCACCGAAGCCTGTGCTAGTACACGGCGGATGTGTTGATGGAAGCTCGGCGGCAGGCGGGTGTCCGCATGCAAGAAGAGCAGAACCTCGCCGGTTGCGATCGCAGCGCCGGCGTTGAGTTGTCGGGCGCGGCCGGGCGGCGACGACACGACCGTCACGCCGAATGCTTCGGCAATCTCGGCTGTGCGATCGGTACTGTAGCCATCGACGACGATCACTTCCCATGGATCGGCCGGCAGTACATGGTCAAGCGTCTCGCCGATATACGCTTCCTCGTTGCGGGCGGGGATGATGACGGAGACCCGATCGCCGATCGGCCTTCGGCTGATCTTGGCTTCTCCAGATCGCCTCGCGTCGCATGAGAGGTGACGGCTGGATGATGCAGATACCGACATGGGCTGGGTCATTTGTGTCTAGCGAGAATCAGCGGCGCCAACGCAGGATTGTCTCGAAGACCTTCTTGACGCGCGGGGTGAGCCGTGTTCGTCGGTAGGCGTCGCCCGCCTTCTTGATGACTTCGGCCTGGGTGGGGTAGGGGTGGATGGTTCTCGACACTGTGGTGAGGCCGGCCCCGGCGACCATGGCCAAGGTGATCTCGGAAATCATCTCTCCGGCATGACGTGCCACGAGCGTTGCGCCCAGGATCGTGTCGCTGCCCTTTTTCACGTGCACTTTGAGAAACCCTTCGTCCTCGCCATCGAGAATCGCACGGTCCACATCGGACAGCTCGATCGTGTACGTATCCACCTCAATGCCCTTCTTTTGAGCCTCATGGGCGTACAGACCGACATGGGCGATCTGGGGATCGGTGTACGTACACCACGGGATGATCAGAGCACTGGCCTTCGACCGACCGAAGAACAGGGCGTTTTGGATGACGATGCGGGCCATGGCGTCGGCGGTGTGGGTGAACTTGTAGGCGCAGCAGATGTCTCCGGCCGCGTAGATTCTGCGATTGGTGGTTTGCAGGCGGTCGTTGACCTTGACGCCGGCGTTGTCGTACTCCACCCCGGCTGCTTCAAGATTCAACCCCTCGAGGTTGGGCGCGCGACCGACACCGAGCAGAATCTCATCGACGTGCAGGTCCTCGCAAGCGCCATTGCCATCCAGCTCAACAACCTTCTCGACGCCGTCTTGTCTGAAGCCGACAACCTTGCAGCAACAGTTCAGATCAACGCCGTCCCTGACCAGAGCCTTCTCAATGCGCTGGGCTGCGTCACGATCCTCGCGGGGCAGGATCTGGCGCCTTGCTTCCAGGAGGGTGACCTGTGAACCGAAGCGGGCGAAAGTCTGGGCCAGCTCGCAGCCAATGGGACCGGCGCCGATGATGGCGAGGCGAGGCGGAAGCTCAGTGAGGGAGAAGACGGTTTCGTTGGTCAGGTAGCCAACTTCGGCCAGGCCGGGGATGGGAAGCACCGCGGCCCGGGCGCCCGTGGCGATACACGCCCGAGCAAACCGCAACGTCTTGCCGTCCACCTCAACGGTGTCGGTTTCAGTGAAGCGAGCTTCGCCGATAAACACATCTACGCCGAGATCTCGAAAGCGTTGGGCGGAATCGTTGCGGCTGATGCCGGCCCGCAGGCGGCGCATCCGCTGCATCACGGCTGGGAAATCCAGTGTAACGCCTTGGGCTATCCGGACACCAAACTGCCCCGCATCGCGCGCGTCGGCATAGGCTCGGGCGCAACGGATCAGGGCTTTGGACGGCACGCAGCCTACATTGAGGCAGTCGCCGCCCAGCAGTGCTCGCTCCACCAGCGCCACCTTCGCCCCGAGACCAGCCGCGCCCGCCGCCGTAACCAGGCCCGCCGTTCCCGCACCGACGACAACCATGTTGTAGCGTCCGACCGACTTTGGATTCACCCAATCGGGGGGCCGGACGTTCTCAATCAGCGCTTTGTTGTGTTCATCCAGAGGTCGAGCCTGAGGGAGTTGGTCGACAATCGTGTTGAATCTGGTCATACCCGTTCCCTGGCTTGTGGATGGACAATACGAATCCTGCTCGCAACACTCCTGCTTCCAAGGCAACGCGAAGACCACGAGTCCAAACTATTTCGCGTTCTGCTTGCTGTTTAGCTTCCAATCGTATTCAAGCCACTTGATTCTCGGGGCTCGGCCTGCGTCGATCGCTTCCTTCAGCTGAGGCGAGTAGCGAGCCGCGTACTCCAATACGCCCCCAGCCACTTGTTCGAAATCGCCGTGGTACCAGTCGTACAATGGGGTCAGGTTCACAATGTTGCGTTCGGCGTCGAAACGAAGCCAGCGGTCGTGGCTGTGCGCATACCTGGCTTGATCTTCCAACTGGTTGTCAATACGGTCAGCCAAATACGCTTCGTTACGCAGAATTGGGCAGCTCGCAGCCGCGCAGACCAATGCGAAATGGACGCGAGGTTCTACGAACTTCGGCCTGATCTGCTCGTGCTCGATCTGATTGAGGCTCCAAAGGTGGGAGCCGACCTTCCACCGCCGGTCGTCCCAGCGCTTCGCTGAAGGGATCTTCATGATCGATTGCAGTTTCCCGTCATCCCAATAATCGAGGATCAAGCGCAGGGTGAAGGCGTTGTAGGCATTGATGAGCAAGGCCAGCCGCTCGTCGCGACTCATCTCGTCGAACGGCGCCCCGGCCAGAGCGCTGATGTACTCATCGAGCTTCTTCGCATCCTTGGCCAGAGCGGCGTAATCGACCCACCCGTTGTCATCGACATGCTCTTTGAGCAGCCCATCAAAGGCGGAATGGTCGAAGGCCGGACCGTCGGGCTTGCGGTCGTAGGCCTCGGTCAGTGTGGCGCGAGGCGGGCCGAACAGCCCGCCGATCATCCGGTCGATCGTCTGTGGATTGAATCGGGCGTAGGTGGCGGTGCAGATCAAGAGCAGCGCCACCAGCGCGGTGATTGTGGCCCCCCATGGCCAGCGCTGCGACGTCGAAGCGGCCTGCTCATCAAGCCGCCGCGCGTCGGGGCTCCCATGCTCCGCATCTTGGATCTCGGTCTGCTGGGAGAGCATCTTGCGGGCCAGCCGGGTGACATAGACCGTGACGATGATCGTCAAGACCAGGCCGACGGCGAGCAGGGCCCACTCGGCTGGTGTCCTCTCGCGGTGGGCGCCGGCGGCCGTAAACGCCGCCAACCCCAACGCCTTGCCGAGGTACACGTATAGGAATGTGCCCGGCAGCATGAACAGCCAGCTTGTCAGCACGCAGGTCCAGAATCCGATCGAGGTCAACCCGTAGGCATAGTTCTGCAGGTTGAACGGGACCGCCGGTGAAAGACGCAGCATCGCGACAATCTTCCATCCGCCCGCTCCGATTGCCTTGTCGATTGCGGAGAACTTTGGGTATCGCCTCAGGCGGTGCTCGACCTTCTCCCGCGCGAAGTAGCGAGAAATGAGAAACGCCAGGGCGACGCCAACGGTCGATCCGATGGACACGGCGATGGTCCCCTTCACCAGGCCGAAGATGGCGCCGGCGGCCACGGTCAATAGAAAGCCGGGCAACAGCAGCACCGTGGCAACGACATAGATCAACCCAAGGACCACCGGTCCCCAGATACCAAGACTCCTGATCCAGCCCTCCAGCGCCTCAATTCCGCGGACGATGGGCAGCGCCTGCATCAGCATGAACACGCCAACAACGATCACGGACACCGAGACCCACTTGATCATCGTCGAAGATTGGTTCACTCTTGCTGTTAGCCTCATCGGTTGCCGGCCCTGGCCTCTTGCACCTTCAGATCCCGCTCATGCGCAAGTGATTGCTCAATATATGGCAATCGCATGGACCGGTTGGATATTCCCGTGGTGGGCCGGACTTCTGGCCTGTACGGAAACGAGCTTCGCCTATGCAAGCGGTCGAGCCGAATCCCTTCCGCGCGGCGATCGCCGGCGACCCCTGGAAGGGATCAGCGGCCGTTGCGGCCGTGATGTACAATCTCGCTCGACTGCATGACCGCCAACACGATCAGCCCGCAGACTCGATCGCCCACACGCACCCGACTGACACTGGCGTTCGTGGTCGTGCTGGGCGTGTGCGTCACGTTAGCGGCCTTCGTGGGGGTCTCGTGGTGGTGGATTCACCAGGAGTTGCAAGTGATCACCGATATCGAGATGCCGCGGGTGGATGCGGCCATGGAGATGGAGATCAACACCCTGGGCACAGGCCTGGCCGTGGCCCAGTACCTCCATGACCACCAAGACGAGCACCTGCAGCGCATCGACAAGGACCGGATGGACTTCGAGCAGGCACTGGCGACCTATCGACGGCTGGCTCCGCCCGGCAGCATGGAGTCGGAGTTTGCCGATCAAGCCCAGGAGTTGTATGAGCGGTTTCGCGAGGTCGGGGATGAGTTGATCGTGACCGATCGCCGAATCCTCGATGAGCTGGGAACCGTGGGGGATCGCCTGAGGGTGATCGACAATCTGCTGGACGAGAAGTTGCAACCGACGGCGGTGACCCAGGGGTCGGCGGGGTCCGAGAAACTCAGACTGCTCATGGCTCTGGAGATCGACGTAAACGAGATGACCCGCCGGTTCAACGCCTACTTGACGACCGCCGACGAAGCAGTCCTGTCCGAATCGTTGGCCGGAGATGAACAAGAGTTCCGCCAAGACCTGGCCACGCTCCAGACGATGTCACTTTCACAGCAGGAACAGGGATGGGCCGAGGAGTTGGAGCGGCTCCGCGGCCGGCGTTTTCTCACAATCTCGCTTTTTTGTGGAAATCAGCTTGACTTCCTGCCGCTTTAGTTGTATATACAACCCAGAGGGCTCGGGAGCCTGACGATGAATAACCGACCCATGGCCTCCAAATACACAACGACAGCCCGGCGAATCGCCAGCGAATGCCTGGCAAGACGGGCCCGGCTGATCAGCCGGGCCGTGAGCAGTATCTACGAAGACGCCCTGCGGCCGCACGGGATCACCACAGCCCAAATGGGGATCCTGGTGGCTGTGACCTGTTTGGGCAAGCCCCGCTCGAGCGATGTCGCAAAGACCTTATGTCTGGAGAAATCCACGCTCAGCCGCAATCTCGACCGGATGATCGACCACGGTTGGCTTGAGATCGTCTCGAGCGCCGATACCCGATCTCAGCGGCTGCGGGCGACGAGCAAGGGCGCGAGGCTCGTGGAGAAGGTCGCGCCGGCGTGGCAGACCGCCCAGCGAAGGGCAAGAACGCTCCTGGGCGAGAAAGGCGCAGCTACCTTGCAGCGCGTCGGAGACAAACTCATCGCCGGACGCTCACCCTAATCAACATCGGACACCATTTTCTCTTTTTTCACCACATGGTTGTATATACAACCACAACCGCACAGGAGTAACACCATGAACCGCAGAATCATCAAGACCGCCAGTGGCGTTCACACCCACACCCGTGTGTTCGCCGCGGCCATCGTCGGGCTCAGTTCGGCGAGTACATTGGCCCAGCCGCCGATCGAATCGTTCCTGGCCGACGCGCCCCAGAGCTTCATTCCCCCACCACTACATCCAAGCGGCGCGCAGCTTCAGACCAGACAGCTTGGTGAGGGCGTGTACGCGCTTCTTTCAGGCCTTCCTGTCGTCGACAACAACGGCTTCATCGTGGGCGAGCGCGGCGTCCTTGTCATCGACGCCCACATCAACGCCGAGATGGCTGGCCAAATCCAAGATGCCGTCCGGCGAGTCACCGACAAACCGATCCTTTACTTGGTCAATACCAACTACCACGGCGACCACACGTTCGGCAACTACGCGTTCCCCGACGAGACGCTGATCGTGGCTCATCGCAACACGGCCGAGCACATGCGCTACTTTGAGTATGAGAAGGAGTTTGTCCTGCCGGCGGTGAACGACGATCGCTCGGTGTACAGCGATGTCGAGCTTCGCCTGCCGGATATTGCGTTTGACGAGTATTTGCGACTCGACTTGGGCGGACGATTCGTCGAGCTGCATTACTTCGGCCGCGGGAACACTACCGGCGACACGGTCGTCTTTGAACCGCAAACGCGAACCGCGTGGACGGGGAACCTCGTCGTCGGTGAAGGAACGATTCCCCCGATGTTTGAAGGCGGCGTGGATGAGTACCTCCAAACGATTTCGCGCTTTTCGCAGACGCTGGACGTCAAGACAATCATCCCCGGCCACGGCGCACCGGCGACGGCCGACATCCTCGGTCGGTACCTTCGATATCTGAATGATCTGAGGACGTCGGTCCGCGGCGCGATTGATGACGGTAAGACAGCCGATGCAACGATTGCGTCACTCCCGTTAGGTGCAGAATACTTGCCGGCGAACGACGCCCCGCAAGCGGCGTTGATTCCGTTCCTGCAAGGGCTTCACAGTTTGAACGTACAGCGCACATACCGTGACTTGACCGCACGCTGAACTGAGATGCCCGGCATCGCCATCTTCCTCCGATCGCCGCAGCCGAGGCGTGGGCTGCGGCGACTTTTTCTGCGCTATGAGCGGCCACGATGGATGGCGCCGGCGCCGAACTTGCTTTTGATCGTATCGGTGACGGCGTCCAATCGGCGATGAAGGCACCCGTCAGATAGGGAAAACCCCTAGGCCACTACAAGAAAATCCCTATTGCGATCTGTGGTCGAGTTGATCGATACTGTCAAGGTCGGGCGCTGCCGACAGGGTCGTTCATGGCTGCACGTCCTTGTCCTCGAGGCGCCTCACGACCATGAGGATCGGTGCGGTCACCGCGATGTGCCGCGCCGCTGCCAGCAAGGGCCGATCCTTGGTCCTGACCGAGCATCCTTCCTGGGGTGATGCCGCCTGTGGCAGCCGCGCCTCCTGCGAATTGGCTGACCACGGGCGGCTTGCTGGCAGCGCGGATCCAACCGCACGAAGGTGATCTGGGCTCATCGTGCCCGACCGTACCGTGCCGACGCTGCGATTCAGCCGTGCGGCTCTGACTCAGGTGCAGCGCCGTCGATCCTGAGCCGGGTCGGACTTCTGGCCTGTAAGGAATCGAGCTTCGCCTTTGGAAGCGGTCGCCATGACGCCCTTCCGCGGGGCGATGGCTGATAACGATGGATTCTCATCTCATCGGGAAGCTCAGGTGATTGTGCTGGGCGCGCTTGGATGCCGATTGAACGACGTTGAGATCTCCAAAGCGCCTCAGAGAGCGATGTCAAATGCCGATCGTACCCACGGTAGTTCGCTTTCCAAAGGGGGGTGCGCCGTGGATCAGAACGAATTCTCGCGCCTGGCAGAGCTGACCGCGGCCCAGCGAGAGGAGTTGTTGGACCAGCTCGATAAGGTCTCGGCTGCCTCTGCGGTTGATAATCGGCGAGCACACGAGCGCATGGTGCTCCGCGCGACCGATGTCCCATTCACCGTGACTCACCCCGGAGGGGGCGTCGGTCGGTTCCTGGTGTATGCCCGCAACCTCTCGGCCGAAGGTATCTGCTTCCTTCACGGAGGCTACCTTCATACCGCAAGCCATTGCAAGATTGATCTCCTGACCACTACCGGGGAGCGGCGGGAGATCACCGGCCGAATTGTGTGGTGTAAGCACCTGACCGGACCTCACCACATGGTGGGCGCTCATTTCGATCAAGCGATCGATCCTCGGGATTTCGTCGATCGGCGCCATTGGCCGAAATCGATGGTGACCGCCGCCATGTCCCAGAGCGATCTGGCCGGCCGGGTCCTCTTCCTGGACGATCAGGAAATAGACGGTGACCTTCTTGCGCTGCACCTGCGCGACACCGCGGTGGAGCTTGTTGTCGCAGGTCATGTCGGCGGAGCACTCGATGAACTCAAGCGGCACTCCTTCGACGTCGTGATTTGCGATCTCAATCTCGGGGACACGTTGGGCGAACATGCCATTCGCTCGATGAGGGAAATCGGGTTCCGCGGCCCAATTATTGTCCTCACCGTCGAAACAAACCCTCAACGGATTGACAATGCCAACGCAGCCGGCGCCAACGAGGTCATCCGCAAGCCGTACGATCCACCAACGTTTCTCAAGGTGCTGTCGAAATGGCTGGAGATCGCTGGAGCCACCACCGACGAATTGCCCATTTACAGCGATCTCGGCGACCAGGCGGGGATGGCCAAGACGATTGCGACCTACATCGAGCGAGTCGAGCGGAAGATCCACGAGCTGAGGTCGGCGATTCAGCAAGACGACTTCGAGACCGTGCGGGGCATCTGCCAGACCCTCAAGGCCACGGGCTCCGGATATGGTTTCGCGCCGCTCACCGAGGCGGCTGACCGTGTGATGGTCGCGCTGGACTCCTCCAACGCGATTGGCGAATCCATCACACAGATCCAGCGCTTGGAGAGGCTCGCCAAGCGCCTGAGCCTTCGGGATGTGGCCGCATAGACGCGTGGGAGGTCCGCATTTGCGCTCTCCGGCGAAGGACCGAAAAATCCACGCCGCTGGGCTTCCGATCGGGCCAAACGGCAACCTCTGGGTCAAGCGAGCAACGGCTGAAGCCGATGGAGGGAAGGACGGGGCAGACGCTGCTCTCGCGGCCCGCCCCGAGATATCAGACCGCGCCACGAATGCGCGACTGCTAGGGGATCGGTCCATGGGCGACCGTCACATCCGCAAATCTATTGCGCTGTCGCGACCGAGACGTCACCCGCGTATCCTCGCAGTCGAGGATCGTTCGGAGTGTATGCCGGCGGGGAACCACTTGCCGCAGCGTTGCGACCTTATCCAGCTCGATGGAACGATGCCGGGCCCGTCGATGGTCCCAGACCATGGTCTCGCCTCAATCGGTCGGACCGCCTCGACATCATTGCCACGCCGCCCAACCAAGGAGATTTGACGATGCCGTTGCGCGATCAACCGGTCCGTCTACCGACAGTGCTCTGTGTGGATGACGAACATCACGTTCTCAACGCGTTGGACCGAGTGCTTCACGGATACGACTGCCGTGTGCTACTTGCGAGCGACGGCTGGGACGCTCTCGATCTGCTTGAGCAGGAAGAGATCGACGTGCTGATCTGCGACGCAGCGATGCCGGGCATGGACGGCCTGGAGGTGCTGCGGGAGGCCACGACGATCGCCCCGGCCACGGTGCGGATTCTTCTGACCGCCCATTGCAGTAACGAAGAGGTGGTGATTCCCGCCGTCAACGAGGGCGAGATCTTCCGCTTGCTTTCCAAGCCGTGGGATGACGGTGAGCTGCGGCGCACCGTCGCTGACGCCCTGGGACTGGAACCCAAAGCATGGCTGGAACAACAACATCGGCTCCGGGAGCGGGATCGAAACGGAGACGCTCGAACGTGATCGGCCTCGCCCGGTAACAGCAGTTTCAATTCGGAGGCATGTTGGATGATGACTCGAGATGGACACATCGATTCGAACACAGAAGATCGTCCCGCCGAGGTGAGGTACGACGTTCTGGTCGTAGACGACAGCCTGGTGTGCCGAAAAACAATCGAACGATACCTGAGAGGCGACGAGTTCAATGTCCACACGGCATCATCCGGTACGGAAGCATTGTCGGTGGTCGAGTCGAAACACCCAGATGTCATCCTGCTGGACGTTCAGATGCCGCAGGTGGATGGGTTTGAGGTTTGCCGGGCACTCAAGGCAGACCCGGCGACGCGCGACATCCCGGTCATCTTTGTCACTGGCGAAGAAGCGACAAAGCAGAAGATCCGTGGGTTTGAGGCAGGTGGCGCAGACTACATCAATAAGTCCTCCGATGAATCGGAAGTCATCGCGCGTGTTCGGGCCCATGCACGAATAGGCCATCTGCAAGACGAGCTTCGGAGGAGCCGCGACGAATTGGCGGCGCAGCTCGCCAAGACCCAGGAGCACATGCAAAAGGAGCGCGAGCTGGCGAAGCAGGTGGAAGACCAGCGGCTTCAGTTGCTGCAGGCGGAGAAGATGGCGTCGATCGGCCAGCTCGCAGCCGGCGTAGCCCATGAGATCAACAACCCGATCGGGTTCATCTCCAGCAATCTCAACTCGCTGCAAAAGTATGCAAGGGATATCGAGCGTGTGCTGAGGGCATACGACGAGCTGCGCTGCGAGTGCGATCACAGCAACCCCGGCGTCGCCACCAAGGCCGATGAGGTCAAGCGCATCCTCGAAGAGGTGGAGATTGACTACGTGCTGTCAGACCTTGCCGATCTGATCAACGAGTCGATTGAGGGGGCGCATCGCGTGCGACAGATCGTGGGGGACCTGCGCGACTTCTCGCATCTGGACAGCCCCGACCTCGCCGAGGAGGACATCAACCAGCTGATCGACAAGACCATCAACGTGGCCTGGAACGAGCTGAAGTACAAGACTGAAGTGGTGCGCGAGTATGGCAAGATCCCCGCCATCTCGTGCTACGGCGGAAAGCTCGGCCAGGTGTTCCTCAACCTACTGGTGAACGCGGCCCAAGCCATCGAGAAGCGGGGCACCATCACGGTCCGAACCGGCCAAGACCACCAACACATCTGGATTGAAATTGCGGACACCGGCTGTGGAATCCCCGCCCAACAGCTCAACCGCATCTTCGATCCCTTCTTCACGACCAAGGAGGTTGGCAAGGGTACAGGATTGGGACTGCATCTGGCCTACACCATTGTTGAAGCCCACGGCGGGCGAATCAGCGCTGCGAGCACAGTCGGCAAGGGAACGACGTTTCGCATCCAGCTGCCGCTGGAAGGAGCGCCCCAACCAAAGGGGAGGCACCATGAGCTCGCAGCCTGAAACGATCCGGCCGACCTCGCCCTCCACCCATCCGCCCAGCACGCTCGCGCCCGGCAGCGACGGTTGCGCTGGTCAGGCATCTGCGCCGCACGCGCGGCGCGTGATGCTGGTGGACGACGAGGAGAACATCCTGGCTTCACTGTGCCGGCTGGTCCGCCGTGAGCCGTATGAGGTGGTCACCGCGAACTGCGGCGCAGAGGCGCTACGGCTCATGGAAGAGCAACCGGCCCAACTGGTCATCACCGATCAGCGCATGCCGGGCATGACCGGGATCGAATTGCTTCGGGAGATCCAGCGTCATTGGCCGGACACCCTTCGCATGATCTTGAGCGGCTACTCCGAGGTCAACACGCTCATCGCCGCCATCAACGAAGGCGAGATCTATAAGTTCTTCACCAAGCCGTGGAATGACGAGGAGCTCAAGCTCCACGTCCGCAGAGCTCTGGAGCAGTATGAGCTTGAGGCTGAAAACAGACGGCTGACGCAGGAGATCTACAAGCAAAACGAAAAACTCCGCGAACTTAACGAGCTGCTCGATCAACGAGCCGCGGATGCGACGACGGGGTTGACGTTTGCCCAGGAGTTGCTTGAAGCGATCGACGTGGGTGTGCTCACTGCCGATGAGAACGGGCTCATCGTCGGCGCAAACCGCCGGGCGAAAGAGATCGTGCGCCCGCCCAGCGGGGAGCTGGTCGGGATCGCCGCCTGTAACGCTCTGTCGGACGAACTCCACGAAGCGCTGATCGCACAGGGAACTCCGAGTGATCGCGACACGTCGGGCCGCCTTGAGCTGGAAGGAAAACCCATCCAATGGCGTAGGAGACAACTGGGCGACGGCGGCGCCAGCCGCGGCAGCGTATTCACCCTGTGGGAGGAGGTCGCATGACCACCGCGACCAAGACGAAGTTCATTGATCAGATTGAGAGTCTTCCTCCACTGCCGACGATCGTGCAGCGCATCCTCGCCGTGACTGAATCGCCGGACTCATCCGCGGACGACGTGGCCAAGGTGCTCTCGGGCGATCCGGCGGTCGCCGCGAAGGTCCTTCGCGTGGCCAACTCCCCCTTCTACGGCATGAGTCGCCAGGTCACCCAAGTCAGCCGCGCGGTCGTGATGTTGGGGTCGGTGGCGGTTCGGAACCTCGTGTTGGGGATCTGTGCCCGCGATGCTTTGGCCTCGCCGGTATCACACGTTCCCGAACATGCAACCCTCTGGCGCCACTCCATTGCGGTTGGGTCGGCCAGTGAGCTTATCGCCCGCGAGCTCGGCCTCAAGCCTTCGGAGGAGGCCTTCGTTGCCGGTCTTCTGCACGATATTGGCCAGCTGGCAATGGCCATCTTTCAGCCGGAGACTCTTCGGGTCGTGTTTCGCCAGCAGGGTCAGGGGATCCGTTTTCTGACGCTCGAGCGGCAACACTTCGGAATCGATCACGCCGAGGCTGGATGCAAGATATTGACCAAATGGGGGCTGCCCGAAGCGCTGTGTCGTGTCGTCCGGCAACATCACCAGCAGGAGATTCGCCCAGATGATCCCCAGGCTCGTTTGCTCGCGGTCGTCATTCTGGCCGACACCTTCGCCCACATGCTCGGAATTGGTTTCGACCTACCCGTGGGGCGCTTCCGGCGTGCGGTGGTCTCGGCCGAGCTGTTAGGGCTCTCCGAGTCCGATCAGTTTCGCATCCTCGAACGACTCGAGCGCCGAGTGGACGAGGCGACCGAGATGTTTGCCGGCGCAGACGCAGCGAACAACAAACCGGCAGCATCGACGTCGAAGCGCGCCGTCTGGATCTCTCGGAAGGATGTGAGCAGTCGGCACATTAGTCAGTTGTTATTGGAGCATCACGGCTACGCGGTGACGTGCGTCGCGCCGGACGATGTCGAGCGCGATCTGTCGCCAGACGATCTGGTCGTGGTTGATTTGTCACCCCAGGAGCTGGCCGATGCGGCCCAGATCGCATTGGCGCTGGCGCGGCAAGGCCGTCGCCGGATCGTGATTCTCATTGATCCCAGTGAAACTGAGGCCCCTCGACAGTGCGACCCCAAAACCGGCGTGTGCCACATCCCCAGGCTGTTTACGGTGTTCGATCTCAAGTGGATCGAGGAGCAGTTGCTGCCATGAGCGACGCTGTTCTGGTTGTTGACGACGAGCCGCACATCCTCCAGGCCATCAAGCGATTGCTGCGCCGCGATCCGCCGGTGGCGAACGAAATCCACCTCACGGGAAACGGTCCTGCTGCTCTGGAGATTCTCGCCCAGCACAACATTGCCGTCATCATCTGTGACCAGCGGATGCCCGGCATGACGGGCGCAGAGGTCCTCGCGGAGTCGGCGAAAATCCGCCCTGATACGTTTCGCATCACCCTCACCGGCTACACGGACCTCTCGGCTGCGCAACGGTCGATTAACGACGGCAAAGTCCACCACTTCCTCTTGAAGCCCTGGGACGACGAACATCTACGGGCTGTGGTCTGCGAGGGCGTACGAGCCCATCAGATGATTCAGAACAATCGAAGGCTCGAAGCCCTCACCCGCAAACAAAAGGCTGAGCTGGAAGAATGGAACCGCAAGCTCGAAGAGCAGGTTCACCAACGGACCGAGGAACTTCGCGCTCAGAACGCAGATCTCCTCGATCTTCAACGTCGTCTAGAGCAATCCCTGCGCGACACGGTCGCGGTGATGGCAGGCATGCTGGAGGCGTACAGCCCGAGTCTGGGGATCCACTCCAAGCGGGTGGCGCGGCTTGCTTGCCAGCTCACCTCGCAACTCGATCTGGATGAAGCTGAGCTGCGTGACCTCGAGTTCGCCGCACACCTGCACGATATTGGCAAGATCTCACGGATCACCGCAGATGGTGTATCCCAAGCCCGAAAGGCCGGCGGTCCGCGAGCGCACCATCACGGGCGGCATCCTGAGGCTGGCTATGCCATCCTGTCGCGCGTAGGTGGGTTTGAGACGATCGCTCGTGCCGTTCGCCACCAACACGAGCGATATGACGGCAGCGGCTATCCCGATGGGCTGATCGGTGGGAAGATCCCGCTCGCGTCGCGCGTCATCGCGGTGGCCAATGGGTACGACAAGGCCGTCTTCTCCTCCGCACAGCCAACACAGGTTTCGCGCGAGGCCGGCCGGCAGGCCCTCCTCGAAGGCCAGGGGACCTCCTTCGACCCTACCCTCGTCACAATGTTGCTGGAGTACCTTGACAATATCGGAGCGGACACGGCCGAAGATGTGGAGATCGAGGTTTCGCCCAAGCAGATCAGCGATGGAATGATCCTCTCGCGCGACCTGCACAACATCGATGGGGTGCTCCTGCTGAAGGCTGGAACTCTCCTGACCAAGCAACTCATCGAGCGCGTGCGGATTCTGAGCGACGTCAGCCTCATGCTCGGCCCCGTATTCGTCCGATGCATCGCAAATACCCCCGCCAACAACACCCAGGAGCCGCCAGTAGCAAGCGTCGAAGCGCACTGCGAGGTTGGGGACGTGCCCCAGCGCGATGACATCACGAGGCCGCCCATTGAGCGTCCGACAGGCCTGTCTGCCGATTCGTTGGATGATCAGAAACGAATCAGTCGTAACGAGCCCCCTCGGTTGCAGCACCAGATCAAAGTGTTGATCGTCGACGATGACCCGTTCGTATGCAACGCACTCAAGCGGGATCTTCGCCGCGCCGGGTTTGAAGCTGTGGCAACCAACAACGGCTGGGACGCGCTGAACCAGGTGACCACACAGAACATCGACGTGGTGGTGACCGACCTGATGATGCCCAGAATCTCCGGCGAGGAACTGGTCGAGCGCCTGGGGCGCTCTGCTCCGGACGTGGCTTGCATCATCCTCACCGGCAACGCGAGCAAGCAGCGCGTGGTAAGGCTGGTCAACGCCCCCAATGTTGCCGGCATCCTCGCCAAGCCGTGGGACTCCCAAAGGCTGGTCGCGACGCTCACCGCAGCAATTCGAGATCGCAAGAGGAAACCGGCATAGGAGCGCGTGCCATGGCAGCCAGGATTCTACTCATCGACGACGAGCCGAACGTCCTGAGCTCCCTTCGACGGGCGCTCACCGGGCAGGGGTGCGAGATACTCCTGGCTGGGAGCGGTCCGGAGGCCCTCGACATTCTCGCGCAGACGGAGGTGGCCGTCATCATCTGTGACCAAAGGCTGCCGGGCATGAGCGGACCGCAGATCCTTGCCGAATCCATCAAGCTTCGACCCGACGCGATACGCATCGCGCTGACGCAACACGCCGACCTGAAGATCGCTCAGAGGTCGATCAACGAGGGCAGAGTCAGTCACTTTCTTCTGAAGCCGTGGGATAATCAGCACCTCCGCACCGTGGTACGCGAAGGGGTGCGGCGGTACGAGTTGCAGCAGGAGATCCGTCGGCTGCACGAAGTGACCAGCCGGCAGCGCGACGACCTGCAGCAGTGGAGCCGACTGCTTGAGCGCAAGGTGCTTGAGCGCACTGAAGCTTTGCACACGGCCCACGAGGAGATGTTGGACGCATTGGTGCTCGCCCTGGATAGTCGTGAGCATAGAACGGGAGGGCACTCTCGCCGAGTCGCTGTCTACTGCCTCTACCTCGCGCTAGAAGTCGGTCTCGCTCCCGAAAAGCTCGAGGATTTGTACCGAGGCGCACTGCTTCACGACATCGGCAAGATCGGCGTTCCGGATACGGTTCTGCTAAAGCCCGGTTCGCTCAGCGAGAAGGAGAGAACGATCATCGAACAACATGTCGTGATTGGTCATCGCGTGCTCCAAGGCATCGGCTATCTCAAACATGCCCTGGCGATCCCTCGCTACCACCACGAGAGATTCGACGGGACCGGCTATGTGGAGCGGTTTGCAGGAACAGCTATCCCGCTTGAAGCCAGAATCTTCGCAGTCGTTGATGTCTACGATGCCCTGCGAAGCCACCGTCCGTACAAGGACGCGATGCCCCATGATCAGGCATTCGCGATTATCGCCGATGAGGCGGGTACACATTTTGATCCGGCTATAGCATCAACATTTCTACGAATAGCGAAGGAGACGTGGGACTCATTGGCCCGATCGGCGGCGAAGGTGAATCGATTCGACCGAGCGCTTGCCGCCTGTGGGCGCATTCGCGCGGACACGCGGCCTCGTGAGCGCAGCGCCGCCGCGTGATCGCCGCGCATTCTCTGCCTCGGCATCGCTGAGAAGAGGACTTTCATGATCGTACGAGCATTACAGAGTACCCAACGCGGCGGACACTGGTTGCAACTGCTTCACTATTGGTCCCGATACCTCGACCGCGGCTTGTCCGTCAGCTGCTGTCGCAAAGACGGAAACCCCTATCAGGAGAGCACGTAATGGTGGATACGATCCTGCTTATCGACGACTCGATCGCACTGCTCAAGGCAATGCAACGTGTGCTTCGGCGCGAAGGCTATGAAGTCCTTACCGCACCGAGCGGTGAAGAGGGGCTTCGCCTGCTCGCAGGGCACGACGTTGCGGTTGTTCTGTGCGATTGGTGCATGCCCGGGATGGACGGCATTGAGGTACTCAGAACCATTCGAGAACGGGAGGAATACGATGACCTTGCGGTCATTATGGTGACCGGACGTGACAAGCCGGAGGATGTTGTAGTCGCGCTCGACGCTGGAGCAAGTGACTACATAACCAAACCGTTTGCCGATGCCGTCATCAGGGCTCGCATTCGCGCCGCGCTCAAAATAAAGATCACCCAGGAGCGGCTCAAAGCGCGGAATCGTGAGATCATTCAGCTGGCCTACGCCATGACCCACGATCTCCAGGCGCCCCTGGCGAGCATTTCCGGAGCGATCGATGTCGTTCGCGCACAGCTTGGTGAAACAGGCACCAGGGATGTGATGAAGTGGGTTGATCGGATCGGATCATCCGCCGGTCGAATGGCCGCGATCCTCGACGATCTCATGCTCTATGCCAGTGCGAGCAATGAGGCGATCACGCTTGTTCCGGTTGAGGTTACTGATGTCATCCAAGGCGTCCTTGATGAGCTTGGCCCGTCTGCGTCGGACAAAGGAGTTCGAATCCAGCTTGAGGGCGCCTCGGCAACTGTCCTCGCGGAGCCCCAAGGGCTGTTCCGGGTCCTGACAAACCTCATTGGCAACGGCCTGAAGTACATCGAGGCCGAAGGCAACGGGACGGTGCAGATCAACCTCGCCAAGAGTGGCCCCATGGTGCGCATCTCCGTGCAGGACAACGGACCGGGCATACCGCAGCGGCAGTTGGATGAGGTGTTTCTTCCCTTCAAACGAGCATGCCCGTCCAAGCCGGGAACAGGGCTCGGCTTAGCCATCGTCAGAAAGTACGTCGAGGCATTCGGGGGGCAAGTGTGGCTGGAGTCAGACGGACACTCCGGCACGACGGCCATTGTCGAACTGCCAGCGCACAAGAGTCACAGCGCAGCAAACGAAGCAGCGGCGGCGGCATGATGGGCAACAAGACACCCCCGAGCACGCCGCGATGCTCGCGCACGACCTCCGAGATGGCTCAGCCACCTGGAAAGAGCAGGTCGCTCCGGGTGTTGGTCGTCGATGATGACCTGGACCACTGCGAATTGATCAAGGACTGTCTGCTGCGAACCAAGGATGATCCGATCGAGGTAACGTTTGCTCACACCGTTGCTGACGCATGTCGTCTGCTGCGGGAATCACGCTACGATTGCGTGCTTTTGGATCACAACCTTCCTGACGGGCACGGTGTCGATGTGCTTGAACAAGTCGGGGAGCGGCTCCTGACCACCGCCGTGATCGGCCTTTCGGCCAGCCGTGATCCACAAGTCGCCATTGCCGACTTTCGAGGCGGCTGCATTGACTTCATCGCCAAGCACGAAGCGTTTAGGGGCGAGACCCTGAAACGACGGATCGAAGAGGCGTTGTCACAGTCCCACCGCCGAGCGATCGCAGCGGTCATGGAGCGTCGGCAACAAGGGCACGGCGTCGCCGACGCCCACGATGCGCTCATTCGCGCTGCTCGTACCGACCGGCTGATGAAGATCTGCAACCGCGCAGTCTTCGACGACTATCACGCTGATCTGCACCGTCGAGTCAATATAGACACCGGTAGGTATGCTCTGTGTCTGGTTGATGTGGATAATTTCAAAAAGTATAACGACCACTACGGCCACGCCGCCGGCGATGAAGTCCTCCGATCCGTGGCCAAAGCTCTCCGATCAGCACTGCGAGAAAATGACTTCATTGCTCGTTATGGCGGTGAGGAGATCGTCATCCTGCTCGAAAATGTTGCCGAAGACGCTGTGGTTTCCGTGACCGAGCGCCTGCGCACAAGCGTCGAAGGCCTTGGCATACCACATGTCTTGAATGCGAACTATGGCGAGGTCACCGTCAGTGTCGGTGCAGCCCTGTACTGTGCGTCAATTCCTGAGGATGAATCGCATGTTCTCAAGCGGGCAGACGAGGCTCTATACAAAGCCAAGGCAACTGGACGGAATCGAACCTTCCTGCAGGCGCAGCGACCTCACGGAGAACTCCCCACTGACAACGCCGCTTGAGGAGCAACCAAGCACGTCACGGCCGGTTCAGAGGCTTATCTGAGTTTATCCTGGGAGAACCGAGTGCTACCGAGCGTTATCAAGCCAGAAACGACCGTGCATATCGGCCTTCCCGGGTGGTCCCAGCCTACTTCGCCCGCGCCGCCACGATCTCGCTTTGCCTCACGCTGGAAACCGCCCGAGTCAGCACTGTGGTCACTGTCCGTGACTCGGCCGCTTTTCGCCGAATCTCCGCCGCCCCAACTTCGACAGTGACGGCGTCGCTGGCATCCTCGACCTGCCAGCGCCGCTGACCACCTGGCACCCCAGCCCCTGCTCCGCTTGGGCCCGGCCACACCAACCTCGATTGCCTTGGGTCTGTCGGCGTCCTCGACCAATTTGCCCCGTTCAGCAACTGGGACTGTCTGTAGCAGGTTGGGAGAGCCGACGAGCGCCGCGAACTCGCCTCAACGACAGCGGTGGTATTGCCAAGAAGGAGTCGCCCCGCTCGCCGGTTCGGTGTAAACTGCCTCGTCAAGTATGCGGTTCATTGTCGGCGAGGGATATCGCCTTTTGATCGATGTTCAATAATGGGTGGTCGCGTACGGCAAACCCGCGCCGCCAAGCGTAAGGAAAGGGCAGTCCTATGAGCGCACTGGCATTCTTGAGGTCCAACAAGATTATTCTCCTGGCAGCGGTCCTGGCTCTGTTCGTGAGTTCGGCTCGTGCTCATGTCATTCTTGACGATCCAAATGGAGGTGAGCAGCTCGAAGTTGGTTCGAGCTTCACCGTCACCTGGCATATCCAAATCGCGCACAACCTGCAGAATTGGGACCTGTGGTACTCAACCACCGGATCGAACGGGCCGTGGACCACGATCGCCATGAACCTGCCACCCGGCAGCGGGGCAGTGGACAGCGTTCACACCTATGACTGGACGGTCCCCAACGTGGTGGATGACTCCGTGTGGTTGCGGGTGAGGATGGACAACAGCGGCACGGACTACTATGACGTGAGCGCCGCTCCGTTCTCGATCGTCGCCCCTTCGATCCCCGGCGACCTTGACGGCGATGGCGTCGTGGGCATCCTCGATCTGCTAAGCCTGCTCGCCGCCTGGGGTGATTGCCCAGCCAAGGGCGAATGCCCCGCTGATCTCGACGGCGATGGGAGCGTGGGAATCCTCGATCTGCTCGCGCTTCTAGCGAACTGGGGGTGAGGTCGGCCAGGTAACCGGCAGGAATCAAACCAACTTTCGCCTGGCGTAAAACCGTGAACCAACGTTCAACGTCCTACAGTTGGGCGGGTCATGATCAAGAGCTACACCATCGGCGAGTTGGCGCGTCGGGCAGAGGTGCCGACCTCGACGGTGCGTTACTATGAACGTGCGGGTCTGCTCAGGCCGGCGGGTCGGACCGCGAGCAACTATCGGTTCTACGGCGAGGATGCGTTTGAGCGGCTTCGGTTCATCCGAACGGCCCAGGCCGCGGGGTTTACGCTTGGGGACATCACCTCGCTGCTAGAGCTTCGCGATGGGACGGCGGTCCCGTGCCGGGAAGTGCAGGTGCTGATCGAGGCCCGGGTCGATGACGTGGCGAAGCAGTTGGAGGACCTCCAACACGTCCAGGAGGTTCTCCACGCCTCGCTGCACATCTGCCGCGAGGCCGAGGCGAAAGGCCGATGCGAGGTGATGGAGAATCTCAAACTGGTGTCAGCCACCCCAACCTCTCGGACTGCGCGCCGCGGAGGAAAAAACAACAAAAGTTGAAATCTCCTTGAACGTTGAACCCCCGTTCAAGGCCGTTATCTATGTACCAGGGCCAAGGCTTCCGGCTCGGGAATGTTCCCGGCCGCCCCGCCTCAGGTGCCCGCAATGGAGATGGCGCGATGAAAATCCAAGTTCTTTACTTCGAGGGCTGTCCGAACCACCTGCCCACCGTTGACCTTGCCCGGCACGTTGTCGCCGAGCTTGGCCTTGACGCGGAGGTCGAAGAGGTCGAGGTGACCAGCGGCGATGATGCCGCTAGGCTCCGCTTCCTCGGCTCCCCCACGGTCTTGGTCAACGGCGTAGACATTCAACCCAGCGCGCGTAGTCGGACGGACTTTGGATTCAGTTGCAGGACCTACGAAGGGGCGGGTGTGCCACCGCGCGAGATGTTGCTCGCCGCCGTCGCGTCTGCAGGTGGCGAAGCGAGTGGTGAGGTTGCACCGGCCGGCTGCGAAACCAACGACGGCTGCGCCCAAGCGACGGTCCCCCAAGTCACCGAGCTCGAAATGCCCAGCGGTCGCGGCGGATTGTGGGCGGCCGGGGGGTCCGTGGGGTCGGCGCTGTTGGCTTCAGCGTGCTGCTGGGTGCCGCTTGCTCTGCTTGCCTTTGGTGCATCGGCAGCCGGCATATCGGCCGCCTTCGAGAAGACCCGGCCGCTGTTCCTGGGGGTTGCCGCCGTGCTCCTCGGCACGGGGTTCTACCTCAACTACTTCCGAAACCGCACATCGGCCGAGTGTTCGACCTGCGCCGCGCCCAGGCCGAAGCTCAGACGCTTCAACCGGGCGACGCTCTGGGTCAGCACGGTTGTCGTGCTCGCTGTGGCGCTGTTCCCGCACTACGTTGCGTCATTGATTGCCAGGGGAAGCCCCGCGGTGGCGGCCCAGACCACCGCCACTGCCCCAACGACGACGCTTCGCATCGGGGGTATGACTTGCGATGGCTGCGCAGCTGTGGTTCACAGTGCATTGATGAAAGTGCCCGGCGTGCGCGGCGCATCGGTCAGCTATCCCCAAGGCCGAGCACTCATAACACTCGATCCCGATACCCAGCCGTCGAACGAATCCCTCATCGTCGCCGTTGAGAAGGTGGGTTTCCAGGCCGGCATCGCCGCTGCTGCGAGTCCTTCGAGTGAAATTGTAATACCCACTGAGAATAAGTGACGTTGAAGTCCGTTGACACTCTTTTGCCTCTCGCCTTCAATGTGGCCTTCACCGCCGGATCAGTGCCGCCAGCCACGACTCAGCCATCTTGCCCGGGCGATTCTGCCCAATTCTGCAATGTGGGTGGGATGGGCTGACATAATATAGAATGGTACGGAGCCCAGGCTCCACCCGCGGCGTAGCGCCTGCCGAGAGGCGACCGAGTGCGATCACGGCGGTGACGGTCGAAAGTGTTTTGTGAAGGAGGAGCAGCAATGCGTGGACAGCCATCTACCACCAAATCTCTTGCGATTCTTGCCGCGCCTGCGATCCTGCTCGTCTGTGGGGAGCTTGCAGCCCAGACGATGATTCCCCTCGATCAGCAGAGAATGGTGAGCACCTTTTTGATTGTTCCGCAGTGCTTGGGCAAGACTGCTGACGGGGACTCGGCCGAAGGGTTTGGTCCCTTTGACAGCGCTGTAGAAACTGTACTTGGTTGTGACTCGGGGTTCGGCTTCGGATCGGGCAGTCAGCAGTCGCAGATCGGCGCGTCCTCGATGACCGCCATCGGCAGCGGCTCGTCCCAGGCCGGCGGACCCATTCCCAACACGATCCACGCCTTCGGCGACTCCTTTTTCATGGTGACGTTCGAGCTGCCCTCGGCCAGCAACTTCGCGCTGGACGGTCTGATCAGCGCTGCCTCATCCGAAGATCCGGTGATCTTTGCCGGCGCAACGATCTTGCTGCGCGACTCGGCAAACCAGGTGCTTTTCACACACTCCGTAGTACCGGGCCCCGGCGGCGAACCCAATTCGCAGGTCATTAAGAAGACCGGGGCGCTCCAAGCCGGGGTGTACACCTTACAGGCGGACGCGGGGTCCTTCATTGACGATGACGTGCCGCCGCTGCTGGCAGGTGAGGCGTCATTTGACTTCTCGTTTCAGATCTCGGTCGTCGGCGACCTCGATGGCGACGGCACGGTCGGCATCCTGGACTTGCTGATCCTGCTCAGTCGTTGGGGTCCGTGCTCCGATCCACCCGAGCCCTGCCCGGCCGACCTCGACATCGACGGTAACGTCGGCATCATCGATCTGCTCGCGCTGCTCGCCAATTGGGGGTGAAGGGCGCCGACCCCGGCGGACCGCCGGACTTCGACGGCGACGGCACCGTTGGCATCCTCGATCTGCTGACTCTGCTGGCCAACTGGGGCCCGTGCCCGTGAACGTCGCAAGCGAAACGGCCTGAGCCGCGGCAATCGCCCGAGATAAATATTGCAACCAGACCGTGAGCCGTGGTACACTGGTGCCGGACAGATTCTCCGGCCGCATCAAGGGGTGCTGGCGGCCACGGATTCGGCCAACAAGCGGAGCAGTCCCGCCGTGCGGCCTTTACGCCCGCAGGAGGTCCAGCAATGTTCAAGCCGTGTTGTATGGTCGCCGTGGTATGTGTCACGCTCAACGACACCGCTGTCGCCGACATCATCAACGTGCCCGCCGCGGCCGTGAATGGCGATGAAGTCGTCGTAGCTGCGGGATCTCCGGATCAACCGGAGCTCCGCGCCTGGTGGCAGCAGCCGTCGTATGCCCCGGCGATACCGGGCGGCCCGTGGGTGCCGCCGGGCGGCGTAGCCGCGCCCGCAGGTCAAGAAAGCGGCCTGCCGAACCTCGCCATTACAAGCATCCAGATTGTCGCTGGCAACGGAGCTCCGATGGCGCCGCAGGCGGGCAAGATGTTCTGGGTGCGCGTCAACTATTCCTACTCGAACCCAGTTTGCACCTTCTACACCATTCGGCGCGTCGTCAACGGCTGGGAGCACGATGCGCCGGCGATCAACTGGGGATGCGGCTTAAACGGGCCCACGTTCTGGTGGCACTATTGGGGCGCCTGGGTGATGCACCACGGCGGCACCTACTCGGTCACGGTCACGCTCGACGCCAACGACGCCATCGCCGAGTCGAATGAGGCTGACAACACGGTCACGCTGAAGTTCGGGGTCACCGGCACGCTCACGCCCGAATGGGACCTCGTCAACGCGGAAATAGGACTGAGTATTCTCGGGGACGGGACGGACGTCATCGTTGGGACGATGGACGACGCGTTCGACTTCAACCACCCCTGGTTCACTGGGGTCGATTCCCAGGGCCGACCGCGGTTGGTGGCGGCGAACCAGAACGTCCTGGGGGAAGACGGAGGTCCCGTCAACGCCGGCCACGCCACCGCCGTCATGGGGATCGTGCTCGCCCGGGGTGAGAATGACGGCGACATCACCGGACTGGCCCCAGACGCCCGGTACGTGACGGCCGAGTTCATCAACCGCGCGGGGATTCCCGATCTCCAGGTGCTTCATGTCCTGGATGCTGCGGGGTTCCTCGTGGAGCATGGGGCCGAGGTGATCAACATGAGTTGGTCGTGGTGGTTCGGGTCATCGCAGAATTCAGAATCCGGGGAGGGCTCGGTGACCAACCTGATGACCGACTACCTGGCGTACGGCCGCAACATCGTCTGCGTGCCGGCTGTGAACCAGCTTGCCGGCTTCGACATGCCGACGGCCCCGGGTGCCGCCCGCAATGCCATGACCGCCGGCGGTCTCAAGGACAACCTGATGGAGGCGTGGGGGCCGCAGGACCACGGCCCGACCCTGGATGGTCGCAGCAAGCCGGACCTCCTCGGCAACGACTCTGCCAACGCGGTGACAACCTTTGGCGACTGGCGCAACGGGATCCCGGCCTTGGAGGGATTCGCCGGCACCAGCTTCGCGGCGCCCTTCATCACCGGCGCCGTGGCCCAGATGCTCGACTTCGGCAAGCACAATGGTCAGAGCACCGACCACCGGGTCATCAAGGCGATCATCATGAACTCGGCGGTCAAGGCCCTCGACGCCGATGGGAGTCCGTGGTCTAACACCCCAACCCAGCCCCTTGACGATGAGCAGGGCACGGGGATTCTCGATCTGGTGCGCGCCCATGCAATGTACTCGGTCGGCGAGCAGGCGCCCGAGTCGGCCGGCGTGCCCGGGTATGACTTCGGAGAGGTGACGTCGACCGTGGGGGGACCGTTCCCAGCCGGCGCGGTCGTCTACCGGCTCGGCACACTGCTGTCCACGGCGTCTCGTCTTGACGCCACACTCGTTTGGGACCGCCACGCGTTTTGGGAGGACGTCAACGGGAACGATGTCATCGATCAAGGCGACTTCTTCTACAAGAGCAACACTGATCGGCAGGACAACCTCGACCTCGTCCTCTACCGGGACGGCGTCGAGATCGTCGCGTCGCGCAGCGTCGTCGACAACATCGAGCACATCTCGCAGACCAACCTCATGCCGGGCGAATACGAGCTGCACGTAGAGCGTCTGCAGGTAACCGACTCCGGCAACGGCGAAGAGTACGCGATCGCCTGGTACGCTGTCGGCGACTGGGTTCCGAACTGCCCGTGGGACCTGGATGGCACCGGCGCCGTTGGAATCCTTGACCTGCTGGCGCTGCTTGCCGCGTGGGGCACCGATCCCGGCGGCCCGCCGGACTTCGACGGCGACGGCACCGTCGGCATCCTCGACCTGCTCACACTGCTCGCCAACTGGGGCACATGCGCCTGATCCGCCGATCTCCACCGCCATCGCTCCTTCAGCAGACTCCACCTGCTGACCTTGCCGAGCACCTGAGGGTGACTGGAGCAGGTTGGGCGAACCGCTGATCAATCGTCTCAAAAACAACACAAGCAGAGCCGCGTAAGACCTTAGCTCCGCTTGGGTTGAGTGAAGTAGCGGGGGTGGGATTCGAACCCACGACCTCCGGGTTATGAGGCAGCTCGCCCCGATCAGACAGTGGCCGTAACCTGTTGAAAAACAGGGTACATACCCGGTTTGGCGATTGCAAGCGTTGCACCCGAACCTACCCGATTTCGCCCGGTTTCGGGTAGTCTACCCGGTACGCTTTGGGGTCGATTGCCGAGCCTAGCCGCCGGACTTCGACGGCGACGGCACCGTCGCTATCCTCGACCTGCTGACGCTGCCGGCTAACTGGGGGCCGTGCGCGTAATCGCGACGGTCGACACGGTCCGCGCCCCTGCAATCGCCCGAGATAAACATTGCAGCCAGACGGTGAGCAGTGGTACACTGTTGCCGGAGTTCGGATGCCCGGCCGCATCAGGGGGTGCTGGCGGCCACGGATTCGGCCAACAAGCTGAGCATCACCGCCGTGCGGCCTCTTTGCCCGAAGGAGGTGCAGCCATGTTCAAGTCGCGTTGTACAGTCGCTGTGGTGTGTGTCTTGCTCAGCGGCACCACTGTCGCCGACACGCTCCACGTCCCCGGCGACTTCCCGACCATTCAAGAGGCCATCAATGCTGCCATGGATGGTGACGAGGTGGAGGTCCATCCAGGCACCTACAACGAGGCAATCGACTTCCTCGGCAAGGCCATCACAGTCCGCAGTTCCGATGGCCCGGATGTGACCACCATCGACGCCACCGGGCTGAATGACAGTGTGGTCAAGTGCGTCAGCGGCGAGGGGCCGGAGACCGTCCTCCAGGGTTTTACGATTACAGGCGGAAGTGGCCCCAGCGGAGGCGGAATGCGCAACATCTCTAGCAGCCCGACGGTGACCAACTGCACCTTCAGCGGCAATACGCTCAGCAAGTTCGAAGACGGCGGCGGCATGTACAACTCCGGCGGCAGCCCCGCCGTCACCAACTGCACGTTCAGCGCAAATACGGCCAACCGCGGCGGCGGAATGTTCAACTTCGGCGGCAGCCCTACGGTCACGAACTGTGTGTTCAGCAAGAACCAGGTCAGCGGTCCGTGTGACTTCGGCGGCGTCAGTTGCTACGGGGCCGGCGGCGGAATGTATAACGGCAACAGCAGCCCCACCGTCACCAACTGTGCTTTCACCGCAAACAGTGCCGGCTCCGGCGGCGGGATGAGCAACCACGACAGCAGCCTGATCATCACCGACTGCGTGTTCACCGGTAACTCGGCGGTCGCTATCAACGATGCCGCGGGCGGTGGGATGTACAACGTCGATAGCAACCTGACTCTGACCAACTGCGACTTCACCGCCAACACCGCTTCAGTCGGCGGCGGGCTGGGAAACGCCGGAGCCACCCAAGTCAGCGTGTCCAACTGCACGTTCAGCGGCAACGCAGCCGACTTCGACGGCGGCGGGATGTACAACAATGTCAGCAGCCCGACGGTGACCAACTGCGCCTTCACCGGGAACTTGGCCTTCGACCGCGGCGGCGGAATGTATAACGGCAACAGCAGCCCCACCGTCACCAACTCCACCTTCAGCGGGAACGGGACCTTCGGCTTAGACGGCGGCGGAATATACAACACCAATAGAAGCAACCCGACGGTGACCAACTGCATCCTGTGGGAGAACAGCGGGGACGAGATCCTGGACGCCGGCACCGCAGAGAGCACTGTAAACTACAGCGATGTCCAAGACGGCTGGTTCGGCGCGGGCTCAAACAACATCGACGCCGATCCGATGTTCGTCGATCCCGACAACGAGGACTACCACCTCTCGGCTGGCTCGCCGTGTGCCGACGCCGGGAACAACTGGGGCGTGCCGATCGACGCCGATGACTACGACGGGGACGGCAACACCGCTGAACTGTTCCCGGTTGACCTCGATGGCAATCCCCGCTTCAACGCTGACGAAGCCGACTTTGATCCCGGCTGCGGAGTGCCGGTTGTCGTGGACATGGGGGCCTACGAATACCAGTTCGATCCCGTCGAAGATGTGATCTTCGCGGACCTCAACGGCGACGGCGTGGTCGGCATCCTTGATCTGCTGGCCGTCCTTGCAGCGTGGGGCGATGCGCGAAACAACTGCCTGGGCGACCTCGACATCGACGGCGACGTGGGCATTCTCGACCTGCTCACTCTGCTAGCTCATTGGGGGTGAGATCGCCGACCCCGGCGGTCCGCCCGACTTCGACGGCGACGGCACCGTGGGCATCCTCGACCTGCTCTACCTGCTGGCCAACTGGGGGCCGTGTCCTTGAACGCTGCGGTCGAGGTGTTCTGCGCCGCCGCATTCATCTCGGCTAGACAGTGCAGCCGGGCCGCTAGCGGTGGTATACTGCTGCCGTAACGCTCATGCCTGGTCACATGGTGGGGCTCATAACGGCCGAGGATTCGGCAGACCGCCTGAGCAGCACCGCTGTGCGGCCTCTTCTCAGCGCAAAGGAGGATCAGCAATATGCGTCCACATCCATCTACGGTGAACGCGGCTAGCGTCTTCGCGGCGTCTGCAGCGCTCTTGGCCTGCGGGACAGCAGAAGCGCAAACGATCATCCCGGTCGATCAGGACCGTTTCGTGAGCACCGAGTCTGTCAACGCCCCGCAGTGCAGCGATGACTCCTTCTTCGACGGCGAAGCGGCAGCGGGATTCGAGCCCTTCGATGCATTCATTCAGACCCAGCACGGCTGCGACTCCGGGTTCGCAGGCGCGACGGCCGGCCAGCAATCACAGATCGATTCGGCTTCGATGACCGCCTCGGGCACCGTGACGACCGAGGCCCAGGGCCCGGTCCCGGGGATGGTCCACGCCTTCGGCTTCTCCTATTTCGAAGTAACCTTTGAGCTGCCGTCGTTGAGCAGGTTCACTCTCGACGGCAGGATGACCGCGGGGTCATTCCCCGATGCCAACGTCGATGCCATTGTTCTGGCCAGGTTGTGGGAGGGCCCGATCGGAGGCGTCCTGCTCTTGCAACAGTCCGTCGAGCCCCCGCCGGGCGGTGGAACCAACAATCAGGCCCTCCAAGCCGCCGGCACCCTTGAGCCGGGGGTGTACACCCTGGATGTTCAAGCCGGGTCGTTCATCGACAACGAGGTGCCGCCGAGCCGGTCGGGGCAGGCATCATTCGACTTCACGTTCGACGTCACGATCCTCGGCGACATCGATGGCGACGGCCACGTGGGCATCCTTGACCTGCTGGCGCTGCTGGCCGCGTGGGGTCCGTGTGATGATTGCGACGACTGTCCCGCCGACTTCAATGGCGACTGCACCGTCGGCATGATCGACCTGCTCCTGTTGCTCGCCAACTGGGGGTGAGACTACCGACCCCGTCGCCCCGCCCGACTTCGACAACAACGGCGCCGTCGGCATCCTCGACCTGCTGGCGCTGCTGGCGAATTGGGGGTGAGGTCGACCAGGCAACCCGCAGGTATCAAACCAACTTTCGCCTGGCGTACCACCGTGAACCAACGTTCAACGTCATACAGTTGGGCGGGTCATGATCGAGAGCTACACGATCGGCGAGTTGGCACGTCGGGCAGAGGTGCCGACCTCGACGGTGCGTTACTACGAAACTGCGGGTCTGCTTAGGCCGGCGGGTCGGACCGCGAGCAACTATCGGTTCTACGGCGAGGAATCGGTGCAGCGGCTTCGGTTCATCCGAACGGCCCAAGCAGCGGGGTTTACGCTTCAGGACATCACCTCGCTGCTAGAGCTTGGCGATGGGACGGCGGCCCCGTGCCGGGAAGTGCAGGTGCTGATCGAGGCCCGGCTCAATGACGTGGCGAAGCAGTTGGAGGACCTCCAACACGTCCAGGAGGTTTTCCACGCATCGCTGCACATCTGCCGCCAGGCCGAGGCGGTTTTGCTCGGATCCGCAATCCTCGGCGCTGTCGCGGCAGGGGATCAGCCCTCCGTCCTCGACGCGATGTCGGCTATGAGCCAACCAGGGCAAACCATCACCCCCGCCACCGGCCAAATTGCTCAATTCCACGACGCCAAGCACACCATATTTCACCGCATGTACGCCGACCTCCTCGCCTACCGCACCCTGCTGTAGACCTGACGGCAGAGGGTTACCCGCCGATTGCGTCGGGGAATGAATGCCCAGACCAGCGCGGTTCTGCCTAAGCCCTGACATGCACACCGCTATGGACAGACGAAGGATTGATGCATCTTCAATTTCGTCGTGACCAACACCGTTGAAGGGCAGGTGCTGAACAAACTTCTTGAGAAGCTTCAGGAGATCCGCGACGCCGTATGGGTCCAATACTCAGCCCAACTGCAAATCGCACTGTGTCAAGAGCTTGGATATGCTGGCGAGGGGTCGTTTGTGGCCCGAATCTGGCACGCATGCGATGGGCTGCGGAGATGAAGTTCACACCATATTCAAGCTCTTGACGCATCACGACTTCGGCTTGGGCTGACTTTGGGACCCATGCGGGAACCACAGGCACAGATCAATAATCGTGGTCGTTGTCGTTGGCCTCGGCACCGGGCGCCGATTGCTCGACCGGTGCACGATCGGATCCCGATGCATACGTTGCGGTGGCTGCAACCACTTTTTCGATCAATTGCCTGAGATTCTTGGCGCTGACACTGTGGTCACCATCACGGATCGCCCGCTCAATGGCATGGTGAGCCTTCTCAGTGTTCCGCAAGAGATGGTGCAACGACGCCAACATGAAGGCCGCATCGGGATCCTGGGTGGCGTGATCCAGCGTCTGCTCATACTGATGGGCCATGTGCTCAACCTTCGGCCGAAGCTGCTCGTTGATCGTGACGTACTGCAGCGAATGCGGATGGGAGCGCAGGGCCCGTCGCATGGCCCAGACGCCCCTGGTCAGGTCGCCCATCATTGCCGACGCTAGGGCGTAACCCACCTTAGGAACCCCATTTTCGGGATCGCTGCCCGCGTGGCGGCCGAATTCGCGAAGCGCATCAGCCGGTCGATCGGCCGCCAGCAGATTCCACGCGGCCCCCGTGGCCGGCGCAATGCGATAGGGATTGCCAACGTTTCGACCAAACGTCGCTCCGTCTGCAGCATGTTCTTTGGCAGCATACTCGGGATATCGATACACCGGTCCCGTGCCGTAAATGCCGTAGTACGGGAACCGATAGCGAGGCCTGTAGGACGCGTAGCCGCGGCGGTGGCCATACCGGTAGTGGCGGCCGGAATGGAGGCCGTGATGGCTAAGGCGGATGCCCAGGTGTAATCCGCCGTGGTGACCTCGCTGAACGTGGTGACCTTGGTGGCCTCGCTGAACGTGGTGGCCTCGCTGAACGTGGTGACCTCGCTGAACGTGGTGGCCTCGCTGAACGTGGTGACCTCGCTGAACGTGGTGACCTTGGTGACCGCGGTGGCCACCTTCAGCCAATGCCGCTGCCGGCACCGGCAGTAGGCCGGCAGCCACTACCAATGCAAACAGCTTTCTCATGCTGGGGGTAGCGCTTGACATGTTCAGGCTCCTGCGTCGTTGAAGTTGGTCGTGCGGCTAACTCCCTCGAACAGAACACTTGTCATAGAACGTCTATTCCACGATTACGGAAAGGCCGCTGAAGCAGGCCAGCGCACGACGCGCTTTGAGACGGCCTAAGTCTGTCAGCCATTTTGCTCAGGTTTCTGGAACACTCATTCCACGAATGAGGTTTTACAAGAGACTCCACTTGCACAACGATTTCAACCAACCTCGCATCAACAGAACTAAGAAGCCTCTGAGGTGAGAGTAGCGGACAGAGGATCTCCCGATGGCGCGCATGCCTCGAGAACCCGAAGCCTTCGGCGAGCAGGTGGCCCGATTCCTGAAACGCCAGTTTCCCAAACGGGCGGTCGAGTTCGCCGGGCCGATCGATCTGGTTCTCAATGGCAAGTACCTGAGGCTCGAGAACCTTTACCGGATGGTCCAGCGTCAGCCGGATCACGGTGTGCGGATCGTGGAGAACTACCTCGAACTGTTGATCGAGGGCGACTCCCTCAGCGTGGTCCCGCTGCCCCTGTCCGTCGCCAAGCCCCGCATCCAGCCGGTAACGATCTTTGAGCACCTGGACAAGGAGCAGGTCGCCCACATCCCCTACGTCAACAACACGGTGATCGTGTTCGTCATCGACATGCCACAGATCACCGTGACCGTCACGATCGAGCAGACACTTCGGTGGGGGGTGCAGGCTGAAGATTTGGACGTGATCGCCCGCGAGAACCTGGCGCGGTACATCCCGGATTTGCAGATGCAGCTTGTGGATTCAATCGAGGGGGGCCGGGCGGCGATCGTTGCCGCCCAGGACGGCTACGACGCGGCGCGGCTGCTGGTGAACTCGCTCCACGCCCGGCTGGCTCCCGAGCTCAACGGTGACTTCTACGTGGCTATCCCTTCCCGCGATGTGTTCCTGGCGTTGTCGAGTGCCCCGGCGGAGTTCGTCACGAAGGTCAGCAGAGGAGCGGAGATGGCTTTCCGACGGCTTCCGTATCCGATCACCAGCAACCTGTTCGTCGTGACCCGTGATGGCGTGGCGGGAACTGGATGAAAACGATGTATGCTGCAACTACACAACCTCCTGACCCGTCGATGCATTCTCTAAAGTGCATGGAAGTCTGGGGTGGTAACGGAGCAATCCACAACGCAATTTCCGTCCCGGGGATCGATGCTTGGATTTCGGCCGACCCATATGAAGGCGAGGCCTGCGGCGGCGACATCCACTACGTCTCCATGTGCGGGGCTGGGCGGATTTCCCGCTTCGCGATTGCGGACGTCTCCGGCCACGGCGCCACCGTGGGCAAGTTGGCCCATCGACTACGATCACTGATGCGCAAGTACATCAACACCCTGGACCAGACCCGCTTTGCCCGGGCGCTCAACCGTGACTTCTCGAAGCTGGCTGGGGACGGCCGATTTGCCACCGCGCTACTGACGACCTACTTTGCGCCGACGGACCATCTGATCATCTGCAACGTTGGTCATCCCCGGCCGCTGTGGTATCACGCCGCCTCACAACGCTGGGAACTGCTGGACCCAGACATGCCGCAACGGGCCACAGCGGCGGTGATGAATCTACCGCTTGGTGTGATCGCCGGGACCAATTACATGCAGTTCGCAGTCAAACTCGGCAAGGGCGATCTGGTGTTGATCTACTCCGATTCGCTCATCGAATCGAGGAACCCCGAAGGCGAACGCCTTGGTGAGGAAGGCCTACTTGAGCTGGTCAGTCAAACGGACACTGCGCGGCCGCAGGAACTGAGCCGTGACGTGCTGGCTGCGGCGGTCACATATCGCGGAGGAGCCCCAGCCAAGGACGATGAGACGCTGCTGGTGCTGCACCACAACGCGGCCAACCCGCCCCAACAGTCAATTGGCCAAAAGATGCACGTCATGGCCAAGATGATTGGCATGATTGTCGCTTGAGGCGTCCGAGTGGTCAGTCGCACGGCCGAAACATCAATGCGGCCAGTGATCGGGCTGGTAGGGTGCCCTTTTCCTCGGACCCTTAGCAGCTTGGCAAAGAGTCAGAGCCTATGGAGTTCTACTACGACGAGATCGACAATGACGTGCTGATCATCACGGCCGATGGCGGCTTGAATGCAGATACGAGCGAGCAGTTCATCCTGAGCATTGAGAAGCTCGTCGATGCCGGGCTGAAGAAGATGATCGTTGATTGCGACAAGCTCGATTACATCTCTAGCTACGGGCTGGGGGTGCTCGTGCGGCTCCACAACCGCATGAAGCGCCACGGCGGCGATGTCAAGATCGCTTCGGTCAAGGGCGCTCTGCCCGATGTCCTACAGGTAACCGGTCTGAACAAACTCTTCGAGATATATCCCGACGTGAACCGGGCACGGCTGGCCTTCCGGCCGAAGGCCGCCGAGGGGACGTGAAAAGTTGCTAGAATGCGGCCGGAAGCATCCGGCATAAAGATGTCGACGAAGATGATGAACCGATACTTTCATGCAATCGGCTGTTCCGCCGCCTTGGTGCTGGCTGCGGCTCTGATTACGAGCTGCCGTTCCGTTCCACCCTACACATTTGATTCAGTACCTCCGGGAGAGCACGTCGTCGGTCACGCGCCGGGCACGTGCGACCTTTGCGACCTCTATTACGACGCACAAACGTACGTGATCCGCATTCGGCCCGCCCGTGGGCAAGCGGCGGGGATTGTGGTCTCGACAGCAGGTGAGATCCTGACGAATGCTCATGTGGTGCAGGGAGCCGACGAGCCGCAGATCGAGATTCACAACGGCGAGGTCTTCCCGGCGAAGGTGGTGCGAAGAGACAGCCGCCTCGACCTGGCCCTGATTCAGGTGGAGGGGCCTGCGGCTAGGTGGGTTCCGTTGCAGTTAGGGCGAACCAGCCTGTCGCAGGTTGGGAGCGAGGTGTACGTCATCGGCCATCCGCTGGGGTTGGGCTGGACCGTGACCCGGGGCATCGTGTCAGCGCACCGAAAGCCAGGTGAGGTTGCACGGACGGCGATGATCCAGACCGATGCCGCGATCTCGCTCGGGAACTCCGGCGGCCCGATGTTGGATCGCAACGGCGATTTGGTCGGTCTAGTTGTCTCCAAGTTGAGCGGTAGCGGGGTCGAGAACATCGCGTTCGCGATTCCCGCATCCGTCATCGCCGGATTCCTCGCCGAGCGGGGACAGCCGTCTCAATGACCAGTACCCTCAAAATATTCGGCCGCCCTTCAGTCTCAAGCCCTGATGTCGAACTTGGGTGCGGGACGGGGTCGAGAGGCCGAGTCGTGGCAGACAATGGCGTTCTGAAGGCTGCGCCGGGCCGCTTGGGCGGCGGTTGGGGCAGGACTCAGCCTGTCGCCGTCGATTCCGGTCAGAAGCAAGCGACTGGAACTTGGGTTTCCGGGGGGTTGTTACACTCGTGGTCGGATAGCTCGGCGGTGGAGCCGGGCGAAGGTCAAATGGAGAATGTTGAATCAATCGACGACGGGTTGCTCTTCCGGGGGTTGCTCGCTCATGGGCACACTGGAGCTCGTCGTCTGGGCATCACCGAATCGGGTGCGCTACAGGAGGCGGTTATGACAGCTAGACTGCTAGTTCTTCTATCGATTGCGTTGTCGACTACGTTTGGCTGCTCCAAACCAACTACCGGAATGGAAGTTGTGGCACGGATGACCGCAGCACATGGGGGGCTGGAGAAATGGCGATCGGCACCGTCGGTGAGCTTCGAGGCCGCTTTGCTACCCCCGGGTGCTGACTCCCCCTTGGTTCATCGAGTGACGGTGGAGCAGGGGCCACGTCGTGCCTACCTTGATTTCCCAGAGATGAATGCCCGGATTTCCTGGGACGGGGAGAAGGCGTGGAGCGAAAATTGGCAGGGTCCGTTTCCGCCCCGGTTCTTTGCGCTCCTCAGTTACTATTTCATGAATCTCCCTTGGCTGGCGGCAGACCCTGGGGTGAACCTCAGTGAGCCAGGAACCGCCAGACTCTGGGACGATCCAACCGAATACATCACTGTGAAGCTGACCTTCGAACCGGGCGTGGGAGATACACCCGACGACTACTACATTCTGTATGTTGATCCGAACAGCTACCGACTGCGCGCGGCCGAATTGACGGTCACCTATGCCGACGCCCTCCCGCCTGACGTCGATGTGATGACGGAGATTATTGTGTACGAAGACTTCGCGACACTGGATGGACTTACGGTTCCGACGAAATGCTCAGTTTATGGCAAAGACCGTTCGCTCTACGCATCCTTCCCTGAGGTGCGGGACTGGTCATTCAGCAGACCATTCGATGAATCGCGAATGGTGATGCCTCCCAACGCAGTGCTCGATACGTCCAGTGCCATCCGGCCAACCAAGACATCTGAGTAGCCACGAGACTGTGCTGTTTCCTTCACAAGAAAAGGGAGATAGGACGTGAAGACGCTCGTTTGCCCTACATGTGGCTGTTCCCTGGTGAGGCTGGGGATCAGCAAAGAGAAGTCGGTCACGAGCCGCTCCAATGGAAAGGAATATCACTTCTGTTGCCAGGGATGCGCCGACCTGTACACGATCGGTCAGGAAGACGCGTCGTCCCCGGACCCGACGGCGAACGTGACCACTAGTTCGACGGTCAGGTCCCAGGGGAGCCGAAAGGGGCTGAAGGCGGTCCGGGCGTGAATGCCGTGGTCGCCGAGGACGGCTAGGAACAGCTCCGACGCTCCGTCGAGGACGCCGGGCTGGTCGTCGAAGTCCCGCGCGGACGCGACATGACCCTCGACGCGGATCAGCCCCACAAGACGTTCGAAACCCCCGAGGCCGGAGCGGATCTGGGCGAGGACATTGAGCGCGGAGATCTCCGCGGCGCGACGACCCTCCTCCAGCGTGCGTTCCGCACCCACGCGCCCCGTCACCGCGGGCTTGCCGTCCACGATGGGGAACTGCCCGGCGAGGTATCCGACCTCTCCATGTATGCGCAGCGGGACATAGCTTCCCGCGGGAGCCGGTGCGTCGGGAAGCGCGAGGCCGCGCTCGGCGAGCCGCGTGAGGACTTCATCCGTGGTCATCGTGTAGTTCCTCCGCGAGCCAGCGTATCAGGGCTCCTGTCTTCCAGATCCACCGATGCGAACGTCAAACGATCTCATGCATGAATCCGCTCGAAACACCGAAAGCTTAGCGACGCTACCAACATGGTACCGTCGCATCCTGACCGCGCAAATCAGCGGCTGGCCGGAGGACTCATCTTGTTGAACATGTATCGGGCGATCCTCCAGTCATCACCCGTCCTCTTCAGGACGAAGAGTTCTCGGTTCTCCTCGGGCAGGGTAACCCCTTCCGCCAGGACGGTCACCTCGCCCCTTGAGAGGGTACGCGCGAACGCGAAGTCGCCGTGCTGGACGATCTCATCGATAGAGAAGGTGATATCGAGCTTGATGGTGTCGAAGACGTGCTCGTAGGCAGCGCGGATCTGCTCTTTGCCCGCTGCCGTCGGTGCCTCCGTCGGCATGAATACCCCGTCCTCGGCGTAGAGCGCTAGGACGGCGTCCGTGTCTGAGGCATTCAACGCGGTCTCGTAGGTCTTTAGGATCGCTTCGATGGCTACGTTTGGGTTTGGCTGTGTTTCGGATTGACACCCGCACAGCGCGAGACCAATCACTCCGATAAGAATCAGGACGTTTTTCATGATTCGGTACTCCGCCTTTCCGCAGTCTGATTAGCCGACAATTCCCATTTGACTTTCACCCGGCTCCACCACCGAGCTTGCCGAGCACAAGTGTACCCGCAACGCGTCGCTGCGTACTTCACCCATTGGGTTCCTCGCTCATTCGGTGCTTCGAGGCGCAGACTCATCGCAATCTACAGGGTGAACACCATGTCGGTTGTTCAAGAACGCCGAGGTCATCTGGGAAATCCGGGCCGATACAACGGCGACGGAGAATTCAAGAGCGGTTAATCTAAAATGATTAGTCGAACGTCGATATCCAGTTTGCGCTTTCCGCGAACAATTGTCAGCGTGAGCAGGGGGTGGTTCTTAAAATCGCTGATAAGCCGATGTACGTCATCCACGCTTGTCACGATGCGCTCATTGACGGCGACGATCAGGTCACCGGGCAAGATTCCGCCCGCGGATGCCGGACCACCCGGTTCTATTGCCACGACTTCAACGGCGCGGTCGCTGAGTAGGTCGAGCTCTCGGACACGATATCGTGGAATCGGAATGACCGTCGCGGTAATGCCGAGATAAGGCCGACGAACTCGACCGTGGCTGAGTAACTCGCCGACAACCCACTTGGCTGTGTTTGCCGGAATCGCAAATCCGAGCCCTTGTGCCAATGCGATGATGGCCGTGTTGATCCCGATTACTCGGCCGTGCGAATTGACGAGCGGCCCGCCCGAGTTCCCTGGATTCAGCGGGGCTGAGTGTTGAACGATGTTATCGATCAGCCGGCCTTCTCGCCCGCGCATGCTGCGGCCGAGTGCCCCAATGACACCAGCGGAGACGGTCGAGTGAAGGCCGAGCGGATCGCCCATGGCAATAACGAGCTGTCCGACGCGCAACGTGTCTGAATCGCCTAGCGCGGCCACTGGCAAATCGCGTGCGGCGAGCCGGATGAGCGCCAAGTCGGTCGCCGGATCATCGCCTATCAGTTCCGCGTCGAGGCGGTCGCCGTCGGTCGTCCTTGCCGACACAATCTCTCGTCCGTGGACGACATGGCTGTTGGTCAGTGCGTATCCATCAGGTGTGATCAGAAACCCCGACCCAGATCCCCGGCGCTGCTGATTTCCACGCGGTTGAATGCCAATGACCGCGGGTGAAACCTTTTCCACGACGCCAACGACCGCTCGTGAATAGGCGTCGAGCAGTTCTGCGTCGTGACGGATTGGTTGATCCGGTTCAAAAGAATGTAGATGGTTCGAGTCGTTGGAATCAGCTTGAATACGTCGCAAGCCACGAAGTGGGTTGTTGTTCATCGTGATCCTCCCTCATGCGGCGAATGCGGGCTTAGTGAAGAGATCATATTCCTTATCCGTTCAATGACACCACTGGGCCGGTCTCAGGCGAGGAGCGCGTCCAGCTCGGAGGTGAACTGCTGCTTGGCGGTGACGCCTACGAACTTGCGGACCATCTCGCCGTCCTTGAAGAGCATGACGGTGGGGATGGAGCTGATCTCCAGCTCCAATGAGACCTCGTGATTGGCGTCGGTGTCCACCTTGCCGACCTTGACCCGGCCGGCGTAGTCCTCGGCCAGCTCGTCGATCGTGGGCGCGATCATGTGGCACGGCTGGCACCAGTCGGCCCAGAAATCCACAAGCACGGGCTTGTCCGACGAGAGCACTTCCTGCTTGAAGTTGTCATCAGTGAATTCCAGAACATTCTCATGAGCCATGATGAAGCTCCTTTTCGTCGAGGGGTTCTTGTTGTGTGTGGCGGAGGCGCTGGTTTCCAGCCTCCAGTTCTACGATTCGACTGTGAAGCTGCTCCACGAGGGGCGAGAGCTCCTCGGACGTGAAGCGCTGCGTGATGTGCTGCGGGCAGTTGACGTCCCATGCTTCGACATGGAAGACAAACGCCCGCTGGGGCTTGCTGGGGTAGTTGGGGTCGGCGAGTTGTTCCAAAAGCTCCGGGTCATCTTCGATCACTTCACTCCAGCCCCAGATCTTCACCCGGCGGCGGTTGGCGTAGTCCATGAGGAAGATGAAGGCCTGATTGTTGTCGCTCAGGTTGCCGACGGAAATATACTGGCGGTTGCCGCCGAAATCCGCGAAAGCCAGTGTCCGGTCATCGAGCACCTTGAGAAAGCCGGTCGGGCCGCCGCGATGTTGAATATACGGCTGGCCTGCGGCGCTGGCAGTGCCGAGGTAGAACGAGTCGCGCCGGGCGATGAACTCGCGCAGATCATCGGTGATCTTCTCCGCCCAGCCACGGCCGCGCTCCATTTTGGCGTAACCGTTGCGCGACCCGAGTTGGTTTTGCACCGCCTTGACCGCAGGCGTGAAGGCAACGTCGCTCACATAATGTCGTGTTGCTTGTTTCATCGTTCGATATCCGGTTGGCAACTGCTCGAATTCCTGATTTCGCGCGGATCCACGATTCGAAACGGCCGTCTGCGCCTCACGACGACAACCCGCAGGCTACTCTCCGACCGTGGTCTCGGCCGCGGCGCCGGCTGTTCCGTCTCCACCGGCCGCAACACCGCCATCCACCGGTAGAATCACGCCGGTGACCCACGAGGCATCGGCGAGGTAGAGTACGGCGTCGGCGATATCGCTCACATCGCCGTAGCGACCCAGCGGCTGCATCGCGTGGAGCGCTACCCGCTGCTCGTCGCTCAACTCGCCGTAGAGCGGCGTGGGGACGATCCCAGGTGCCACCGCATTCACACGGATATTGTCCGGCGCCAGCTCAATAGCCAGACTCTTGGTGAGCGCGTTGATGCCTCCTTTGGCTGCTATCGGCGCGCTGGAGGGAATCGCCTTGACGCCGTTGAGTGCGAGGATCGTCGTGATGTTGATGATCGCCCCGCCCTCGTTTCGCCGCATCTGCTGGACCGCCGCCTGCGATCCGAGAAACGTGCCGCGAAGATAGCCCAGGTACCCATTCAACTCATCGGCGCTGTAGTCGGTGAATGGCTTGGCCTCAAAGATTCCCGCGTTGTTGAAAAGCACGTCGAGTCGGCCGAACCGTTCAACCGCGGTATCCACGAGCAGTTGGCCGGCCTGGGCCTGTGTGATGTCACCGGGTGCAATCGCGATCTGGTCCGCATGCCCGAGCTGTTGAGCGGCATCTTGCAGCTTCGTTTCGGTGCGCCCGTTCAGCACGACGTTGTCGCCGCGATCAAGGAAGGCTTTGGAGACAGCGTAGCCTATGCCGCTGCCAGCACCGGTAACGATGATGGTCTTTGGGGTAGTGGCGTCGTTCATTGTTCTACTCCTTGTGTGTTGAATGCGTTCTGACTTCGAGATGGAGAACAGCCCGAGGAACCGGCTAGGTTCCACGGGCCGAGTGAGGAGACGTCAGGCTGCGGTCGGCTGGCGGACTTGCACGCGTGGGAAGTCCACCTCCGTCTGTGCAACGTGGTTGAAGTAGTTGGAAAAGAGGCTCAGCGCCACCGTCGCCACAAGCTCCGCGATAGCTCCGTCGGTGTATCCTGCATCTCGCACGCGCTGCAGGTCGTCGTCGCTGACCCAGCCGCGTTTGACGACGATCCGCTGAGCGAAGTCGAGCGCCGCTTGGGTCTTGGAATCCCGACTGAGGGAGTTGAGGTTGGCGCTGAGCTCGTCATCATCGAGGCCGAGCTTCCTGCCCAGGGCGGTGTGGGCTGATGCGCAATAGCCGCAGGAGTTCTCACCCGCCACGGCTAGGGCGATCTGCTCACGAAGCTGAGGGCTGAGGCTTGCACCTCCAAGCGCTTTACCGAAGCCGAGATAGGCGTCCAGTACGGCCGGCGATTGGGCCATTGTGCGCATCAGGTTCGGGGTCATTCCGAGCTTCCTTTGCACACCATCGAGAAGAGCGGTTGCCCTGCTGTCAGCCTTGGCGGGATTGATGGGGTTGATTCGAGGCATGGTTGATCTCCTTGGTTGATTGTCTATGTCAAGTTCATGGCTACGTTTGGCCAGTGTTGTAAAACGGATCTTCCAGAACTCTGGCGAAACCCCGGCGCGCGGGATCACGCGCTCTTCTTGAGTGCGCTCGTAACTGTCGCAAGATAGCTGAGACCAAGCGCCTGGAGCACGCTCGCCTGAACTGGTTCAGTAGCGTCGTTCAGTGTGTCGGCGCCATAGCTGGCGCCCACCACGGTGCGCGCTGGTCGGTCGCCCTTGGGAGTGACGATCAGCTTGGCGATTGCTTCGGCGATATCGTGAGGGTCCGGTGCGCCAGGTGCTGACAGCATGGAATCGAATTGTTGGAACATGGCATCGGGGATCTCTCCCACTGAGCCGTACTCCGCCACCCGCCCTAGGTCCACTGGCCGAGTCGCGCTGGCAAACAGCTGCGTGGGATAAGCGCTGGGTTGCACAAGAGCCACGTCGATTCCGAGCTGTGAGACTTCGTGGCGCAAACTGTCAGTCAGAGCCTCGACCGCAAATTTACTCGCACCATAAATTCCGAAGAAAGGGAAGGTAACACGACCGAGGATCGAGCCAACGTTGATGATCAGGCCGTCATTGTGGCGACGGAGGTCCGGCAATACCGCACGCGTCACCCGAAGTAGGCCGATGACGTTGACGTCAAACAGCGAGGTCGCCTGCTCGGGCGTGAACGCTTCCGACACGCCGGCCGCTAAGACGCCGGCATTGTTGATCAGGACATCGATGCGACCTGCCTTGGCGATAACTGCGGCGACAGCTCGATCAACCGATTGGGTATCGGTGACATCGAGCTCGACGACTTCGATGTCTTGGACTAGGAGTGCGTCCGCATGTAAACGGTTTTTGGCTTTGGGATCACGCATCGAGGCAAACACGTTGTGCCCAGCGCGGGCTAGAGTTTCGGCGGTGTCGCGGCCGAACCCAGTCGATGCGCCGGTGATGAGGATGGTCTTAATCATGGTTTGTCTCCATTCGTTTGGTCTTGGTAGTGAATATGAGGTCATTCGTTAATGGGTGTGAAACACTTTGGATGTGATTGTCCATGCGCCGTTTTCCTTCAACAGCGTGAACTGATCCGTGAAGCGGTGGCCGAGCCAGCCGATGATCTCAACCCGCGCGGTGGCGACGGTGTCCGCGAGATCAATGTTGACGATTGTGGCCTCCAGATCCGGGGCGGCCGGGCTTTCGGCCACCCAGTCGAACAGAATGGAGATTGATCCAGCAAGCAGGTCGCCGCCCAGATACCCATGGATCGTGGCGTCTTCGCGGAACGCGGGTTTCATAATCGCCGCATCGCCCTTGCGTCCGCCTTGGACATAAGTCTGGATGACGGATGAAATTGCGTCAATATTCATTTGGTTGTCCGCGGACTTTGACACTTCAGTTTCCGTTGTGGTGGAGCAGGTAGTTGACATCAGGTGTTCCTTTCAAGAAACGGGGTTGAGGTTTTGTGAACGACTTCCACTATTTGCGATACACCAGTCCTATCCTGTCAGCCTCAAGCCGCTGCCGACCGTGCCGAGGCATTCCGTTCGCTTGCGTTGCTCCTTGCGGTACTCGCGGTCGATGAAATCGACGAACTTGGTCATGGCGTCGACTCCGGACGCCTCGACGATATCGGGGCGATAGACGGAGGGCGCGTTGATGTCGTAGAAGTAGCGATGACCATCGGAAGACTCGATGTACTCCACCCCACCAACGTCGAGCTGCGCCTTGTGAACGATCTCGCGGGCCTCGGCAACGGCAGCAGCAGGAATGTCGGAATAGTGCTCAAAGTCCACCGCAGGCTCACCGTCTCCCTCGGATTGGCCGGCGGGCGGGCGCTCACAGCCGTCAGCAGGGCACAGATTGAAGGTGTTCACCGGCCGCACTCTCAGGGCGAAGAGAAGCTCCCCGTCCACGAACTCGGTGCGGACGATGGTCCCGTCGGCCGGGGTGATGAACTCCTGAAGGAGCAGAACGTGATCTGGTCCGAACAGCTCGTCTTCGTTTCTGAGCAAATGGTCGAGGTACTCAGGGCTCGGAACGTAGCGAACGTATGCGCCGCTGCCTCCGGTATCGGGCTTGAGGATGGCGGGAAATGGAAAGCGGTGGACCAGCGATCGGACCGCTCCCCGATTGTTGAAGACGGCCGTCTTCGGCGCCCGCAAGCCAAGGCTGCGAATCAGCAGGTGTTGGGCCATCTTGCTGGTCTCGACCTTGAATGACGCGGCGCCATTGATCACGCGCTTGCCGGAGCGCTCGAGCGTCTCCAGCCAGCCCGTGGCCAGCCGAATCGCCGAGCCGTGGCCGCGAAGGTATGAGCTGGGGCTGACCCGGTTGATAACCAATGGGTAGTCGTCCGGGGTGTCTAAAGAGAATGCGGCGTCGTCGAGGTTGATCTCGTGGTAGGGAAGGCCGCGGAAATCCAGCTCGCGAAACAGTCCCTCCATCCATTGGCGATTTTCATAGAGAATTGCGATCCGCTCATCGCCTTCACCTTCCCCCTGCCACGTTGCCTCGGAGTCAAGTCCGTGATTGAGGGTTCCATTGCGCGAGAGGGGGGCGATGGTCGGTTCGCCTGCGCCGAAGGTTCCCTGTGTGGTGAGGGTTGATACTGCAGATCCGCGGACAGCGAGGCCCAGGCCTCTGCCGCTTGACGCCTCAGTGATCAGTACCGCATTTCTGTCTGTTGTGGTGAGCATTGTTTGGTTCCTGCTTTGTGAGTCGTCCCTATGACTGAATTCGACTTCTGGAACATTCATTCCATAAAGTGTCAAAAAATTTTCGCGTCAGGCCACGGCGGACAGCGTGACGTTGAGGATGTCCTTGATCGTTGACCGGCCGGCCGACGCTTTGCCCATGACGACGAGGCCTTGGAGGGTGCAGCTCAGGAAGCGGGCCAGGGCCCGGGGGTTGGCGTCTGTGGAAAGCTCGCCGGACTCCACTGCCCGCTCCAGAGTCCGGTGGAATGCCTTCTCCACCCTCCGAAGCAGCGCCTTTACCGCCTCCGCCACCTCCGGGTCATGCGGAGCCAGCTCGATCACGGTATTGGTAGCCAAGCATCCGCGGCATTGGCCGTCGGCCGCCGGAGCCGCCATGCGGCCCAAGAGCTTGCGGATATTGCCGAGCGGCGATCCACGCCCATCCAGCGTATCCTCGACGGACTGAGTGATGGTGCGGCCGTAATGATTGATCGCCGCGGTGAACAGAGCGTGCTTGTCGCCAAACGTGTCGTACATGCTCCCGCGGTGGATGCCCATGGCATCGAGCAGGTCCTGGACGCTTGTGGCCTCGTACCCGTAGGTCCAGAAGACCTCCATCGCCCGCTCCAGGGCCTCTTGCTCATCGAATTCCTTGGGGCGTCCAACCATGATGTCTCCAATATACCTCTTTGGAACGCTCAGTCAAGAACGATTGTTCCAAAAGATCAAGATTTTCCACATGCGCTATAAATCTCGTATTGAAAACAGATTGGATTCACGATGGTCCGGGATTCGGGCCACAAACGACTCACCGTCGGCAAATCCAACCTCTTGACCCAGCGCGATTTTTCGGTTGGGCTGAATATTGGACCCATACGCGATCATCTCGTCGGGTATACCTGGACCGCGAATCCACGGCTGACGCTCCAAACGTTGCGTTTGCATTGCTTAGCAGCGATACTGGCGTGCACCGCCGAGGGTCATAGGCCATACGGGGTTGTTGAATATAAGTTGCACCAACCATTAGTAATTGGCAGGGAAAGGAGTTTAGGAATGGCAGCCACTCAATCGAGAATCAGCTCAAACCTCTCCGTCACGGCATTGCTCGCGTTGGCGGCGCTGGCCGTGATGGGTTTTGCCCCGCCGGCGGCGGCACAGCAATCGTTTGGGGACTTTGAGGCGCCCCAGGGGTGGCTACCGCCGCCTCTTAACCCCACGGGGGTGCAGCTCGAAACGAGGATGCTGGGCCCGGGGGTCTACGCGCTTCTTTCAAACAAGCCGCCCGTGGACAACGCCGGGTTCGTCGTGGGCGAGCGCGGGGTGTTGGTGATCGACGCCCACTTCAACGGCGCCATGGCCCGGCAGATACAGGCGGCCATCCGCAAGGTGACCGATAAGCCCATCCTCTACTTGGTCAACACCAACTACCACGGAGACCACACCTTTGGGAATTACGCTTTCCCGGCCGAGACGAAGATCGTGGCGCACCGGAAAACGGCCGAGGCTATGCGCAATTTCGAGGCTGAGAAAAAGTTTCTACTCGCGACGGTAGACGGCGACCCGGCGGTGTTCTCCGGCGTGCGGCTTCGCTTGCCGGATGTGGTGTTCGAAGAATCCCTGCGGCTGGACTTGGGCGGTCGTGTGGTTGAGCTGCATCACTTCGGCCACGGCAACACGCCCGGCGACACGGTGGTGTACGTGCCGGAGGCGCGGGTGGCCTGGACGGGCAACCTGGTCCTCGGGGCTGGGACCATACCCTGGGCCATTGAGGGCAACACGCCGGCCTATCGGAAAACGATCGCCCGTCTTGCGGCGAGCCTCGATATCGAGACGATTGTTGGGGGGCACTTCCCGATCGCCTCGCGGGACATCTTGGAAACCTACCTTCGTTATCTGAGCGAGCACATTAACTCGGTGCAGGGGGCGATCCGCTCCGGCCAAACGCTGGAACAGACGCTGGCCAGCATGCCGCTGGCAGACTCCTACCTTCCACCGGCGGACTCGCCTTTCGCACCATTTCGGCCCGTCCTGAAGGGCTTACATCTTTGGAACGTCAAGAAGACCTACCTGGAACTGGAGGCGGGAGCCGTCGCGGTCACTCAGGTCCGCCACCGGACCATCAAGATCGACGGCCTGGACATCTTCTACCGTGAAGCCGGCCCTACTGACGCACCGACCGTCCTGTTGCTGCACGGCTTTCCGACGTCGTCGCACATGTTCCGCAATCTCATGCCGGCACTGGCGGATGAGTTCCACCTCGTGGCCCCGGATTATCCAGGTTACGGCAACAGCTCGATGC
>JADFFQ010000023.1 GCA_022568135.1 Planctomycetota bacterium | reverse complement strand
CAAGGCCAACAGAGTGTCGTCATCGTCGATCAGAGCACCGGGCGGAAGATGATCGGCCGGCAATGGTCCGATGGATTGCACCAGGCGATCGAGTCCAAGGAAGGCGTGCCGATCAAGCAGGAAACGCAGACCATGGCCACGATCACGATTCAGAACTTCTTCAAGCTGTACGGCCGCCTCGCGGGCATGACCGGCACCGCCGATACCGAGGCGACCGAGTTCTACGAGATCTACAAGCTGGACGTGATCGCCATTCCCACCAATGTCCCCGTGATCCGCACCGATCACAACGATGTCGTGTTCCTCGCCGTCAAGGACAAATGGGACGCGATCGTCGATGAGATCAAAGCCTTCCACGATGTAGGCCGGCCGATACTCGTGGGAACCACCAGCGTGGAGAAGTCCGAAAAGATCAGCGAGATGCTGAGGCGGAAATACAACATCCAGCACGAGGTGCTCAACGCCAAGCAGCACGAGCGCGAGGCGGACATCATCGCCCACGCCGGTGAGCTGGGGGCGGTGATGATCGCGACCAACATGGCCGGGCGCGGCACCGACATCGTCCTCGGCCGCTTTACGCCCAAGCAGCTCATCGACCATTGGAAGCGCCGCGGCATATGTCCCAAGAACGTCACCCCCGACACGCCGCCCCAGCAGATCGTCGCCTCCGTCTACCGCTGCCTGGCCCCCAAGGAGCTGGACCTGGCCAAGGGCGAGGTCGAGTCGATGTCCGATGACGAGATCCGCCTGGCGCTGCTTCGCAACTGGGCGGTGGATCGGTGCTGGGTCAGCGAGAGCAAGTCGGCGTCGATGTCCCAGGAGCAATTGCTTCAAGAGCTGGACAAATCAGGGGGATCGCTGCTTCATCGGCTGAGCGTATTCCAAGACGTCGAGGACATGGGTGGTCTGCACGTGATCGCCACGGAGCGCCACGAGGCGCGGCGGATCGACAATCAGCTCCGCGGCCGCTGCGGCCGCCAAGGCGACAGGGGCTCCAGCCGCGTGTTCCTGAGCCTCGAAGACGATCTGATGAAGATGTTCGCCGGGCCCACCACCCTCAAGGTGCTCAGCAAGCTGGGAATGAAGGAAGGCGACGCCATCGAGCATCCGATGCTGACCAAGTCGGTCGTCCGCGCCCAGCGCAAGGTTGAAGAGCGAAACTTCCTGGTCCGCAAGAACATCCTTGAGTACGACGAGCCGATGGATGTGCAGCGCGGCGTCTTCTACTCCATCCGCCAGAACGTGCTGGCAGGTCGCAATGTCAAGCATCTGATCTTCCAGTACATCGACGAGGCGGTGCTGGATGCCGTGTACCGCTTCCTGGACAAGAACTACGTGGCCAACTGCATGGGTGAGTGGGTCCATGAGAACCTCAACGTGGCGATCGATCCGATTCGTCTCCGCGGCAAAGACCGCCAGGACCTGCACGAGCTCGTCCGAATCGATGCGATACAAGAGGCGTGCGTCGTCATTCGGGTCACGATCGGCGAGTACATGCCGGCCGATACCGATGCGGACTCATGGGATGTCAAGGGTCTCGCGGATTGGGGCAATGCCAACTTCCAGGCCGGTCTGAAGCACACCCGGTTGCGCGAGATCACTGCCGACGAGATCATCGTCCTTTTGGAGCAGGCGGCCGAGAAGCGCATCGACAACGCGGACCTCTCGCCGCTCGATCAATACCTGGTTGACAACTACGGCGAGAAGGAGCTGGCCGGCTGGGCGAGCAACAAGTTCAACGGCACGTTCAAGGCGGACGACTTCGTCGGGATTGAAGACCTCGACGATGCGGTCGAGAAACTGATGACCCGCGCCCGTGAAGCATATCAACGTCGCGAGCTCACTTATCCGATCGACTTCGCCCTGGACATGACCTCGGTCGTCATGTCGCAGGATCCGCAGCACGCGTTGCAGCAGTTCTGTACGTGGGTCAAGGCTAAGTATGAGCTGACCTGGAACCCGCAGGCACTGCCTTCGGCCGATCCCGCCCAGCTGCGCGCTCTGCTCATTGCTGAGGCAGAGAAGTGGGACGAATCGCGAATCGCCGAACGGGCCGAACGGGCCGTGGCAGCCGGCAGCTCACCCGATCAGCTCGATGAGTGGTTCGACCACAACTGCAACGCGAAGCTGACCGACGATGAACACAAGCGGGCGGAGGATGATCCCCAAACTGTGGCCGAGGAGAAGATTGCGTCGGTCCTTCGATCGGAGCTCACCCAGTTCGAGCGGTGGGTGCTGCTACAGATACTCGATTCTGCCTGGAAGGATCACCTCTACTCGATGGACCAGATCAAGGAGTCGATTGGGTTCCGCTCGTTCAGCCAGCGGGACCCGCGCATCGAGTTCAAGCGCGAGGCGGGGCGGCTATTCGAAGAGATGGGTCAGTCGGTGCGTGACAAGGTGACGGACCTGATCTTCAAGGCCAGGCTAACGCCGCAGCCGCCGCCGGCAGCGGCGCCGGGGGTAGCGGTGCGTCCGGGACCCGGCGGGCCGGTGACCCGCCCGGCTCAGCCGGCGATTGCTGCGGCCGCTGCTGCGGCGACCGCGGCCGGGACCGCGACCCAGCGCCGCGATCTGGTGGCTGCCCAACGTGCCGGCACCGCCACCGCCACCGCCAGACCCAAGCGCCAGCCGATTCGCCGAACCAGCCCGGCCATCGGGCGCAATGAGCCGTGCCCTTGCGGCTCCGGCAAGAAGTACAAGCACTGCTGCGGCCGACGAAAGTAAACGCCGAAACGTCAACCGGTCAACAGCCGGGACGCTCCGTGTCCCGAGACCGGCGGGCGTAGCCCGCCGGCTATCGTCCCTTCGCGCTGCGAACGTTCTCAACCGCGTCAAACGTTTCGGAGTTGCGGCGCTTTCCTCCCGCCCACCGCCACACAAGTAGACCGGCCAGCGGAAGGATCAACAGCCACGACCGGCCGTGAATGAACCCCAGTTCATAAAGCGGCAGGGCGAGCAGCACTGCGGCCCCATACGCCATCACGTTTCTCCGCGACAACTCCATCGGCCGGCCCGGGCCTAGAAACAGTAACACGTACGCAGGAAAGATCAGACTGTAGAACGCGAGGAACCGCAGATAGATCCCTTCGCCCGCAAGTCTCCCATCGCCGCCGGCCGAACTTGCAAACGAAAGCACCGCCAGCGCTATCAGAGCGAACATGACTGCCAGGTGTCTGAAGCGTTGATGGTTGCCCGGCGTCTGCCAAAGCTCTCGCAGATGTGCCGCGATGGTGAAGGTCGATTGGCCGAGCACATATCCCATGACCAGCGGGGTCAGCGCTGATTGGAACGCGTATGCACAGGTGAACAGCATCAGCACGCCAAAGCTCAGGCCGAAAACAGCGAATGAGTGACGGCTCGGCGACTCCGCCAGCGCGCGGTGAAATGTCGAATCCAGGTACGGGCAGAACAGGAAACCAAACACGATGGTTGGCGTCATCCAGGCCAGTTGCCCCGGATCGTTTTGGCCGGCCCACGCGATGTCGCCCAGCGGCCCAGCGCCCCATTGCACAAACGCAGCCAGCGAGAACGCATAGGTCAGGATCGCCAACACCGGCCACAGCCTCCCGGGCAACACACTGACAATGACGGCGGCCGCCAGGACCGCGATCGCGAGGATTAGCCCGAACCAATGCTCCAGTGGTCCGCCGCCGATGCCCGGCACCGGCCCCATGAACGTTGCCACGAAGAACGGGATGAAGAACATGTGGTAGGCGATCGTGACAATCGAAAACCACCGCATCGCTGATCGGTGCCGCTGCACCATCCGTTGGCTCGTACGCGGGCGCAACACGTACCCGAAGGCGGCGCAGCCAAGCACGTTGGGAACCGCAAAGGCGAGGAAGCCCCACCAGCCGAACCGCCGCAGCAGGATCACCGGCAGGTACATCGCGATGCACCACGTCCAGCTATTGGAGCAGAACAGGCCCCAAGCGATTGTTGCCAGCCGGCGCCGCGGGCTCACTTGTTCTTGTGGCGGGCGGACCGCTCGTGCAGCTGCGCCTTGGGAGTGCAATGGAATGTGATCTGGCAGCGCCCGACCCGGAACTCCTTGCCTCGCATCGTGATCTGTTGGCGGATTTCTAATTCCAGGTCGATGTTGAACTCGCCGCCGGCCGCAATCATCCGTGGCAGATCTTCCGAATTGACCACGTGATACACCGCCGGACCACGGCACGGGCGAAGGAACTGGTACCGCATCTCCTTGCACATGACGATGTAGTCGCTGCCGCACTCTGAGAATAGATACATCCCGCCCGCCACCTCCGAGTTGCCCAGAAGGGCCGCACCGGCCATCGCGTTATACCAGTTGCGGTTGAACCGGCGAAACGGCAGCACGGCGCTGAAGCGCTTGGTGCCCAGCCGCTTCATCGTGATGCCTGAGCGGAACGCGAATGGCAGCCAAATCAGCGAACACGCCTTCTGCCAGAAGTTGTTGCGCGTGCTGAGCCGGCTAATGAACGCCTCGACGCGCTGCATGAAGCTTTCGCGCGTGGGCCTGGTCGTGGTGAGGCGAGCGGGGGTAGCCGGAGGCGCCTCGCGGATCGAGTGGTCGAGTTTTGCGGTGGAAACTTGCAGGATAATCCTTCCGGAGTTGGTCCGTGGATGCCGACCGAGGATGGCTATGCTAACCGGATCGGCGTCATACTTCCAGCCGCGAGCCTTTCGGCACTTCCCGGCAACATCGGCCTCTCGCGCGTCGATGATGCGATAATTGCCGATCTTTGGCGGCCCTTGCCATGACCAATCCTCGAATCGGCGTATGCAGTTGGAGCCTCCGCCCCAGCGATCCCCGGCAGATGATCGCAGCTCTGCGGCGTCTGGACATTGCGGCCGTGCAGCTGGCCTTGGGGACGGCTCCGGCCGAGCCTTCGATTGACCGTGGCGTGGTCGATCGGCTCCGAAACGCTGGTCTTCGCATCATGAGCGGGATGATGGCCATGGCGGGCGAAGACTACTCGACGCTGGAATCGATTCGACACTCCGGTGGCGTATGGCCGGACAACACCTGGCCGAGCAATCGGCGGCATGCCGCAGCCGTCGCGCGCTTCGCCGGCCAAGAGGCGATCGGCCTGGTGACCTTTCACGCGGGCTTTCTGCCGCAACGGCGCGACGATCCGGGGCGATCGGCCATGCTCGATCGACTGCGCAGGATCGCCGACCTCTTTGGCGAGCATGGAGTTGACCTGGCCTTCGAGACCGGGCAGGAGACCGCCGAGACGCTCGCCGATGTCCTGGCACAGCTCGATCGCCCAAACGTCGGCGTGAACTTCGATCCGGCGAACGTGATCCTCTACGATGCAGGCGACCCGATGCAGGCTCTGTGCCGACTCGCGCCTCATGTCAGGCAGGTGCATGTCAAGGATGCGCTGCCGGCAGACTCGCCGGGAGCCTGGGGAACCGAAGTTGCCGTGGGCGCTGGAGCCGTGGACTGGGATGCGTTCTTCGCGCAAGCGCTGGCGATCCGCCCGGCAGTGAACTTCGTAATCGAGCGCGAAACGGGCGACAACCGCGACGGCGACATTATCGCCGCGCGAGACGTGGTGGCGAGGTACTTGTCTGCCCAGTAGCCGGGACGCTACGCGTCCCGGCACCGGCGGGCGTAGCCCGCCGGCTATCCGGTAGGATGGACGCTGCGAATGCGATACGAAGGACGAAGACCCATGGAACGCGTAACGGTTTGCATTGCGTTGATCGGGGCGGCGATGGTCGCCGTCGTTGCGACCCCCGCGCGGGCGCACCCACCTTCGACGCGTCCGGCGGAGGTGGTGTATCAACACGCGGCAGTCGCGGCTGACCATCCGCTCGCGTCACAGGCGGGAGTCGAGATGCTCAAACTCGGCGGCAATGCGGTGGACGCGGTGGTCGCGACGAGCTTCTGCCTCTCGGTCGTTCGGCCATATTCCTGCGGGATCGGAGGCGGGGGGTTCATGGTGATCTACAAACCCGCCCGCGATGGGGACGAGCCGGTCGAGGTCGCGATCAACTACCGCGAGACGGCTCCCGCTGCCGTCGGGCCGAACTACTTCGTCAGGCTGGATGACGCAACGGCCAGCCGCGCCGGCCACCACGCCGTCGGTGTTCCGGGCACGGTGGCGGGTCTGTTGTGGGCGCTGGAGCACCATGGCACCCTGGACCGCGCTGCGGTGCTCGCCCCGGCGATCCGCGCCGCCGAGCACGGCTTCGCCGCCGACCAAAATTTCCTCGACGCCGCTCGCGGCTTCGCGAAGAGACTACATGAGCACCCGCATCTCAAGGGTGCGTCCAAATACCTCTGGGAAACCATGTGTCTCCAAGGCAAGATCAACGTCGGCGATCTCATCAAGAACCCCCAACAAGCTCGCGCCCTTCGCCTCATCGCTGAGCGTGGCGCCGAAGCCTTTTATACCGGCGAGATCGCCGAGGCGATCGTCGCGTCAATGACCGCCCACGATGGACCGATCACCAAGGACGATCTGGCCGGCTACACGGTGCGCACGACAAAGCCATTGCGCGGAACGTTCCGGGGGCCGGGGTTGGAAGTGCTGTCGATGCCTCCGCCCAGCAGCGGCGGGATCGCCATGCTCCAGATCCTCGGAATCTTCGAGCGGCGCATGGATGATCTGGGCGGGCTCGAGCACAATCGCCCGCAATACGTGCACCTGCTGGTCGAGGCGATGAAGCACGCGTTCGCCGATCGGGCCCAATGGTTGGCCGATCCGGAGTTCGCCGAGGTGCCGACCAGGCGATTGCTTCAATCTGATTATCTGGATCGCCTGGCCGAATCGGTTTCGATGCAACACACATTGGATCGATTCGACTACGGCTCGGTCGCGCCTGCGCCCCAAGACGGCGGCACCAGCCACATTTCCGTCATCGACGCCGACGGCATGGCCGTCGCCTGCACCGAAACGATCAACCTCATCTACGGCTCGTTGGTCATGGTGCCGGGGTTCGGCTTCGCGCTGAACAATCAGATGGACGATTTCACGACCGTCCCTGGCCAACCCAACGCGTTCGGCCTGCGCCAATCGGATCGCAACCTGCCTGCACCCGGCAAGCGTCCTCTGAGCAGCATGTCGCCGACGATCGTGCTGCGCAACGGCAAGCCGATCATCATTGCCGGCGCTTCCGGGGGGCCGAGGATCATCACCGGGACCGTGCAGTGCGTGCTGAATTGTCTGCTGTTTGACATGACGCCGGCCGAGGCGGTCGCCGCCCCGCGTTTCCACCATCAGTGGCTGCCGAACGTCTTGCAGTTCGAGGACGGTTGGACGGACCAATGCACGATCACCGCGCTGAAGAGCCTTGGGCACGAAGTGGGCCGGCGCGATGAGGTCGGCGTCGTGCAACTCATCCAGGTAACGGCCGAAGGCATCCGCGCCGCCAGCGACCCCCGCAAAGGCGGCCGACCCGCAGGCTATTGAGGTCAAACTGTAGTACAAGCGAGCCGGGCCGTGCCGGCCCGGTGGACGGTCGAATACAGGACGTTCTCGCGCGCGGCCGCCGGCGGTGCTGTCCCCGCGCCGAAGCCAAAATTGTGCTTGCATGCGAACGCCGCACGCTTTATACTCTTATCTAACACGCCGGGGCGACAACCAGCGTCCATGAAGAGAGAGAGCCAATGACGGACTCTTTTTCGTTGGGCGAGCGGTTGCGGGGGAACTTCGATACTGAAGAGAGTGGGGCGGGGTGAGCCGCGACGATTCGCCGTGGGTCAGATCACGCTGTACCGCTCGGGGTCCGCCAAGGACCGCCGCAGGCGGACCGGCTCGCTACAATCCCCAGCGAGTGATGCCGCGCAGGGCGGGCTCGAAACTTGCGGCCTGAGTGACCCGGTTGTGTCAACCCGGCGGACACTCGTACCTCTCTGCGGCCTCGCTCGGCGCGAAGGAGCTACGCCCATGATGCGGTTGCGTTGTTCCGCTGTTGCGGCGATCGCCGCCCTGAACGGCGCCGCTGTCGCCGACACACTCCACGTCCCCGGCGACTACCAGACCATCCAGGCGGCCATCGACGCTGCCATGGATGGTGACGAGGTGGAGGTCCATCCGGGCACCTACTTCGAGGCAATCGACTTCCTTGGCAAGGCGATCACCGTGCGCAGTTCGGACGGGCCCCAGATCACGATTATTGACGCTCAACAAACGGGCACAGTGGTGACGTGCAACAATAGCGAGGGGCCGGACACAGTCCTTGACGGTTTCACGGTCACGGGCGGGGAGCCGAGCGGAATGCGTAACGTCGGTAGCAGCCCCACGGTGACCAACTGCAACTTCAGCGGGAACTCAGCCTTCGGCGGCGGCAGCGACGACGGCGGTGGGATGTTCAACGTCCAAAGCAACCCGATGGTGACCAACTGCACGTTCAGCGCGAACTCAGCCGGCGACCGCGGCGGTGGGATGTACAACCTCATCAGCAGCCCGACGGTGACCAACTGTACGTTCAGCGGCAACACGGCCGACTTCGGTGGCGGGCTGTTTAACGACTTCGTCGCCAATCCGACGGTGACCAACTGCACCTTCAGCAACAACACGGCCGGATTTAGAGGCGGCGGGATGTACAACTTTGTCAGCACCCCGACGGTGACCAATTGCACCTTCATCGGCAATACTGCCGACCACGGCGCGGGGATGGCCAACGACAATAGCAACTCGACCGTGACCAATTGTACTTTTGCTGGCAACGCGGCGGACAGCGGCGGTGGGGTGCATAACTTCGCCAGCAGCCTGACCGTGATCAACTGCGTGATCTGGGGCAACTTTCCCGACCAGTTATTCGATGAGCCGTTCTCGACGACCGCCGTCCTTCACTCCGATATCCAGGGCGGCTGGCCCGGCATTGGCAACATCGACGCCGATCCGCTGTTCATCGATCCCGACAACGATGACTACCACCTCTCGGCCGGCTCACCGTGCATCGACGTCGCCGACAACGCCGGCGTGCCGAAGGACATTGTCACCGACCTCGATGGCAACCCGCGCTTCGCTGATGATCCGGTCACGCCCGACTGCCAGCAGGCGCCGAGGCAGTGCGGCGATCCGCCCGTCGTGGATATGGGCGCGTATGAGTTCCAGCCGTGGGACCTCGACGGCGATGGCTGCGTCGGCATCCTGGACTTGCTTGCGCTGCTAGCCGCATGGGGATCCAACCCCGGCCATCCCGCCGACTTCAACAACGACGGCACGGTCGGCATCCTCGACCTGCTCGCGCTGCTGGCCAACTGGAGGCCGTGTCCATAATTGTTGAGCCCCGCCGGCAACGGCCCGGTGTTCGTCAACGGACGCTCGTCGCTGCCTCCTGAGCCCGCGGGTACTTTACAAACACAGTCAACGATCAGTCCCGGCCGCACGTAAGCACTTTGGGTTTGGATTGTCGCGGGGAGGGCTGTTATACTGGTTTGCCAATGGCTGGGCGATCGACCCCTGATCGAGCCATATGGAAATGTCGGTTCACGACCAGGAGACCAACATGCGACACCTCATGTCACTTCTTGTCGCGGCAGCATCAGTGCTGAGCACCGGCCCGGCCTACGCCGACCTCGGCGATCAACTCTTCAAGCTCCTCCCCGACGACGGCGCGGCGATCGACAACTTCGGCATCTCCGTCGCGATCAGCGGCGCCACCGCCATCGTCGGCGCCCCTCTCGACGACGACACCGGCTTCGCCTCCGGCTCCGCCTACCTGTTTGACGCCACCACCGGCCTCCAGATCGTCAAGCTCCTGCCCGACGACGGCGCGGCGGTCGACCTCTTCGGCTACTCCGTCGCGATCAGCGGCGCCACCGCCATCGTCGGGACCTTCGAGTCCGGCGGCTCCGCCTACCTCTTCGACACGACCACAGGCGTCCAGATCGCCAAGCTCCTGCCCAACGACGGCGCGGGGGGCGACGCCTTCGGCATCTCCGTCGCGATCAGCCCCGATGGAGTCGGGGCCATCGTCGGCGCCTATCTCGACGACGACAACGGAACCTTCTCCGGCTCCGCCTACCTCTTCGATATCTCTGACCCCGCGAACCCCACGCAGATCGCCAAGCTCCTGGCCAACGACGGCGCGGCGTTCGACAACTTCGGCAACTCCGTCGCGATCAGCGGCACCACCGCCATCGTCGGGGCCATCCGGGACGACGACAACGGCAACGCCTCCGGCTCCGCCTACCTCTTCGACTCCACCACGGGCTGGCAGATCGCCAAGCTCCTGCCCGACGACGGCGCGGAGGGCGACCGGTTCGGCAACTCCGTCGCGATCAGCGGCGCCACCGCCATCGTCGGGGCCTTGAACGATGACGACAACGGCCTCCAATCCGGCTCCGCCTACCTCTTTGACATCTCTGACCCGGCGAAACCCGTACAGATCGCCAAGCTCCTGGCCGACGACGGCGCGGCGAACGACCGGTTCGGCATCTCCGTAGGGATTAGCGGTGCCACCGCCATCGTCGGGGCCTATCGCGACGACGACAACGACACCGACTCCGGCTCCGCCTATCTGTTTGACACCATCACGGGCCGGCAGATCGCCAAGCTCCTGGCCAACGACGGCGCGGCGGAGGACTGGTTCGGCCGCTCCGTCGCGATCAGCGGCGCCACCGCCATCGTCGGGGCCTACCAGGACGACGACAACGGCTTGAGCTCCGGCTCGGCCTACCTCTTTGATGCTGTCGGCGCTTCTGCTTGCCCGTGGGACCTCGACTGCGACGGCGTGGTCGGCGTTGGCGATCTCCTGATACTCGTTCACAACTTTGGGCCGTGTGACGGGGAATGCCCGGCCGACTTCGACGAAGACGGGTTCGTGGGTGCTTCCGATTTGGTGGCCTTGATCGCGAATCTCGGGGAGTGTCCCGGAACCGGTTGCCCCTGGGACGTCAACGGCGACGGCGTCGTAGACCGTTTGGATGTCCTCGCCGTGAACGACAACAGGGGGCCGTGCAAGGATCCCGACAACTGTCCGTGGGATGTCAACGGCGACGGCGTGGTGGACGGCGCCGATGTGTCCGAGGTGGCGACCCACTTCGGACCATGCCCGAAGGAATAGTTGACCGCGACCGGCCGCCAATGCCGACGCGAAGCGATCTCCTCGCACTGCTCGTGAACTGGGGGCTGTATCCATAATTGTTGAGCCCCGCCGGCCACGGCGGGGTGATCGTCACCGGGCGCTCGTCGCCGCCTCGCGGTCGGCAGAGCGCTTGCCAGCACACGCGTCGCCGTCGGTCAGGTTCGAAGCTGCCTATGGAGTATGTTCGAGGGCGACTTTGTGCGGGCGGGCTGGCTGAACGAAGAAGGATCGATAGCCATGCTGCGGGATACGGATGATCTCGCCGTTCAGCGAGATCTCCATGGCGTACTTCCACGTTCCCGCTCGTACCGCGTGAGGCGGGATGAAGATTTGGAAGTTGCCGTGTCCATCGGCTTCCATGGGGGCGCGGATTTCGCCGGGTAGCCCGGGGATCTGGTAGATGGCGGTGGGTTGATCGACCAGTTGATTTGCGGCCAGCAGAACGATCCGCACCTCGTGCGCGGTGTCCGTGGCGAACGGCTTGTCGCGCAGGCTGCTGAGGATCATTCCTGCTTTATCCATGAAGGTCACCACGAAGGGAGAGCCTGGCGAACCCAAGGCATATTGCCGGCCGGCCTTGTTGACGTCAATGTAATACTCGGCCGTGTCCTGCCGTTGCAGGTTCTCGGTGGGCAACAACGCCCACAACTGGCCGGCGCGCAGCCGCATGGGCATGGCTTGGTACGCGCCGGTTCCCGCCATCCGGTGATAGACGGTGCCGCTGACGGGTTCACTGTCCTTGTGCTTTACCGCTACCTCGACAGGCAGGGCCGTGCCCACGGGCTGATAGGGATGAAAGCTGTGCTGCACACGACTGCAACCTAAGGCCGCGAACAGACCGATCCCGACGAAGATCGCGCATTGAGTTCTCATTGGTCCGAACCTTTCTGATGCAGATAACCGGGTGCCAGCGTCGCACGGAGATGCGACCCGACTTTCCCGTCGTCGGTTTAGGGCATCGGCTTTAGTGTGTCTGGGCGTTTCGTAGACCCTCATGGACGGTTTCGAGGTTCGTAGGGTCCGCCGGGTTCACAAGACCCGGCTGGCGCGCGGTAGCCCAGCGGACACATTGGTGCGCGCAGGGCGGGACGCGGACGCCTTGGCGCACACAAGTTGGTCGAGTTTAGCGCTGGATAAGCTTCCGAAACGCTCGGTTAGCGCGAGATAAGCCGAGATAAGCCTCGGTTAGCCGAAGTTATGGTGCGCATCGCCCGCCCGGCGCGCGCAGCAAGGCCCGTTCGGTCATCCTTGCGCGCGCGGGCGATTCCGACCCTCAATCGCAAGTCAGAATCAACGGTGCACCGAGCGCGCAGTGTGCGCCCCGAGGGGCTGCGCGCGCAGATGTGGCGCCGCTGTTGAAGCCCGTCTTGAGCGCGCGGTGGAGCGGTACACCGCGGGGAACGTTGCGATGCATTTGGAGGCGTAGAATCGGATTGCATGACCTGTGCCAGCGACCGAAGAGAAGAGCGCGGAGCCGAATCGACGTGGACCACGCGGCGGTTGCTCGCCTGGCTGACCGGGCATTTTGAATCCAAGGGCGTCGATTCGCCCCGGGTGGCGGCTGAGATGCTGCTGGCGCATGTCTTCGGCTGCGAGCGGATGCGACTGTACATGGAGATTGACCGGCCGGCGTCACCGCTGGAGCGGGCGTCGTTGCGGGACCTGGCGGCCAGAGCGGCGAACCACGAGCCGGTGCAGTATCTCGTTGGGCAAGCGTGGTTCTTCGGTCGGCCGTTTGCGGTCAACCGCTCGGTGTTCATCCCTCGGCCGTGCACAGAGTCGCTGGTGGAACACGTGCTTCAATGGCGCCGGGCAGCGCCGGGTCATGCTCGGCCGGCCATCGCTGACATCGGCACCGGTAGTGGCTGTATCGCAGTGTCATTGGCAGCCCAGCTCAGTGACGCCCATATCGTGGCGACCGACATTGCCCAGGAGGCGCTTGAGCTGGCGAGGACCAACGCCCAGCGGCACAGCGTGGCGGATCAGATCGAGTTTCGCCTCGGGCCGGGCCTCGAGCCGTTGACGCACCGCCCAGACAGCGGTCAGTTTGATGTCATCTGCTCCAATCCGCCGTACATCCCCGACCACCAATGGGCCGAGGTCGCGCCCAACGTGCGGCAGTACGAGGCCGCGTCGGCGTTGCGGGGCGGCGCTGACGGCCTGGATGTGATTCGCCCGCTGATTGGGGGTGCCGGCGAGCTGCTTCGGCCGGGCGGGCAACTGGTCATAGAAATCGCCGATTGCCAACGCGACGCGGCGCTGGAGCTGGCGGGCGCGTCGCAGATGCTGGCGAATCCGGTGGTTCTGAAGGACCACGAAGGGCATTGGCGGGTATTGGTCGCCCAGCGCCCGGGGTCGTGAAGCCGCGAAACCTGCTGGGCCGGGTGATCGTCAGGTGCCGGCTTTGACGCTCGCGGTCAAGGCCTTCTTGACCTCCTCCACGAGCTGCCCGGCCTTGAATGGTTTGAATAGAAACGAGTGCAGCCCCTCTTGAGAGGCCCGGACGATCGAATGGTGCGGGTCATACCCGAACCCGGTCATGAGGATGACCGGCGTGTCGGGCGCGATCTCCTTGGACGTGCGAAACACCTCGTAGCCGCTCGCCAGCGGCATCTTGATGTCCGAAATGACCAGGTCGAAGCTGGTGTTGCGCGACTGGGCGCCGCGCAGGGCTTCGATCGTTTCATTGCCGTCGCGACAGGCGGTCACCTCACATCCCTTTTGGGTGAGTATCTTGTTGACAGTCATGCATATGACGGGATCGTCGTCGGCGATCAGGACGCGCTTGCCGGTCATGCTGGGGTCGGGTTGGCTTCGATGAAGCTCCTCCTCGGCACCCAGGACGCTCCGGGGCCCGGCGGTGCAAGCCTCGATGCGTTTGCGGAGGCCTGCGATTTCCTCGATAATTTGCTCCAGGCCTTTGCGGGTTTTGCCGTCGGCGAGGTTGGCCTCCCGCAGCGCCCGGGCGTGGTTGGTGACTTCGGCCAGCGGCTCATTCAGCTCGCTGAGAACGTTCTGGGCCATCTGCTCGTTGGTTGTGTAGCGCTCGACGACCAACAAATCGAGGATGTTCATCGCCATGGCGATATACCGGCCGAAGATCGTTGCGAACTGCCGGTCGTTGTCATCGAAGGCCGCAGGCCTCTTCGACTCGATGTTGAACACGCCGATGACCCGGTCGTGCAGTCGCAGCGGCACGGTGAGGGAGCTGGCCGCATGGTCCAGGCCCTCGCGGTACAGTGGATCCTCTTTGACATTGGGGCATAGGTAGCTCTCACCCGTGGCCGCGACGTAACCGGTAATCCCGCTGCCTTGGGGCTGGGGGTGGATCACCTCGCCGATCTTCTCAGGCGTGATGCCCACCGACGTAACCAGTTCCAGGCGGTTGGTTTCCTTGTCGAGCAGGCGGATTTCGAAGTTATCGAACTGCAGCAGATCGTGCACATAGTGAACGATCTTATCTTCCAGCACCTTGAGCCGCTGCGCCATGTTGAGCTTGACGATGGATCCAGCTTCGATCTTCATCAGTTCCGAGCCGGCGGAATCGATGGCGTCCAGCTTGTCAAGCAGGCGCCGGCTGGCCGTGACTTCCCAAAGCACCCCGACCACGGTCGCCACGGTGTCTGCATCGCTCTCCTCGACGGACGCCGGTGAGGCCACCAACTCGTAGTGCTCCTCGCCGCTGCGGAAAGAGAATTTCTTGCTGCGGCGCCGCCCAACGGGTATGGCCGAGTCGTGCGACTCATTGAGTACTTGGATGGCCTGGCGGCACAACTGGGCGAAGTGCTGGCGGACCGGCTCCTCGTACTCCTGGAGGCGCGAATTCATCCAGGCGATGGAGCCGGAGGCATCGACCAAGCCGACGCCTTCGCCGATGTACTGGAGGATGCTGACCGCTGCCTGGGGCGATCTCGGCTGCCCCACGCGAAGCTGGTCCCCCGCCGGGCCGAGCACCAGGGTGCCGGGCTCTTCGCTGGCGATCCTTTGGGCCGTGGCCGCATCGGGCATCTCGATCACGTCGAACATCGACCGCAGCGATTCGACCAGGCTCGCATCCAGCGGCGACTCGCCAGGCAAGAGAACCAGCCGTGGACGGGACAAGGTCATGAGGTGGTCGTCTTGTCTCGTGAGATAGGACAAAGTCCAGTAGTCTACAACGCAAGCCCCATGCCGGGCAATCTACCGGGGCCACAAGGTTGGCGATCGTCGCTTGACAATCGCGGCGGTCGATCGAGAATCGGCTGGCCGCGCCGTAGGCGTCGGCGGCGGTCTCCGGATCTGTTGGCAAGAGGCTCCGGGCCGTCAGCTTCCGTAGTGCGTCTCGGACACCGATTATCGCGCCGCTGGGACATGATTGCAGCTCACCGCCTATCCAAGAGGTTCGGCAGATTCCTGGCCGTGAATTCGGTCGATTTTGAAATCCCCCAAGGAGAGGTGGTCGGGTTCCTGGGCCCCAACGGCGCCGGCAAGACGACGACCATTCGAATGATCTGCGGCTACCTGTCTCCTACGGCGGGTACGGTGCGGGTGGACGGCCTGGATGTGCTCCGTAACCGGAGGCAAGTGCAGCGGCGGATCGGGTACCTGCCGGAGGCCGCACCGCTGTATACGGAAATGCGGGTGGTGGAGTACCTGAAGTTTCGAGCGAGGCTGTTCGGCATCAAGCGGGCCCATCGGCGGCCGGCCATTGACTTGGCAATGAAGCGCTGCCTGCTCAGCGATGTGGAGCGTCAGCCGATCAATCAGCTTTCCAGGGGGTATCGGCAGCGCGTGAGCCTGGCGGCAGCCCTGCTGCACGAACCGCCCGTGCTCATCCTCGACGAGCCGACGGTGGGGCTCGATCCATCACAGATTCGCCAGCTGCGCGGTCTGATCCGCGAACTCGCCGGCCGGCACACAATCCTGATATCCACCCATAACCTGGCGGAGGTCGAGGCCACGTGCGACCGGGTTCTCATTCTGGCCGGGGGGCGGATTCGCGCGGCCGGGACGATTGACGAACTGCGGGCTGCCGCGGCAGGCAAGACCCGGTATGTCGTCGAGACCGACGCGACAGGGGCTGATGAAGCGCTGTCCAGGCTACCGGGCGTCGCCGACGTACAGTACGTCCGACTCAGCGACGGTTGGGGACGGTTGACGGTGACCGCCGCCGACGGTTCGGCCGATTTGCGGGAATCGATCGCGCGGGAGTTGGGCCGCCGTGGGGGCGCCACGCGGGAGTTGCGCCGCGAGGCACCGACGCTTGAGCATCTGTTCATGCACCTTGTTGCCGAGGCCGACGCTGCCCCCAGCGAGGCCGCAGCTGATCGGAGCGGCACGTGAGCCAAATGCTCGCCATCGCCGGCCGCGAGCTGCGGGCCTACTTCCTCTCTCCAGGCGGGTACGTCGTGGCTGCCTTGTTCATCCTGGCCGAGGGATGGTTCTTCGTGCGCTACGTCTTCGGCCAGGGTGAAACCGCCACACTTCGGCCGATCTTCGCCTTTAGCATGCTTCTGTTCGCGCTGCTTTGCCCTGCGGTCACCATGCGGATGATCAGCGAGGAGCTTCGCCTCGGGACGATCGAACTGCTGCTGACCAGTCCGGCCAGCGCCACCGCAGTGATTCTCGGGAAGTTCATCGGCGCCCTGGGATTCTTCGTGCTGTTGCTCTCGCCGACGCTGGTGTTCGTCGCTGCCCTGGAGATCTATGGCCGGCCGGACTATGGCGAGCTGCTGTGCGGCTATCTCGGGCTGATTCTGGCGGGTTGTGCGTTTCTGGCCAGCGGCCTCCTCGCCTCGACGCTGACGGCGAATCAGGTCGTTGCCTACCTCATCACCGTGTTCTTCTGGATCATCTTGATCCTTGCCACGAAAGGCCTGCCTCAGGCAGAGCTTCTGCCGACACAATGGCAAGAGAGCTGGTCTGACATCCTCTTCGCCCTCGATCCTGATCTTCGGCTGAGGGACTTCACTATCGGGTTGCTCGATACGGCCAACGTGGTCTACTTCTGCTCGATCACGCTGGTGCTGTTGGTGGCGTCGGTCGGATCGCTGGATGCGCGGAGGTGGCGATGAATCACAAGTCCAAGGGACAAGGCGGGTCGGTCACGCGGCGGTGGCAGCGAGAGTTCAACTTGGCCTTGTTCCTAGCCGGTATCGTGACGATCGCCGTCGTTGTGAATTTCTTCGCAGCCCGGCCTGGGCTGCGGCTTCGTATTGATGCGACCAAGACCCGGGCCTACTCGCTGAGCGAGCAGACCAGGAGGCTGCTGGCGGGGCTGTCCGACGACTGGACCATCGCCATGGTCATGGTCGCCGACAGCATCGATCAGCCGCTGCTGCGGCAGGTCAACGAAGTCCTCACGCGGTACACCCAGGCCTCGCCCCACATTTCGGTGGTACGCATCGATCCCACCGATCCGCGCACACTTGGTGAGTATGAAGATCTCCTGGCCCAGCTGCGATTGATCTACCATGATCAGATTGCCCAATACGAGCGGTTGCTGGAGCAGGGGCGCGAGGCGGTGGAGTCGTTTACCGTGTTCTTGCAGCAGCAGACGGGACGACTCGACGCATTACGGCAGAGTATCGGAGCCGCTGATCCTCACAGTGAGGAGATTGATCAACTATTGCAGGTGCTTGCGTTGCGATTGCAACAGACCGAGCAAGTACAGCAGAATGTGAAACAGGCGATGCGGATTGACGAAAGCCGCCCGCTGCCGGACTACGAAACGGCACGCAGCGTCCTGGCGGCGGCCCTGGGGGGATGGGCCGACGAACAGTACAGGATCGTGCAGATGTTCAACCGTTGGCGGTCCAGCGTAGCGACAAGCCCCGGCGTGAGGCAACTCGCTTCTGACCGCGAGGCGTATGCCTCCCGGGCCCGGCAACTGGCGCTTGCGGCTGATGGGCTGAAGCACCTGGCGCCGCTTGAGCTTGGGCGTATTGCCCGGGCACTTGATCAGGGAGAAGCCGCGATTGTGATCGGTCCGCAGGGCGCGGTGGTCGTCCCTTCGTCACAGTTGTTTTCCAAGTTGAACCTGCGCCCCGGCGGCGCGGGCGAAGTGACATTTGATCAGCGATTCCGCGGCGAGCAGGCGATCTCCGCCGCGATCCGCTCGCAGCTCGTGGACCACATGCCGATGGTGGTGTTCATTCATGCCCAGGATGAGTCGATGGTGCGTCGGCGCGACCGGGAGGTGGATCTGGTGGGTGCGACGATTGTTTTGAAGGCCGCGCGGTTCGAGGTCCTGGAATGGGTTGTCGGCAAGAGCGACCCGCCGGTGCCGGCCCAGGGCCAGCCGATGGTCTGGATTGTCGTGCCGTCCCCCGCTCAACAGGGGCTCGAGCTGACCGAAGCCGAGCGTGCCTTGATCGAGGCGGTCCGGCAGCTGCTCGCCGACGGTGAACCAGTGTTGCTCAGCGTGTATCCGAGCCGGCTGCCCGGACTGGGTCGGCCGGACCCTTGGCAAGCGGTGGTTGCACAACTGGGGCTTCAAGCGGATACCGCACGCGTGGTGTACGAGCAAGTGCGGCTTTCACCCCAGGAGGTTAGCCGCGAGCGCGGCCAGGCCCTACGGGACTTTCGTGGCGACCATCCGATTGCAAAGGCTATTCATGGCCAGCAGACGTACTTCGCCCTGCCCGTTCCGATTCGATCTATTGATGAGGTTTCGATCGGGGGCCAGCAGCAGGTTATTGCAGATATCCCGTCGTCGCCCAACCGCTGGCTCGAAAAGGATTGGGCGGTTGACCCGCAGAGCCTTGATGACCCGAAGCCCGATGAGCGTTTCATGGAGCCGGTGCCGATCGTGGTGGCGGTCCAACGTTTGCATCCCCTGGAGCGAGGCCGCTGGCAGCGGTCCATCGTCGTGGGGTCCGGCGGGTGGATGCTGAGCTACATTGCCGACGTGGTGATACCGCTGGGGGGTGACCGCATGGCTCTGGCCAATCCTGGCAACTACGAACTGTTGCTGTCGTCCGTGGCGTGGTTGGCCCAGATGGATGAGCTGATCGCCCCGAGTCCCATCAGTCAGCAGGTGGCTCGACTGGATGGAATCACCCCCGCGGTGCTACGGGTTTGGTGGTGGATCGCGCTGGCGGGGATGCCCGGTGGGTGCCTGATGTTGGGTGTGGCGGTGTGGGTTGTTCGGCGAAGGTGATCCGATGAGTGCAAAACCAACCATCGTCGTGGTCGTGCTCGCCGTAATCGGCAGCGCAGCGGTGATGTACGTCCTGCGTACCGAGCGACAGTTTGTGCCGAGATTGGATCAACCTGCGCTACTCATTACCCAGCAGCAACTGCCGATCGATGCAGTCACTCGTATCACTCTGCGGCGAGCCGATGACCCGACCATGGTCTTTGACCGCACCGGGCGAAGCTGGACGCAAACCGAGCCGTTCCACCATCCTGTGGATTTCTTTTCGATCCGGCAGATGCTGGTGCTGGCCGCTGGGCTTGAGGTTGCCCAGCGCATCGGCCCCGATAAGTTGCGGGGTGGGTTTTCCGAATCGGCTCTGGGCCTGCTGCCGCCCAAGGCACAGATTACCTTCGATTCGCCCCGCGGCTCGCTCACCCTGTCGTTCGGGCGCCGCGGCGCTGCCGGCCGGTCGTATCTGCGGATCGCGGGGGACCAGACCGTCTACATCGTCAAGAGCGACCTGCACGACCGTGCGGTGGATATGGACCCCAAGGAATGGCGTGATCGAACGATCTTCACCGCCCTCGCCATCGACTCCGATCAGATCATCATCGATGACGGAGGCGCACGCACGGTGCTGGTGAAGGATCGTAAGCGGTGGAAGATGATTGAGCCGGTGCAAACCAGGCTTGACGAGTTGGCGCGCGGCGATTTTTTTGCGGCACTTGGTAGAGCCAGATCGGGCGGGTTCATTCTCGATCAACCGGACGATTTGCAGGCATTCGGGTTGGCCGAGCCCACAGGCTCCCTGACCATCACCTCCACCCGGCTGGTTGAACAGGATGGCGAGATCGTGCGCGTGCCGCAGGAGCAGCGGTTGCTTGTGGGTGCGAGAATGGGTGTCGGATCGGAGGATCGATTCGGGATGATCCAAGGCCGGCCGGTGGTGGTGCGGTTATCCGAGCCGGTGTTGCGTGCGTTGTTTCGCCGGCCGGAGAGTCTGGCCGATCCGACGGGTTCGAGTGTCCTGGCGCCGGATGTGAAATCGCTGGTCATTCGCGGGCCGGGTGGCGAGTTTCGGCTGGTTCGTGATCTGGACCGATGGTCCGCACCACAGTACGGCGTGGAGGTCCCGCGTCAGCTTGTGCAGGACCTTCTGGAGACGCTGACGGGGCTGCGAGCGGCCGAGATCGAGTTCAGGCCTCACCCCCATGAGATGGAGGTGGCCACGGTCACCTTGTATGGGTTCGACGCCACGCCGCTGGACACCGTGCGTATTGCTCGAGAGCCGGATTCGGGCAGGTGGTCTCTGGAGAACGGGGACGATGTGCTGCGCTTCTACCCGAAGAACTTGCAGATTCGAATCACGCCGTCGGACTTCGATCTTCAGGCGACCACCCCGTAGCGGAACATGACATCACCTCCGCGTTGCCGGGTTTCCCTTAGTTGCAGGGCGAGCCCGTCGGTAAGCGCAGAAACGGAAAGCCCCCGCACGCATGGCAGTGCCTGCTCGTCGCCGAACAACAGCGGCGCGATGAAGACCCAGGCTTCGTTCACCAGCCGCTGCGCAAAGAGACGTCCAAGCAACCCCGCGCCCGCTTCGACGAGCACGTTGGTTGTCTCGTGGCGTGCAACGAGTTCTCGCAACAGTTGCTCAAGCCGTAGCACGGAGTTGTCCGCTGGCACGCCGATCAGTTCCACGCCCGCGTCGCGCAGGGCGGCGGCGCGCGAGCATGATTCCGCCAACATCGTTTCGCAGCAGGCGATGATTGTCGGCGCCTGATCGGTCGTGGTAACGAGTTGGCAATCGAGGGGGATGTCGAGCTTGGGATCGATCACCACCCGCCGGGCGATCCGGCGGAGTCGCACCCCGCGGGCGGTCAGCATCGGGTCGTCGGCTCGCACCGTCCCGATGCCGGTGAGGATCGCGTCCACCCGGCCGCGCTCTCGATGCACGAGCTGCCGGCAGGCGGTGTTGCTGATCCATCGACTCTCGCCGCTTCTGGTAGCGATTCGCCCGTCAAGGGTCTGGGCCCACTTGGCCACAACCCAAGGCGTGCCGTGCCGAACCCGATGTACATACGCATCGCTAACGGCGATTGCGGTGAGGCATTGATCGAAGGCGTCGGCCTTGATGCCGGCGGCACGTAGTCGATTCGCCCCGCCCCCGGCAAGAGGCGAAGGGTCGGGGCGGGCGAAAACCACTCGCGCAATGTTCGCGGCAATCAGCGCTTCGCTGCACGGAGCGGTCCGGCCGGTATGGTTGCACGGCTCAAGGGTGACGTAGACGGTTGCCGCGGCTGCTTTCGAGGCGGCCCGCCGAAGCGCGACGATCTCTGCGTGCGGCCCGCCACATCGGCGGTGATATCCCCAGCCGACCACTTCGCCTCTGGGAGAAACGATCACACACCCCACCAGCGGGTTGGGCTCGGCTCCACCATGTCCTCGCAGCGCAAGCCGCGCGGCCATGGCCATGTAGTGGTGGTCCTGGGAGGCGCAGTTCATGACGTCGCCGGCGCCGGTTGTGCCGTCCGCATGGGCCGCAGGAACGGATTATCCCCTGTCTTTCGGATTGGCGCCACCAACGTTCTACGCGCGGGACAATACTTCGTCGCGGAGCCGATCGGGCATCGGTCGATATTCGCTGGGCTCCATTGAACTGGTGCCCCGTCCCTGGGTCAATCCGCGCATGATCGTGGTGTATCCGAACATCTCCCCCAACGGCACCACGGCGGTGATGACCCGCACTTTGCCCCGCAGTTGCGTCTCGACGATCTGGCCCCGTCGGCTGGCCAAATCCGCGCTGACGGGTCCGAAGTAGTCATCCGGAGTGACAATGGTGACCTTCATGATCGGCTCAAGCAGCGCGAGGCCCGCCTCCGTACATGCTTCGCGGAACGCCAGCGCTCCAGCCTGTTCGAAGGCCACGGTACTGGAATCAACCTCGTGATGAGACCCGTCAACCAGCTCGACCATCACATTGACCACCGAATACCCGCCGAGGATGCCTGACTTGGCTGCGTTGCGGATGCCGGTGGCCACTGCGCCGATATATTCTCTGGGGATCACCCCGCCGGTGATCCGGTCGGCGAATACGACGCCGTCGATCATTGGCAGGTCCTGTTCTTTGGCCTGCTGCGTCGAGATGGGGCAGACGTTGATCACGACGTCGCCGAACTGTCCTCGGCCGCCGGTCTGCTTAATGAACCTGCCGCGGATGCCGCTCGCCGATCCGGTGATGGTCTCGCGGTAACTCACTGTCGGCGTGCCGACCCTGACATCGACCTTGCGGTCTCTGACCAGCTTGTTCTTGATGATCTCCAGATGCAGTTCGCCCATGCCGGCGATGATGGTCTCGCCCGTCTCTTCGTTGTAGGTGAAATGGAACGAAGGATCTTCACGGTGAATCGTGGCCATGGCTTCGGCAAGCCGGGTCTTGTCGTTGTTGGTGGTCGGCTCAATCGACATGGTGATCACCGGCTCCGGGAACGTGATCCGCTCAAGGATGATCGGATGCTCCGGGTCGCAGAGGGTGTCGCCGGTGAAGGAACGTTTCGGTCCGATCACCGCGGCAATCTGCCCGGCGCCGATGGAGTCCAGAGGCTGGCGATCCTTGGCGTGCATCTCGAAGATGCGGGAGATCACTTCCTTCTTGCGGCTGTCGGGATTCAGCAGGCGCGAGCCTTTGCGGATCCGGCCGGAGTACACGCGGATGTAGGTCAGGTCGCCATGAATGTCCGAGACGACCTTGAACACCAAGGCGGAAAAGGGTGCATCTTCGCTGTGTGGGCGGCTGATCTTCTGGGTCGGGTTGCGGGGATTGACGCCTTGGACTGGGGGGACCTCAGTCGGATCGGGAAGGTATTCGATGACGCCGTTGAGCATACGCTGGACGCCGATGTTTCGCAGCGCGGCTCCGCAGAAGACAGGTGTGCACTGCAGGGCGATTGTCCCGCGGCGAAGCGCCGCCCTGATCTGGTCGGCGGTGATTGAACGCTCGTCCTCAACGTACTGCTCGGTGAGGGCATCATCGAGGTCCGCAGCTTTCTCGACGAGTTCGTGATACCACCGCTCAGCTATCTTGAGCATTTCCGGCGGGATCGGTCGTTGTTCGATTCGTGCACCGAGCTCGCTGGCGTCGAAGTAGTACGCCTGCATTTCAACCAGGTCCACGATGCCCTCGAAGGTCTCATCCGCGCCGATTGGAAGCTGCACGGCGATCGGGTTGGCCCCGAGCCGATCTCGCAATGACGTGAAGCTCTCCTGGAAGTGAGCGCCGATCTTGTCCATCTTGTTGATGAAGCTGATCCGCGGCACACGATACCGGTCCGCCTGACGCCAAACGGTTTCCGACTGGGCCTCGACGCCTTCCTTGGCGTCGAACACGGCCACCATCCCGTCGAGCACGCGCAGCGACCGTTCGACCTCGATGGTGAAGTCCACGTGCCCCGGCGTATCGATGAGGTTGATGGTGTAGGTCCGCCCGTTGTGTTCCCACGGGCAGGTGGTGGCTGCGGCTTGAATGGTGATCCCGCGCTCCTGCTCCTCTTCAAGGAAATCCATGGTCGCGGTGCCTTCATGGACCTCGCCGATCTTGTAGCTGCGGCCGGTGTAGTACAGGATGCGCTCGGTGACCGTGGTCTTGCCCGCGTCGATGTGAGCACAGATCCCGATGTTTCGCGTTTTGGTCAAATCGACGGCCATGAAACGATCTGCTTCTGCCCCGTCGAGGGGCGGCTTGGGATATGCAGCGAGGCATCGCCCGCCCAGCTACACGTGGCAGTCGAGGCGCTTCGGCGGCCCGCGACTGCATCGGACAGTTATCGGCTGGATTCCAGTGCAGGGCCATCCTGATTGGCCAGGGTGGGTTCCAGTCCCGAGTTCAGGCCCGACCTGCGCCGGACCGGGCGGGACCGCTCAGCGCAAGCGGGCATCCTTACCTTCGTCTAGCAACGGATGTCTCCTTCCGTTGCGGGCCGAGCGAAGCACTTGCGCATCAGCCCTGGGGACGCTCGCGTGGTTCGCTTCCAATCAGCGACCGACTCATGATGGGCCGGCCCAGATGAAGCCGCAGATTGTAGTCTGCCCAGATCGCAAGTCAATGCCACAGATCACCGTCATGGCTGTGCGTCCGGCAGCTAGACCGACCGGACCAACTGCGACGGCGAAAGGCTCAGCCGCTTCATGACCGGCTTGATCTCGATGAGGTATCGTCTGGCATCCTTCACATACCCGGCAGTAGGTCGCAGCCGGGGCAGTTGTGCCTGGAAGAATCTGTTCAGCCGAAGCATCATCAACTCCCGAACGTATTTGGCGATCATCGAGGCCAGGGCTGTTGGGAGGTGCTGCCGCTCCGCATGTTGGACAAAGCTGACCGTCAGCCGGGAGCCGGCTTGGTCAAGCTGATAGCGGCTCAGCGCCGGGCGTTCGGTGAGAATGCAGATTCGTGCTTCAGGGAAGGAGAGCTGCAGCGCTCGCAGATACCGGATTCGTCCACCCAGCCGGTCTACGATGACCCGCGGGTGACACTTCGGCCACCGCCGCCAGAGTTCGTCCAATCGCCGCATCACACCGCAAAGGTTGACGTTGGCCTTGTTTCGCATCGCTTCGACCTGGCGATTGAACTCCCCGGCGGCGATCACCTCGCACCGCATCAGTTCGAGGCGGACGCTCGCCCCGGCCAGAGCCCGTCGAAGCACGCTGGCGGCGACGCGAAGCTCATCGGCAGTATGAGCCAGGGGCAGCGGCGTGGAGGAGTTATACCATGGGACCTCCGGCACGCGCACTTGAAGATGATCGAACAGCCCATCGTCCGAGCGGGGAGAGGCCCCGCTGGCCAGGCAACACGCCAACACACCCCGCTCAAGATGCCGCAAGGGGTGTGTGGCGGCCGAGTTGGGGCCTTTGAGTTCCTTGGAGTCGTCGATGGCGATGCGGCGGCGCCGATCGCGCGGGCTTTGACACACCGCGTTGCTGAGGATGCGCCACAGGTCCGGGGCGCCGTCGGCTGGATCGTACTGCTGAAGCGCGAAGGCCGAGCAGCCGATGCACAGCGGACCCAGCATGGGCCCGTAGCCGGCTTCGTCGATCCCCGCGTAAACTAGCATGACCCCAGCTTAGCGAGTTTGGCGGCGAACCGAAGCCGGCGCCGAGCGACGGTCAACCGCTGTTTCCCGGCAAGGCGGTTACCTCCTACAATCGCTGCGATGCCCCCCCGCAGGCCCAAGGTGTTGGTGGCGATGTCCGGCGGTGTGGATTCCTCTGTTGCCGCGGCGCTGCTGGTGCGCGAAGGCTACGAGGTCGTCGGTTGTTTCATGCGCCTCGGCTCGCCCGGCGAAACGGTCGAACAGTTGGAGCCGTATGAAGCCGCGTCGCAGCGCAGCGAAGACCCGGGTTGCGACCCGTCAAGGATCCGAATCGGCCACCAGGGGTGCTGTTCGATCAACGACGCGGCCGATGCCCGGCTCGTTGCCGCCAAGCTCGGCATCCCGTTTTACGTCTGCAATTTCAAGAAGGACTTCGGCCGGATCATCGACTACTTCGTCGGGGAGTACAACGCCGGCCGAACCCCCAATCCCTGCGTTCGCTGCAATGACTGGCTGAAGTTCGGCAAGCTGCATTCCTACGCTCAGCAGATCGATGCCCAGTTTGTGGCCTCCGGTCATTACGCGCGTATTACTCCTTCTCCTTTTTCAAGGGAGAGGGTGAATGAGACGCCGAGACTCCTGCGCGGTCGCGACTATGACAAGGATCAGAGCTACGTGCTGTTCGGCACGCCGCAGGATCGATTGCGAGAGATGCTGTTGCCGATCGGCGAGTACCGCAAGTCGCAGGTTCGCCGGATCGCTGAGGAGATGGGTCTTCCCGTCTTCAACAAGCCGGATTCGCAGGAGATTTGCTTTGTTCCCGATGGTGATTACGCGGCGCTGGTAGCGCAGCGAGCACCCCAGGCCGTGCGCAACGGCACGATCGTTGATCGCGAGGGCAATGTTCTGGGCGAGCATCGCGGCCATCAGCACTTCACCATCGGCCAGAGGCGCGGCCTCGGCGTGGCCGTCGGCCATCCCCTCTACGTCGTGAACAAGAATGCGCAGACGAACACGATCACCGTCGGCTCAAAGCAGGCTCTGTCGTCTATAGGTTGCCGGGCCCGCGACACCAACTGGTTCGTCGACCGCTGCCTGGAAGATGACTGGATCAAGTGTGGAGTGAAAATCCGCTACAACGCCGATCCGGTGCCGGGCGCTGTGCGCGTAAGCGGTGACGATGAGATAGAGGTGCGATTTGACGAGCCGCAGTTTGCGGTTGCCCCCGGGCAGGCTGTCGTCTGCTATCGGGGCGATGTGGTCCTCTGCGGCGGCTGGATCGATCATGCAATCTGACCGTGGGACGCCGGGGATGCTCGTCTGGGTGGTATCGGAGCGTTCGCTACTTCTGGGCCGGAAGATCAATCTTCCATTCGAAGGCAATCTTCCCGCTCAGGAGAACTGATGGTGTTACGACGGAGACACTTTCGTTGACGCCGGTTCGACCGTCGGCGGCGACGACTTTCAGACGAACGCCACCGGCGAGAACGACCTGTCCGGCGTCTGTTTCTTGCACGAGATAGGTCTGCTCCTGTTGATCGGTCTGCGCAAGAATCACGCCTGTTTCGAGTCGACCGCCGAGGTCCTTGAGCCTGGCGGTGACACTTTGGTACCCAGTGATGGGCCAGCTCGCCGGGGCCAATTCCGGCAGGATTCGCTCTTGGAGATCTTCGTAGGAGAGCTCCAAGGGGGTTTGCCCCACCTTCTCGCCGTTGAGAAACACATCGGCAGGCTCCCCTGAGGAGGTGCGGATGGTAAAGGTGATGGCCTGATTCGCCGGATAGAAATACAGGCTTGCGGCAACGGCCACCACGGCCACGGGGATGATGACCAAGCCAACCCATCGAGCTCGGCGACGTTGCTTCGCCTGCGCTTCCATTTCAGTGTCGATCCTCGTCGTTCATTGGGTTGAAGTATTCGATGGTGAGCGCGGGATGGTGTCAAGCGAAATCTCTCGCCGATGATATGGTAGGGCCATCGAGCTATCACCCACGTCCTCTGATCGCCGGGTCCGCTGGGCGGGTCGATCGGAGGAAGAGGACGCTCGCGGTTCACTGCATGATGCCGAGAGATGCAAACGACAGCTTGGTCACCGCTTGTCCACAATCTCAAAAAGTTCTTGCGTGTGTGTGGCAGGGTGTTAGGTTTGCAATCGATTGGTCAGTCGCACTCGGTTCCGGTCAACGGAACCTGCGCCGAGGCACGTGAACGGAGGCGGGTAAGGCAGACCAATACCCGGGCAGGGGCCCGGTGAGCCGTGTCGTGCAGAGCGGCTCAGGTGTGTTGTCCGAGGCCGGGCGCAAGCCCGTCGGGCCGCCACGGAAAGGACGCTCCGGCCGACTGGAAGTGTCCGACGAGTGGGCTCGGGCTGAGGGCAAAGCACCGATGGCTTGATGATTCGGCGCAGTCCCCCCCTGGGCCGGACATCAGGCAGGCGTGGTTGGGAACGCCGCGGAAGTGGCAGGAGCAACCACGTATCAACCGGGTTGGGAGATTCGCTCTCCTGACCCGGCGCAGGGCTGAGGGGTCTTGGGCCTCTCAAGCCCGTGGCTCAGTTCAAGGTGAAGGTCGCGGGCCTTCGCCGCCCGCCGGGGTAGCTTGGTTCGGTGACCCGATCCTTGGACTGACGACAAGAGGCTCCCGCAAGCGCGGGGGTCTCTTGGTTCTCTGCGTCAGCGCACTTTCGGAGTGATCTCGGAATCTGTCTGGAGCCTCGGCCGCTGGGGCGAGGTTTGTCGGGGCGAAGTTCGTTGCGGCCCCGGTCGTCGCCGCCGGCGATCCTCGGGTCGCGGCCGGCAAGGGTCACCCTATACACTGATGCCATGGCCGATCTTGACTGGTCGCTGCCCTACCCCTCGCAGCGGATGCCTGTGCTGGCGCGCAACCTTGTGGCCACCTCGCAGCCGTTGGCGGCCCAGGCCGGGTTGAGGATGCTTCAGCAGGGAGGCAACGCGGTCGATGCAGCCGTGGCCGCGGCGATCGCGCTCACCGTCGTCGAGCCGACCAGCAACGGCATAGGCTCCGACGCCTTTGCCCTGGTCTGGGCCGGCGGTGGGCTTCATGGGCTCAACGCCTCCGGCCGATCGCCCAAGAACCTGACATCGGATCGCTTCCAGGGCATGGCCGAAATGCCGCGGCTGGGGTGGGACCCGGTGACGGTGCCGGGAGCCGTCTCTGCGTGGGTCGAACTTTCGCAGCGCTTCGGCGGGCTGCCGTTCGAGAAGCTCTTCGACCCGGCGATCCAGTATGCCCGCCGCGGCTTCCTGGTTTCTCCCCAGACCGCCGACTCCTGGTCACGAGGGCAAGAGCGCTACAAGGAGTTCGAACCGTTCCAACGGACGTTCTGCCCCGATGGTCGAGCACCGCGCCCCGGCGAGCTGTTCAAGAGCCCGGACCATGCCGCGACACTCCAGATTCTTGCCCAGACCAATGGCGAAGCGTTCTATCGCGGGGACCTCGCCGACCGCATGGCCGCAGATGCGAAGGCCGGCGGCGGACTGCTCACCCTTGATGACCTCGCGTCACATCGTCCTGAATGGGTTCGGCCGATCCGGATCGAATATCGCGGCTACTCCCTGCACGAAATCCCACCCAACGGCCAGGGGCTCACGGCGCTGCTGGCGCTTGGAATTCTCGGGCATCATTCGTTTGAGAACCTGCCGGTCGATTCGGCTGAATCCCTGCATCTTCAGATCGAAGCGATGAAGCTGGCGTTCGCCGATGCGCATCGCTACATCGCCGATCCTGCCTCGATGGAGGTGGGTGTCAAGCGACTCCTTGACCCGCAGTACCTTGCTCAGCGGGCGAGTCTGATCCAGCCGGACCGCGCGCAAGAGGTGAAGTATGGCACGCCGAAGCCCGGCGGCACGGTGTATCTGACTGCCGCCGATGCCGAAGGCTCGATGGTCTCCTACATCCAGTCTAACTACACCGGGTTCGGTTCGGGCATTGTCATTCCCGGCACGGGCATCGCCATGCAGAACCGCGGGGCGTGCTTCACGCTCGAAGCCGGCCACCCGAATCAGGTCGGCCCCGGCAAGCGACCGTATCACACGATCATTCCCGGCTTCGTTACCCGCGAAGCCGCAAGCGGCGAACACAAGCCGCTGATGAGCTTCGGCGTGATGGGGGGGTTCATGCAGCCCCAAGGCCACGCTCAGGTGATGATCCGGCTGGCGGACTATGGCCAGAACCCGCAGGCCGCGCTAGACGCCCCCCGCTGGCGTATCGACGGCGGGTTGAAGGTGAGCGTTGAGCCTGGGTTCGCCCCGGCCGTGTACGACGGCCTGCGAGGTCGCGGCCACGATGTCACGATCGCTGATGCTCGTACCGTTGCCCACGGTGGCGGACAGGTGATCTACAAACTTGGCGACGGATACTTCGGGGCCAGCGACCTGCGACGCGACGGCCAGGCGGTAGGGTATTGATATCGTCGCGTGGATTCAATTACCGCCGGCCGGACGTCGCCGCGACTTCTCTTTGAGAAAGGAAGAATCATGAAACTTCGATTGCTTGCATGTGGATTTGTCATTGGCGTCGGATCTGTTGTGCTCAGTACGCAGGTGCTTTCGCAGGATTCGGGTGGGATGCAGCAACCATCCCCCGAGGAGATGCAGGCGATGATGAAGGCCTGGAAAGACACCATGACGCCGGGCGAGCATCACAAGAAGCTCAGTCAATTTGTTGGCTCGTGGATCACGACGACCAAGATATGGTGGGGCGGGCCGGGTACGCCTGCCACCCAGACAAAGGGCTCCGCCGAGGTCAACTGGGTCCTGGACGGGCGTTACCTCATGGAGCAATCCACGGGCGAATTCATGATGCCGGATGAGACCGGCGCGATGAACCCCGTCCCCGTCAGCCACCTTGGACTCACCGGATACGACAACTACCGCAAGATGTACGTCGCGTTCTGGGCCGACAGCATGGGCACAGCGTTGCTCACCATGAAGGGTGGTGTCGATCCGAGCGGTACCGTGTTTACGTCCTACGGCGAGATGGACGAACCGATGCTTGGCGTCGTTGGGCGGACGGTCAAGTACGTCACGCGAATCATCGACGACGACACGCACGTATTCGAGATCTTCGATCTGCACGCCGCCGATGACTACAAGGTCATCGAGATAACCTACGAGCGCAAGAAGTAACGTACCGCACCGGCTCCGCTGCGATCTGTTGAGCGTCGTTGGCAGTCGCGTGGCTCGAGCCGTGTCCGGTAAGCCGCCCGGATGCGGCCCAGTCTGATCTTGGCTCGCCAGGCGGTCCTTGGTATGAATAGAGTTACAGGGGATCGGCAGCAATCTGAGGAGCAAAGCCCATGGCTGGACGAGATCTTGAATCCACCGCGAAGGCGATCGTCGCCAAGGGCAAGGGGATCCTGGCGGCGGATGAGAGCTTCCCCACCATCAAGAAACGATTCGACGCCATCAACGTCGAATCTTGCGAGTCCAACCGCCGAGCCTACCGCCAGCTCTTGTTCACGACGCGGGGCATCAGCGAATTCATCAGTGGAGTCATCTTGTTTGACGAGACCATCCGCCAGAAGGCTGATGACGGCACACCCTTCGTGCAGGTGCTCCAACGCCAGGGCGTCCTCCCGGGGATCAAGGTGGACCAGGGTGCCAAGCCTCTGGCCGGCGCTGCGGGCGAGAAGATCACCGAAGGCCTCGACGGGCTGCGCGACCGGCTGACGGAGTATCGTGAGCTTGGCGCACACTTCACCAAGTGGCGGGCGGTCATCACCATCGGCGATCGTATCCCCAGCCAATACTGCATCGACGCCAACGCCGAGGCGCTGGCTCGCTTTGCCGTGCTCTCCCAGGAAGCGGGACTCGTTCCGATCGTCGAGCCCGAGGTTCTGATGGACGGTGATCACACCATCCAGCAGTGCTTCGAAGCGACCGCAGCGACGCTGCACAGTGTGTTCAATTCGCTGTTTGAGCATCGCGTGATGCTCGAGCGGATGCTGCTGAAGCCCAACATGGTGCTGTCGGGCAAGGCCTGTCCACAGCAAGCGAATGTCGAGGAAGTTGCTCGCGAAACGGTGCGCTGCCTTGGTCGCGTGGTACCCGGGGCCGTACCGGGGATCGTGTTCCTCTCCGGCGGCCAAAGCAATGAAACGGCCACCGCGAACCTCAACGCCATGAACGCCCTGGACGAAGTTCATCCCTGGCAGTTGAGTTTTTCGTATGGCCGCGCTTTGCAGGACCCGCCGCTGAAAACGTGGCGAGGCAATGCCGCCAACATCCAGCGGGCCCAGCAGGCCTTCCATCATCGAGCGAAGCTCAACGGCGCCGCCCGCTACGGGAAATATAGCGTCGAAATGGAACGGGAGCCCGTCGCCGAGCGGGCTTGACGAGCGAAGCTGAGTGGCCCTCTCCCAGGCTCGGCTGGGGTTCGCAACCTCAGGCGACTCGAGAAACCGCGGCATCTGTGCCGCACGCGGTGGCCTTTCTCGTACATCACTGAGCCGTGACGGGCTCAGGCGATTACACTACGATGGACAGATGGGAATCTTCGCCGTCAACCTTCAGATTGCCAAACCCATGAGCCGGCCATCTTTTGTGCAGGTTCGCCGGATCATAGTGGACACTGGCTCGGAAGCAACATGGATTCCTGCTGACACGCTACGCAAGGCGCGCATTACGGTGCGGAAGAAGGATCAGTCCTTCGTCATGGCCAACGGCGAGCATGTCACGCGCAACGTGGGCTACGCGATCATTCGCTGTGGAAAGTTTGAAACGATCGACGAGGTTGTGTTTGCCCAGCCGGATGATCTGCACCTGCTTGGCGCTCGCACTCTGGAAGGTTTCAATGCGGTGGTCGATGCCCGCGGTAAGAAGCTGGTCGCCGCCGGCCCCATGCCCGCCGCAGCAGTAGGATGAAGAATGAAGGCGTGGTCGTGACAGATTCCGACCATCTCAGCTCCGACAAGCTCGCTGCGCCCTTCCCCGAGCAGGACGAAAACGGCGTTGATCTCTCGCTGATCCGGGAGAATCTCCGCCTAAGCCCTGCCGAGCGTCTGCGAAAGGGCGACCAGTCTCGCCGCGGAGCGCTGCGCCTGATGCAGCTTGGCCGGCAGCACCGCCAACGGCAAACACGCCGGGCAGAGTAAGCCTTCAATGTCTGAGCTCAGCCCACTGGAGCAAATCGCAGGGCGGCCGAAGGATCGCGAGGGGCTGCTGCAACTGTTGGCGATCAAACGGTTGCGTGAAGAATCTGATGGATAGAGGAGCGCCCTGCGGCAGACGAAGCGGGGGCCGCGCTTATGTGCAGCAGCCGCCATCGCTGCCGTCAACCTTGGACTTCCCGGCGTTGAGGATGGCGACGGCGTCGTCGGGGGCGATGGTCCCTTCCGCGACATAGGCGGCCAGCTCTCGCCTGGTCTGTTCCTTGACCCGGCTCTTGACGATACCGCTGATTGACCCGGCAACGATCGCCACCATGCCAACCGTGCAGCCCAGGGCGATGGCGATGACCGGGATGAGATCGCCGCGCTCCATAAGGCTGGTGAAGAATTCGCCACAGCCCGATATGCCCATCGGTTCGCCTCCTGGGTTGAGTGCGGAATGGACCTACCCAGTATAGCGTTCTTCCGCTTAGCATCACGCCGATTTCGGATCTGCGGGAGTTTGGGGCACCCTCGACCCCCGACCTGACCCAAGCTCGCGGGCCTACGTTCCGGCTGGGTCTGAGAGCGCCTCGCGTTGGCGCAAGGCCTGGCGCGTCGGCTTGACCGCCCGGCTGGCCTCGAGACGGAGCCTGGCCTGCTCCTGTTCGCTGAACTCCTCGCCGAAGCGGACCAACCGTGTGCTGTTGGCGATCACGATGACGTATCCCAACATGTACAGCATCGCCGCCGTCAGGATTGTGAGATTTCCCGTCGCGGCAAAGGCCAGACCCACGATCGCCAGCAGAAGTGAAGCCGCGATGTTCTGCGCGATCACGCTGCGGGTCTTGCGGGCCAGCTCCAGCAGGAACGGCACGTGCCGCAGGTCATCGTTCATCAGAGCCACGCCTGCGGAGTTGGTCGCGATGTCCGAGCCGGACAGGCCCATGGCCACGCCGACATCCGCGGAGGCCAGGATCGGGCCGTCGTTGATTCCATCGCCGACCACCAGCGTGCGGTGCCCTTTCTTGATCAGGTACATCAGCTCCTCCTGCTTTTCTTCCGGGAGGCACTGAGCTTCGATGGAATCGACGCCGACGGCCTGGCCGACGCGCTTGGCCACGGCGAGCTGATCGCCGGTGAACATGATCACCCGCCGTACGCCAAGCTGGCGCATCTTGCGGACGATCTCCGCGGCGTTGCGGCGCAACTTGTCTTCCAGGCCGACCGCGCCCAGGTAGCGTCCCGCTTGCATCACGTGCACGCCGGACATGCCTTCGATCTTTTCTTCGACGGTCACGATTTGTTCGCGGATCGAGGGGTTGAGTTCGGCCAGCCAGTCCGCGCGGCCGACGTGGATCTCGCCGTTGCTGCTGGCCGCAGCGACGCCGCGACCGCGTATCTCTTCAAACCGGTCCACGCGATTCGGCTTGATGTGAGCCTGGTCGGCGGTTTCCAGGATCGACTTGGCCAGCGGATGATTGGAATGTTGTTCGCCATCGGCTGCGGCCTGGAGTAAGGCGGCGCCTTCGACGCCTTCGGCGGGGGCGAGCCGGCTGACCGCAAACCGGCCGGTGGTCAGCGTCCCGGTCTTGTCCAGCACGACGGTGTCGATCGTCGCGGCCGCTTCGAGCGTCGTGGTCTTCTTGATCATGATGCCCAGTCGCGCCGCAGCGGCGAACGCGGCCACCATCGCCGTCGGATACGAGATCAGCAGCGCACCGGGGCAGGTCACCACCAGCACGGTGATGGCCCGGATGGCCGCCTGATCCTTGATCGCGTCATTCCTTGCCGTAAAGAACCACACCAACCCCGCCACCATCAACACCACGGGCACGTAATACGAGGCGAGCTGCTCGATCAGCTCCTGCCGCTGGGTCTTGGCGGACTCCGCTTCACGGATGAGCTGCTCAACCTTGCCGATGGTGGTGTCACCCGCGACGGCCGTCACCTCAATGTCGATCTGGCCGGTAAGGTTGGTCGTGCCGGCATAAACGTCCCGCCCAACGTCGACTTCGACGGGAACCGCTTCGCCGGTGAGCGAGGCCTGGTTGATGTCGCTGAAGCCGTTCGCAACCCGCCCGTCCACCGGCAGGTTCTCTCCCGGCCGGACACGGACAGTCTGGCCGACGCGGACCGCAGAAAGCGGGACCTCCCGCTCCTCGCCGTTCTCAACCAGGCGAGCCGTATCGGGTGTGAGGTCGATCAACTCTCGGATGGCCCGCTGGGCGCCCCACGCTGTGCGGCTGAGCACGAGGTTCGCCGTCCACAGGAACAGGGCCAGGATTCCTGCGACCAGATAGTTGGATGTGGCGATCGCCGCAAGCACGGCCAGGGAGGCCAGGGAGTCGCTTGACGGCCGGCCCCGGACAATCTCCCTCCGCGCGCCCAGCAGCAGCGGGATGACCAGCACCACCGCTCCCAGGGCAGCAGGGATCTGGGCCACTTGCGGGTGGGCGTCCAGCAGCCGGGCGATCCACGATGTCCCCAGCAGCACCCCGCCGGCCAGGGCGATGAACAGGCGTCGCTCCAGCTGCTCAGCTCCGTGCGAAGCAGCCTCACGAAGTTCCAGATCCTGCTGGGCAGCGCCGGCGACGGTCAGCTCAGACATAGGTCTCTCCAGATCATGCGGGCCGGTTGAGGCCCACTGGCTGTGCACCCTACGCGCCGTGACCTTACCCGGCAACGCAGCAGGTTACTGCTACGCCGCCGTCTTGGCCGTGGTTCAGGCGATGGCGGGGAATCCACCAGCGGTCCGCCCCCTAGCCCCCGGCTCTGCCGGGGGGGTCTTGTGATCTCACCGCGTAAAGCCGGCGATGCCATCGCCGGCTTTGCACAGACCGTTGCACAGCTTCCCCTTAGCCCCCGGCTCTGCCGGGGGGTCTGCTGCGAACGTGGGTTTGTCGCCATCGCGCCCTGCGAGCCCGGCGGATAGATTCGATTTTTTCCTTGCAGAGCACCCGCCCGGCGTGGTATCCTGGCCGGCAACGTTCAAAGGTGGTCGCAGGGGGGACTCGCCGGAGCCACGGACTCGGCCAATCGAATCGTGAGCACCACCCTGTGGCCTCCAAGCACCAAGGAGGCTCAGCGATGTCGTGCAACCACTCCGCCGCAGGCGGAATGAATCGTGTGCTAGCGGTTGCCGCCGTGGTCCTGGTCTCGTCCGCGGGCAGCGCCCAGGCACAGCCCGGCTGGGTGCTGTCCCACCACAAGATTAGCTCCACGTCAGGCGACCTCCCGCTCGGCGCGTTGGATGATGACGATCGCTTCGGTATCTCGGCGACCCCGCTGGGTGATCTCGACGGCGACGGTGTAGGCGATCTGGCCGTGGGGGTATGGCGCGATGACGACGGAGGCACTGACCGTGGCGCGGTGTGGATTCTGTTCCTCAATACCGACGGCACAGTGGATCACCACCAGAAAATCAGCTCCACCCAAGGCGGCGGCCCGCGGCTGGACGATTTCGATCGGTTCGGCTTTTCGGCGGCCTCGTTGGGTGATCTCGACGGCGACGGCGTCGGCGACCTGGCGGTGGGCGCACCCAACGATGACGACGGGGGCGTCAACCGCGGCGCCGTGTGGATCCTGTTCCTCAACACCGACGGGACGGTCAAATCCCACCAGAAGATCAGCTCCACCCAAGGTAACGGACCCCCGCTGGATGATATTGATCGCTTCGGCACGTCGGTGGCCTCGCTGGGTGATCACGACGGCGACCGTGTGCGCGACCTGGCCGTGGCGGCAAACCACGATGACGACGGGGGCGAGGACCGTGGCGCGGTGTGGATCCTGTTCCTCAATGTAGACACAAGCGGCCCTGACCCCGTCGTCACCGTCAAGGCGCACCAGAAGATCAGCGACACGCAGGGCGGCTTCACCGGCATCCTGGATAATCACGATCACTTCGGCAGCGAGTCGATGTCCTCGCTGGGTGACCTCGACGGCGACGGCGTGGGCGACCTGGCCGTGCCGGCCTTCGAGGATGACGACGGGGGCTTCAACCGCGGCGCGGTGTGGATTCTGTTCCTCAACACCGACGGAACAGTGAATCACCACCAGAAAATCAGCGACACCGAAGGCGGCTTCACCGGCACGCTGGATGATGTCGATCATTTCGGCTGGTCGGTGGCGGCGCTGGGTGATCTCGACGGCGACGGTGTGGGTGACCTGGGCGTGGGAGCATTGTTCGATGATGACGGACGCGGGAACCGTGGCGCGGTGTGGGTCCTGTTCCTCAACACCGACGGAACGGTCAAGTCCCACCAGAAGATCAGCTCCACCCAGGGCGGCTTCACCGGCCCGCTGGATAATGGCGATATCTTGGGCGGCTCGTTGGCCTGGCTGGGTGATCTCGACGGTGACGGCGTGGGTGATCTGGCCGTGGGGGCAATATGGGATGACGACGGGGGGACGGACCGTGGCGCGGTGTGGGTGCTGTTCCTCGACGGCATTTGCCTGTGGGATCTCGACGCCAACGGCAGCGTCGGTATCCTCGACCTGCTGGCGCTGCTCGCTGCCTGGGGTAGCGATCCCGGCGGGCCGCCGGACTTCGACGGCGACGGCACCGTCGGCATCCTCGACCTGCTTACACTGCTGGCCAACTGGGGTCCGTGTCCGTGAAGGAAACGTCGAAACGCTGAAATGTCGAACGCCCACGAAAGCCCAGGGAAAGCTTTCCCTGGGCTTTATGGTTGTGTTGGCACCGGTTTCGAGAGCGCAGGGTATTCGGGCGACAGCCGCGTTGACACAGCCCGGCTTGCTGCAAGGCGTGTCATCACCCGGCCGGTCCGCCGCGGCGGACCCGGCTCGCTGGGCTGATCCCGATGAAATCGGCACCCGGCTTACTGGGAGATCCCCCGGCAGAGCCGGGGGCTACGGGAAACCTGAACGCTGAGGGCTGACCGCTGCTACGGACTTGGCGACGGTTCGGGGACCGGCGGGCAATCGCCTCGCAGTTGCGACGCCCCGGCCGATGCGATTCAATGTCGGTGGTGGATGCTGTGGTGGATCACCGGAGATTCCGAGCGTGACGGAACAAGTCGCCATCGTGGGTGATGGTCAAATGGGCCTGGTGTTGGCCGGCGTGCTTGCCCAGCGCGGCGTCGGCGTGCGGCTGTGGGGGCGGTCTGAGGAGCGGGTAAGTGAACTCGCCGCCACCCGTCGATCTCCCCGACGGTTGCCCGGGTTTGTCTTGCCGCAGGCCGTTGAGGTCACGGCCGATCATGACGCGCTGCTCGGGGGTGCGAGCGTCATCGTCAATGCGATTCCCACCCAGTTCATCCGCTCGGCGTGGAAGCGTTTGGGACCGTATATCCCGAGGGGAGCGCTGGTTGTGAGCGTGTCCAAGGGCATCGAGAACGACACGCTTCTGCGGCCGACGCAGGTGATCGCAGACGCGACCGGCGATGACCCCGATGGTCCCTCCCGGCCGATGTGCGCTCTCAGCGGGCCGACGATCGCCGCGGAGCTGGCCGACCGCCTGCCGGCGACTATGGTCGCTGCGTCAAGGGACGCGGCGGTGGCCCGACGGGTGCAAGAGCTCATCAGCACGTCATGGCTACGCATTTACCGGCACGATGATCTGATCGGCGTGGAGATTGCCGGTGCGACGAAAAACGTGATTGCCCTGGCCGCGGGAATGATCGACGGCTTGGCGGTGGGCTACAACGCCAAGTCGGCATTGTTGGCACGAGGGCTGGCCGAGATTGCGCGGCTGGGCGCGGCAATGGGCGCCAAGGTGGACACCTTTTTCGGGGTGGCGGGCGTTGGTGATCTCGCCACCACCTGCTTCAGCCCCCAGGGTCGTAACCGCAGCTGCGGCGAGCGGATCGGTCGCGGCGAATCGTTGGATTCGATCCTCAGCTCAACGGCTTCGGTCGTCGAAGGAGTGGCGACGACTCGGTCCGTGGTTCAGTTGGCAAGGGCGCATGGGGTGGAGATGCCGATCACGCTGGCGGTGTATGCCATTCTGTTTGATGGTCTCGCGCCGGGCGATGCCATCGAGGCGCTGATGCGCCGTGAGCGCAAGGCGGAGGTGATCGGGTAAACGTCGTGTTGGACGGTCCGGCCGGCTGGAGGCAAACACGTCGAGCGGCCTGTGTTGTCGAGCCTCGGCTGATCAATCTTCCTGGAAGCCTGACTCGACCAAACTCACGAGGGCTTCGACCGCCGCCTCGGCATCGGAGCCCTCTGCGGCGATCTCGATCTGCGTTCCCTGGGTTGCGGCGAGCATCATCATCTGCATGATTGATTTGCCATCGACCGGGCTGTCCTGATCGCACCGGCGAACCATGATGTCCGACTGATTGCGGGAGGCGGTCTCGGCGAACAGCGTGGCCGGCCTGGCGTGAAGGCCAAGTTTGTTGGTGACGGTGACAACGGCCGAGGCGGTCTTGGACACCCAGATGCACTCCACCCACGCCTCGATGCGCGGACACTCCAAGCCTACCAAAGACAAGCAGGCTTCGCTGCGTCATTCAAGCGGTGTGAGTGTCGAGTCAGCGGACAGGCGCTTTGGCGTCGGCCTCTTCCATGAGAGTCACAATATCGGCTACCGATCTAGCCTGCCGCAGGAAGCGGCGAAACCTCTCCTGGCTCAAGTTCCCAAAGATCGCCTCCATCGCGTCGAGATGTTCTTCCGGTTGGTCTTCGGGGCTCAGCAAGAGGAAGATTGAATACACCGGCTGCCGGTCCAGGGCGTTGAACTCCACGCCGGATTGACTGACCGCGATGGCCACGGCCATCTTGCTGATCGCTGGATGCTTGACGTGCGGCACCGCCACGCCGTGACCAAATCCGGTTGAGCCTCGATTCTCTCGTTTGACAACGGCCTTGATGAAGTCATCACGCAACTCGGGGCTCAACGCTCCGGCACTGACCAGCGCATCGATCGCCTCGGCAATGGCGGAATCCCGCTCGGTGGCCGCAAGGTTGGGGATGATTGCCTTCTTCACAACGATGTCAAGCAGCTTCATGTTTCGAGTCCGCCGATGGGGGTGTGGTGCTTGTTGTCCCGCAACCTGCTCTTGTGGTCCGTCAGTTGCCGGATCGATCGGTTAATGCCCAGATCAAGGCAAGCGTAGAGGTCTTCATGGGTACTGGTTGCGACGAACGACTCATGATGCTCAACGTCGGTGATGATCTCGACAGTGTAGCCGGTCTTGGCCTTCTCGATGACCACCTCGACCTGCTGCACACGATTGAAGTATCGGGGAAACTTCTCGATTTTCTTCGACGCATATGCTTCGAGGGCTTCAGTGAGCGGCAGGTGCTTGCTGCTGATCTTGATTTGCATGGGTGATCTCCCTGGTGGTGGCGCGGCCCTTAACCGGCGTCGCGTTGGATCTCCGTGTCTGCTGATGAAGCCGCCTCCGGGGTCTTGTGCCCCTTCGGCAACGGAAGGGGCTCGGTCCGGGAAGCCTCGGACGGCGGGGGAATCTGCGGCGTCACGCCTTCCGGGATCAATTGATTGTCGGGGACCAGCACCCCGCCGGTGACGGCGAAACGAATCGCCTGCTCGACGGTGATGGGAACCTCAATGGCCTCCCGGCGGGGCACGGTGATCGTGTAGCCGGTGAACGGGGTGGGCGAGCTTGGGATGAACACCGTCACCGCGTCGCCTGATTCGCGGGCGATCGATTTCATGGTGTTGCCGGTGAGGAACCCCACCGACCAGATTCCCTTTCGCGGATACTCTACCACCACCACACGGTTGAACTTCATCGGCTGCTCGTCACTGAACAGAAAGTCCACAACCTGTTTCACATAGGGATAGACCTGTTTGAACACCGGCAAGGTGGTGATGACCCCTTCGACCTTCCGGTAGATTCGCCGGCCGAAAAATCCACCCAGCAGCCGCCCGGCGATGTAGACGGCGACAATGGCGACGATCAGGCCGATCAGGTCCAGATACCAACGCCTGTCCCACCAGGTCTTGATGGTGGCTCGGCGCCGCGCCGAATCGGTTCGGATCGCCTCGCGCAGCTCGTCGTGGACCTGTGCCCTGGTGACCTCTGCCCCGGCCGCGAGCCGCTGATTCAGCTCACCGTCCACGGCCTCATTGGTCGGCTCAAGGAGCGGACCGAAGACTCCCCAGTGTGGTGCCAGATTGTTGATCGCGAGGCGGACGCCGCGGTTGATCGGCTCGGCGATGGTGTTGTCCACAAACTTATATGCCGTAACCAGTATCCACAGGGTCAGCACCGAGGGCAGCAGCACAACCAGCCCGCGAATGAAGAAACGCTTGAAATCCGATGAGAAGGTGCGTGCCGACGGAGTAGTCGTCATTGATCGCGATTCGTCCAGGCACAAGAGCGCCCCGAGGCCATGGGGCTTGCGCGTCGCGGTAGTCTAGGACGTTGGACCGAGGCCTTCAAACATACCAGCAGGGGGGTCACCCCGAAGGCCCGCCTGCTTACCACATCATCGGCTCAAGAGGCCGCAACGTCACAACAACTTTGAAATACTCGCCGTTGCGGCGGGCTTGAATCCGCACTGTCTCCCCGACCTTCTTTGACGCGATAATGGCCCGCAGCTCCGCTATCGAGCGGGTTTGTTTGCCGTCGACCGAAACGATGACATCCCCGAGACGCAGCTGAGCTCGCCGGGCCGCCGATCGCGCGCCAAGTCGTTCGATCAGCACTCCATCGTTGCTGGAGTTGCGAGTGGTCTCAATGCCCAGGACCGCATCGCCCGGAGCGATGGTGGTGTCAACGATCGGCCTGGCCGTCAGCCAAAGACGCCAGGCTCGCTCGATGTCCGTCACCGGCATGTCGAAGCACGCTTCAAAGGCTTTGGCGCCGGTGGGGTCGATGCTGAAGTTCCTAACCAGCGCGCGATACCAGCAGCCAATCTTGCCTCGATCGGCAAGAAACTCGAAGATCGACCGCACCTGGGGGTAGAGCTGAGTTGCCCTGGCCATGAATCGATCCTCAGGAATAATGAACAGGTCTTTCCATTTCATCAGCTTGCCGGCCCTGGCGCGCCGTCTCGCAATGTTGTGGCGCTCGTTGGGAGTGAACTCGATCGAGCCGTCTTGATGGAGAATGTAGTCCTCGTACAGCGCAGCGAGACCCTCCTGAATCCACAGGGGATGTCGCTGCCCAATTTGCTCCATGTGGGCGTAGTGCATGGCGTGAACGAATTCGTGTCGCAGAGAGCCTCCAATATCCCGGGCGATGATCCTCCGTTTGTTGTGCTCGTAAATGCCGCCGATGTGATCGCCCGCAAAGAGGAGATCGGCGTCCTGTGGGGTGGGAACTGCGATAAGCAGGAATGAATTTGGTGACGTCTCAAACAGGGTTTCGAGCAGATGGTCGGCTTGGCGCTCGAGCATCTGCCGCATCTCCTGTTGCGACCTCGAGTCCAGCGCGGTGGCATAAACGATGCGGCGCTGTGTGTCCCGCTCGTAACGGTAGAGCTCTTTGCCGTAGGTGTTTCGCCACTGATCGAGAGTCGCGTTGGCCTGGCGATTCGCCGTCCGGTCAAGCGCTTCAAGGACGGCAAGGTAGGTGGGATGATCGCGGATAGCCGCGAGATCCGGATCTCGCACGATCTGGCCGAAATCGTTCATCCCCGCCTTTACCGCCCCTAGCAGAAAGGACGCGGCTCGATCGCGCTCACCCAGCAGGCTGTAGGCGCACGCGGCGTTGTAGAGCATGACCGCGTCGTTGGGGGATTCTCTCAGGTGCAGCTCGATCAGTTCAGCTGCGCGAGCGTAGTCGGCCCGATCGAAGCTGCGGAAGATCTGCCGCTCAAGCGAGATCGGAGCCGCAGACGCCGGGGTGAGGCCGGCGTAGCTCAGTGACGCCAGCACCACCAGGGCAACGGTATGCAGGCGAAGTGTTCCCATGATGATAGATGATAGGCTAGCCCTCATCGGTGCTCACCGAGCCGCCCGGCTCCGATGGTCCCTGCGCCGCGCCAAGCATCGCTTCAGAGACGATCACCGGCTGCTGGTTGAGCCATCGCTGCCATTGAGCCTCGATGTCTTCGAGCGACCGGTCGAAAACCCTCTCCAGGGTTTGGATTCCGGCGGGGTCTTGATCGAAGCGGTCAATATAGCTGCGGTACCACGCCTGGAGCCGGTCTTGCTCGGCGATGAACCGGAAGATTGATCGCAGTTGCGGATAGACGCGAGCCGCCTCGACCCGCAGCTGCCGCGGTGAGAGTGCGACCAGTTGAAGCCAGGGCATGAGACGGCCAGTCCGAGCCAGCTTCTTGGCGATGTTTTGACGGTCATTGGCCACGTACTCGATCGCACCGCCGGCGTCGAGCCGGTAGTCCTCGTACAGCGAGGCGATCCCCTCCTGAATCCAAAGCGGATGCTGCTGCCCCAGCTCATCCATGTGGCTGTGATGAAGCACGTGTACGAACTCATGGCGAAGTGACCGCCCAATGTCACTCGTGATCAATTCGCGGCTACGATGGGTGTAGACACCGCCGATTCCGGGCTCGTCGAACATGTGGCGCAAGTCTTCAGCCGTCGGGACCGCGACGAGCACGTAGTGCCGTTGCGGCCCCTCGAAGAGCGTTTCGTTCAAAACGGCAGCCTGATCTTCGAGCATCCGGCGCATCTCTTGACGGTCACGCGCCGGCAGTACGGTGATGTAATTGATGCGGTGCGTCACGTCGGTTTCGTATTGATAGGCGTCGCCGGGGTGATTGCGCCTCCATCGTTCCACCCGGCGCTCGGCGAGCACTTGGTCCGCGGCGTCGCGAGCGGCGAGAATGGCCTGAAAGATGGAATGGCTGCGGATGGGGCGCAGATCGGGATCGCGACGCATATGACTGAAATCAGCAAAGCCCGCCTTGACCGCCCGGATCAGATAGGACGCGCCGACGTCCGGCTCGCCCAGCCGGCATCGGACGCATGCCGCGTTATACAGCATCACCGCATCATCGGGGGCCTGCTGGAGATGCGCTTCAATCAACTCTGCCGCCCGCGCGTTGTCGTGGCTGTCTAGCCGGCTGTAGATCTCGCGTCGGATCGGGCTCGTCTGACCCCAAGCCTCGCCACACAGCAGCGCAGCAATGATTATCGACGCGATGCGCCCCAGCCTCGCTGTATTGTCCATCTTCCGCCTCCAAGCGCCGTCGGTGAATTGGCGTTACATGCCAAATCTACCCGCGTTCCAGCCGGAGGCAAGTATTATTCTGTCTTGGCGCTGATTTGCGCGCGCCGGTTGACAAATTGCAATCGTCCGTCGGCGAACATGCGGATCACCTCCGGGTAGGCTAGACATTCCTCTTCGAACACGCGGGCGGCGAGGCTGTGCGCGTCATCATCCCCCACGACCGGGCAGACCCGTTGGAGGATGATCGGCCCATGGTCGTACTGATCATCCACAAAGTGGACCGTGCAGCCGGAGAATCGCCGCCGCGATCTGAGCACCGCGCGGTGCACGCTCAGGCCGTACATGCCTTTACCCCCGAAGTGCGGCAGCAGCGCCGGATGTATATTTAGCACTCGGTCTTGGAACGGCTCATCCACACGTAGCCAGCGCAGATACCCGCACAGGCACACAAGATCAACTTGCCCCTCGACCAGCCAGGAGGTGATCGCATCATGCATATCGTGCTCGGCGGCGAAATCGCACCGGGCGGCGATACGCACGTCGAGGCCGCGCTGCTTGGCCAGCTTGACGCCGGTGACATCGGCCCGTGAGGAGATTACGCGCTCAACCGACGCGCGTAGTGATCCCTCGTCGATACGTTCGAGAATGTTCTTGAGCGTGCGCCCGCCGCCGCTGATCAGTGCGCCTAATCGCAGTGGCTCGCTCATGAAGCTGGCTGCTCGCGGTCTTTCGGCCCGACGCTGGGCGGCGAGTCGAACGGGATCGGTTTGCCGGCCGCATCGATGGCGACCATGGTCAGCCTCGCCTCGGTCACGGGCACGGTCTGACCGCTGCGGTAGCGCTCGGCCTCGACGCGGACCCGCACCTTCACCGATGATGTGCCGGTCGATTCTGTCGAGGTGAGAAAGCTCACCACGTCGCCGATGAAGACCGGCGCGCGGAAGTCGACTTGCTCGATCGAGACGGTGACCCACCGGTGCAGGCCGTGCTTGCGGGCTTCGATGAATCCCGCCTGATCGATGTATGAGAGGATCACCCCGCCGAAGATCGTGCCGTAAACGTTCGCGTCCCGCGGCATCATCACGACCCGCAACGCAGGCGGTTGCTTGGCCTCATCGCTCATACGGACCATCATCTGCGAGCAAAGCGATTTCGACAAGCTGAATCGGTTTCGTCGCCCGCCCTTTCCCGTGAGACGAGTACGAAATGGGACTCATGGCCGTGACCCACAACATCCTGATCCTTCGTCTCCTCAAGCTTTTCTACAGGGCATACCGGTCCCCTTTTCTTCCTCATCACAGATTCCGCTGAGGAGGCGAAGAAACGTCCTACGCGTTCGCATGAACATGCTCACTCCGGCCGTTCATGCTCTTGGAGCGCCATGCCCCATGCTCGCTCATGGGACGACGATCGGGACCACTCAGGCCCAGCGCCGGTGGGCGATGGCCATGCGCCGGCCATCGCCCACCAAGACGTGGTGCTTGCCCTCCTGGCCGAACTGGTAGGCGACCAACTGCTCGCCGCTACGCAGGTCCCACACTCCATGCTCGGTTATGACGTACTTGCCGCCCGGCCCTAGTCCGACGCAGCGGAACGCGTAGCTGCCGCCGGAGAAGCCCCCTCCTCCCCAGGCTCGTGTCGAACACCGGCTCCTCGCGACGCCCCTTGTACACGGTCACGTACTCTCAGCCGCCGCCGACGATCCTGCGCGACGGGAAGAAGTGTATCGCCGCCCTGGTACATGAGATCGGCCGCCAACCCCCTTGAGCGAGCATGTCGCGTCGCCTCCATGGATGCAACGTCCCCAAGGATACCATCAACTGATTCGGGGAGGGTTTTTCAACAGGCCCACTGTCCCGCCTTTCCCGGATCGATCGGATCGATCGGTGTCGGGCTTCGGGTGCGTTAGCTCCTTGATAATGGGCGAGGTTTCTCCACTGGTATGATCTTCTCGATGGGCTTCGGCTTTAACGATCGTCTGGTCATTTGATGAGCCCTTTCTTGCGAAATTCTGTTCGCAATTCGTGTTCTATCTGAGCTATGAACTTCCTTGTAATGAGAGGGTCAGACGGAAGTTCGTTATAGGCGTCATCGAAGTCATCTCGCACCTGTACGTACCTGCGCTGAAGATCATCCGCTCCAACGGTTTCCTGAATCGCGGCTTCAACGATATTCTGAAACTTAATCCGGAACTCGCCAAACTTGCGCCGCCTATTCTCCAACTCTCGAATGCGCTTCGGCACGTTGGTTGCGCCCGCAATGATGATCCAAACGGAAACAAGGCCAGAGATGGTTGGCAATACCCACGAGAAACCGGGCTCCTGCCAAAGGGCCCAGCTAGATACTGCGGAGCTGGAACCAACCAAGCCGATGACGATAGCTGCGCCGAGACTTGCGCGCTCCCAGCGCACACTCTGTCGAGCTGCGGCAATCGGTACAAAGCTGCAGTCAAAGTACTTCGGCACGAGAACCTTCCACAGCTGTTGATAGTTCAAGGCAGACTCCTGAGAAGATCACGCAGCCCATACGCGGTCATCTCCGGATTCTTTCGGCTCTGCGTCCTGCTTCCCTTTGAGGATCGCGGATTCCCACATGGATCCCGGAGGGTTGTGATTCTTTTCGACTTATCGTCGCCCATTTCGCCGAACAGCACACCTTTGATACGTCATGTCCAACACATGTTGGGAATCATACGACGGAAGAGAGAGATGTAAAGACGGTGGGAGACAAAAAGGGAGTCGCAGGGGGTCAGTTTTGATGGCATTCTCGGCGATCTCGTATGGTTCCAATATTCGTTTGGGCAGATTGGTCCGCCCTGCAATGGTAGTTCAGCGGTCCACCCAGGCGTTCTCGCGACAGGCCCATACAATTGCCTGGGAGAGGATGCCACGACGCCCGGAACCAAACGTGGTACTGCGACCCTTCCTCGGGGCTTCGACCAGGGCCACCTTGATGCTCATGCTTCACCGCCTTCGTGTCTAAGCCGACATTTCGCATTTGACCTTCGCGCGGCTTCACCGCCGAGCTTTCCGAGCACGAGTGGAACGCCGATGTCCGAATCGACACCGATCACCCGCCATCAAGGCGGGTTTTTTGTATCATGTAGACATGAAACGAGACATGGATTTCGTGCGGCATATCCTTCAAGTGATCGAGAAGCGCAACCCCGAAGCTTCCAATCCTGGCGTCGATGTCGAAGGGCGATCGAAAAACGAGGTCCACCACCACTTGTTGATCATGCAAGATAAGGGGCTGGTCGAGGATGTCAGACAAACGTCGGACAGCGCCATCTGTACCCGCATGACCTGGGACGGCCACGAGTTTCTTGAGCAGACGCGGGATCCCGACGTTTGGAAAGAGGTAAAGGAGACAGCCGTCAAGACAACGAAGTCCCTCTCGTGGCTCGCCATCACAACTGCCCTATCGGCGTGGGTGACATCTAAGATCACTGGCGAGTGACCCCCTCGCGCGCGAGACGGACAACCTCGGGTACGAAAAGGGGCATTCTATCTTTTCAGAAAAGTAGAATGTTCCCTTTTTATTGCTCCAATGAGACGACGCTGCTGACGGCAGATCGGCTACACTTGCCGCTATGAGCACGACCGGGGCGGTAGCGGCCGACGAACAAGAAACACGCATCCTCAAAACGGTTCGGCGGTTCTGGGGGTTCGATCGTCTGTGGCCGCGGCAGCGCGAAGCGATCCAGGCCGGGCTCGAGCGGCGCGATTCAATGGTGGTGATGCCGACCGGCGGGGGCAAGAGTTTGTGTTATCAGGTCCCGCCGATCCTGCAGCAGCGCACGGATATCGTGGTGTCGCCGTTGATCTCGTTGATGAAAGATCAGGTGGACGGCTTGCGGGCCTGTGGCTATCCGGCCGAAGCGATCCACAGCAATCTTGACGCATCTGAGAAACGTGTCATCTTCGATCGACTCAACGCAGGGGAAGTGCGGTTGCTGTTTGTTTCGCCGGAGCGCCTGGTCACGGGATCGTTCATGGACCTGGTCAACCGGCTCGGGGTGACGGCATTTGCCATCGACGAGGCGCACTGCATCAGCCACTGGGGTCACGACTTTCGCCCGGAGTATCGGCAACTGGCCATGCTCAAGCAGCGCTTCGGTGAGGTGAGTGTGCATGCCTACACCGCTACCGCGACGCCGCGCGTCCGGCGAGACATCATCGAGCAACTGAAGCTCGACGATCCCGAGGTGTTGGTGGGGAACTTCGATCGGGCGAACCTGAGCTATCGAATCCTGCCTCGGGTCGATCTATATGCGCAAGTCATCGAGGTGATCCGCAGGCATCCGCAGGAAGCGGTGATCGTGTATTGCATCTCGCGCAACGACACGGAGACCTTGGCGTCGGTGCTGAATGCCAACGGGATCAACGCGGCGGCGTACCACGCGGGAATGGATAGGAATCAACGCCGCAGGACACAGGACGAGTTTGCGGAGGACCGGCTCGACGTGATCGTCGCCACCGTCGCCTTCGGCATGGGGATTGATCGCTCCAACGTGCGCTGCGTCATTCACGCGGCGATGCCCAAGTCGATCGAGCACTATCAGCAGGAGACCGGCCGGGCCGGACGTGACGGCTTGGAGGCTGAATGTGTGATGCTGTATTCGTCGGCCGATTTTCTGAAATGGACTCGCCTCTTTGAGCGCAGTGCCGACGGGGCTGACGACGCGGATTCCCAAGCGATTGTTGCAGCCCAGTTGGAGCTACTGGGGCACATGCAGGGATTGTGCAGCACGTTGCAATGTCGCCATCGAGCGCTGTCGCAGTATTTCGGACAGGAGTACGAATCGCCCGACTGCAAAGCGTGCGATGTGTGCCTGGGCGAGGCCGAGGCCATGGCCGATTCGACCGCGATCGCCCGCAAGATCCTCTCCTGTGTCGCGAGGCTGGATCTGATGGACCAGCGCCGGGGTGTGAAACATATTGTCAATGTCTTGCGCGGGGCGAACACCGAGGCCGTTCGCCATTGGAGGCACGATCAACTCAGCACCTATGGATTGCTAAAAGACCTTGCGGAAAAGGTTGTTATGAATCTCGTGTATCAGCTCATTGATCTGGGCCTGATCGATCGTACGGGTGGCGAGTATCCGGTGCTGGCGCCGAGCAAGTCCGCAGGGGCTGTGCTGCGCGGTGAGGAGGAAGTTCCGCTGGTTGATCCTCAGGTGGGGGCAGTCGCGAAGCCGCAAGCGGCGGGGGATTCATGGGAAGGTGTTGATCGTGGTCTGTTCGAGCATTTGCGGAATCTGCGCCGCGAGATCGCTCAGGAGCGCTCGGTGCCGGCCTATGTCATTTTTGGCGATACATCGCTTCGATCAATGGCGCGCATTCGCCCCAGCACACCGGAGATATTTCGAAACGTTCACGGTGTGGGCCAGACGAAGCTCGCTGATCTCGGGCCGACGTTTGGTGAGGCGATCAAGGCATATTGCCAGGAGCATGACTTGGCGACCGACGTCGCGGTGATCGTGCAGCCGGAGCGCGCCCAACCCACCAAACCGAATCCGGAGAAGGAAGAGGCGATGCGGATGTTTGCGCGCGGCGCGAGCGTCGAGGCGGTGGCACGCTCCACCGGCCGCAAGCCCAGCACGGTCTTCGGCTATCTGGACGAGTTCGTGCAGGCACAGCGGCCCGATCGCGTTGACGCATGGGTGAACGATGCGATCTACAAGCGCGTGGCCGAGGCCGCAGCCGTCTTGGCCGCGGACCGGTTGAGGCCGATCTACGAGTATCTCGACGAGACGGTGCCGTACGAGATCATCCGCGTGGTCGTGGCGCACCAACGCGCGACAGCGCAGTGAGGCATCAGATTCGTGCGGGCTGAGCCGCGATTTGCTCAGTGTCCGAGTGACAGCGCCATCGCATGCTGCACGATGTTGGCCAAAAGGTTGCGGGCGGATTCGGTGGTGTAGCCGGCGATGTCCCAGCACGGTTGGTCGAGCAGGCCGTGGGAAATGTCCTGGCGGGAAAACAGCACACGCGGCTGTCCGTCGATGAGCATGCCCCGCAGGCGCGGAGTGGTTTCGCGGGCGGCGAACATTTCCAGTGCGAACGGGCGGTAGTCGAGCCGCGACAGACGCGTCGCCCCGGGCAAATCGTTTCCTGTGATGATGCGGCTGTGCAGCAGGGGAAGAATCGGCTCGGCCAGGGCCCGGAAGATCTCGGTGCAGGTCTGCTCCGCGGACAATGTAAAGTCGCCTCGGCCGCCGGGGGTCTCGAACAGAATCACGCCACCGGCTTCGACATACGCGCCAATCGCGGTCTGCTGCTCGGCCGTGAAGTCGTGGGCGTCGATTCCGTTGACGATAACCAGCGTCGGCCGGGGGGTGAGCTGGTGAATCTCCGACAGAGGACGATCGACAATGTTGACATTGATCTGCCGCTGCTGGGCCAGGAACGTGGCGAAGACAGGCAGGGCCTGCGGCTCGGGCTTCCAGTTGCCCTGATGCTGCGCGCGGACGATGCTGATGAAATGATCTCCACCACGATCTTCGGCCTCGGCGGCGGAGGCGGAGAGAAAATGTCGGGCGAGCCGGGGACGGGGGCGATTCATTTCCGATGCGTAAAAGTAGATGTTGCCGGCCGTGAGGTATGCGCTGTCATCCTTCGCGCCACGCACCTGGAAGCGGCGCGAGAAATCAGTGCGTGAGGCGATGATGAGCTCGCGCACCCCGTTGGAAAGACCGCGCAAGGCGGGGCGCTTGCCGCCGACGGGCAACAAGATCGTGTAGGCCCAGTGGTCGTTGGGCAGTGTCCGCCAGTCATATTGCGGGTACATCTGCTTGCCGGCCTGCTCAATAGATTTCGCAAAAGCGCGCGAGGGGCCCTCGTTGACGGCAAACAGCAGACCGCCGAGATCGAGATAGCGCTTCAGCTTTTCCAGCGGTTCGATGCGATCTTCCTGGACATCGTGGTGAGCGTTGGCCTCCGGTCTGCTTAGCCACGGCAGTCGTTCGTGTGAAGCGAGGTAGAGCAGGGGCGCGTCCAGCCAGTCCTGCGGATCAGTGTCGATGCGAACGATCTGCCAGTTCAGCGCGGTTTCGGTTTTCTCGGTGAGCCAGCGGGAGAGGTTGGCGACATCTCGCGGCCGATTGTTCCAGGCCATGCCCGGTACGTGGAGCTTGTTGATGGCGACGGGGACCCGGCCTCGGCTGAGAAACAGCAAGCCGAAGGCGAGATGGCGAACGCGGACTTTCGCCCCCCTTGATTTCCCGCCCATCTTTTGATGAACGGTTATCATGCGCTCGGCGGGGTCCCATCGACACAGCCGGCGAACGAGCTCGGCTGCCGCCTGGCGATACCAATCGTGGGGACCGAAATATTTGTAACCGCTGGCCAGGCCCACCCGCTCGACCCCGTAGAGGTAGTAGAAGAAGTGCTGGTCTCGGCCGGGGTTTTCGGTGGGTGAGAAGTTTTGCTGCATCCATTGCAAGCCGCGGGCGATCGCAAGCTCGTTTCGGCTGCCGGAGGTGGATCTGAGTTTGACCGCTGCGTCGGCGTGAAGGAAGTCTTGGGTGATGAAGAGGGTGGCCAGCCCGGCGGTGGTCATCGAGCCCGTGGCCGGTCCGTCGCCGGTGTAGTTCCAGCCGCCGTCGGCCAGTTGCATATCGAGGAAGCGGTCTTCGAGTATCTGCCAATATCGGCGCTCGATGCGGGCGCCGCGCTTGGCTGCTTCCCACCAGGCGAGTGCGCCATATTGAGTGATGGAGTTGTCGCGCCGCCTGGAGTTGGGCTGCTGCTGATACGTCCAGCCGCCGGCCCGCTCGCTGAAGCCGTCGATCAGCCATTGAGTGTCGGCGATGAGATGGTCGTTGAACTTCGGCGGGAGCATGGCCCAGACGTTGGCTCGTACCGCCACCGCATACGTGCCCTCCATCGCGTGCTGCTCGAGATAGGCGACGGCGTCGCGCAGCCGCGAGTCTTGGTACGACTGGCCGGCGTAGAGCAGCGCCAGCACGGTCAGCGCGGTGTACCCGCCGCCTTGCTTGATGCTCTCGCCTCGCGGGGGCGTCTTCGCCTCCCAGAAGCGCTGGGGCTTTTTGCGCGTATAGAGCTCCTCCACGATGGCGTCGATGGCTTTTTGAACATGCTCATCAGTGAGCGTCTCAGCGGTGATGGCTTCCTGCGCGCCTGCCGATGACCACCAACCGGCCACGGCCAGAGCCGCGATCGAGGCGTGGGTGTAGACCCACCGGCACGATGCGTTGGCCCTCATCGCATCAGGTACATCGCTCGGGGTGACCCGAGATCATTGACCACTCGGCGTATGGCGCCGGCATCGAGCATGGTTGCGGGCATGTCCGGCACCTGGGCGGCCAGCACGCCGCCGAAAAATGGAGTCGGCCGGCGCAGAATCACCACCGTGGACTTCCCAGCGGGGAGCCCGGCCATCTTCTCCGCCTGGGCGATCGCATCGTCCAGATACCCGATCGAATCGATCAAGCCGTTGTCCGAGGCTTCTTGGGCGGTGTAGATTGAGCCGTCGGCGAGTTCGTCGATCTTCGCAGGATCATTGATCGCGCTACGGCGGCCATCCTTGACACGCTGATTGAAAATGTCGTAGGCCGCGTCGAGCATCGCCCGGATCTTTTCATGATCCCTATCGGTCCAGGAGCGGAAGGGATTGCCCAAGTCCTTCTCCGGAGCATCCGTGGCCAAGAGCGTGACCGGCTGGATGCCGATCTTGTTCAAAAGGTCTTCGAAAATGAAGGTTTGGGCGATGACGCCGATGCTGCCGGTGATGCACGTGGGCTCGGCGACAATGTGATCGGTGCCGCAGGAGACGTAATAGCCGCCCGAAGCCGCCACCCCGCCAAAGCTGGCGATCACCGGCAGGCCGGCGTCGCGGAGGCGCTTGACCTGATACCAGATCTGATCCGAGGCAGCGATCCCACCCCCGGGCGAATCGACTCGCAGCACCACGGCCTTGATGGACGAATCATCCAAGGCGTGATCGATCGTCAGCCGGACGGATTCGGCCTGGTGGGCGTCGATGATGCCTTCGATGGGGATGATCGCCACGGTGTTCCGCCCGCCGTCGCGGTACAACTCACCAACCACGGTGGTGTCAAACATCGAGCTCGCGAAGATGGCAGCGCCCCCAAACGCCACACCGACCATGAACACGACGGCGAAGACGAACAGGCCAATGATGAACCCGATCGCCCGTGCAAATCCGGTGGGCTTGCTGACGACGTGCACGACGTGAGGCACTGAGGAGCCTGGGGAGATTGGAGCTGAGGCCGACGGAGGGAGCGGTGGGGGGGGATGAGACTGGTCCATGCTTGTGTTTCCTTGCAACTGTGATCAACCTGGTTGCGGCGGATCGCGTGCCGCTGTATCTGCGAATCCTAGCATCTCGCAGTACGCCTGGACACGGCAGCCCATAGAGCACGGCGTATCCGGAGTCTTGGGCTCGCCCTTGGCTACACTACTACCGACCATGGGGCGGCGCGCCGAGAAGAAATACCTTGAACCGTACCGCGAGGCGGTCGAGCGGTTCGGACCCGGATTCGAGGCGACGCTGTGGACCAGCCGCAAGGCGCAAACGCTACGGTTCGACGTGATGATCGGCCTGGCAGGGTTCGAGGATTGTGTGATTCTGGATGCCGGCTGCGGCCAGGGAGATTTCGCCGCGCGCCTGGTGGAGTGCAAGGTACCGTTTTCAAGGTACATCGGCGTTGATGCGATGCCGCAGATGATTGACGCCGCCGGGCAGCGGAAGCTGCCGCGGTGTGAGTTTGTTCTGGACGATGTGCTCACCTGCCCCTCGACCCTCAGCGCCGCCGAGCCCGATTATGTCTGCATCTCGGGCACGCTAAACACGATGGATGAAGACACCGCCCGGAAGCTGGTCGCATCGGCGTTCGAGGCCGCAGCCCAGGGTGTCCTGTTCAATTTCCTCTCCAGCCGACCGCATTCGCGCTGGGCCGGCCAGGACCCCTCACCGGCCAGGCGGTTCGACCCGCTGCG
>JADFFQ010000022.1 GCA_022568135.1 Planctomycetota bacterium | reverse complement strand
CAGGGGACCCTTGCTGTGGGATCACCGAATCTGATCCCTGATTTTTGGGTGCTGCATTTGATGAAGGCTGTGAAGGAGGCCCCAGAAAACGCATCAGAGTTCGGTTAGCCCGCCTAACCAATCGTTGCACTCCGACGTGGCTGGGCACCCGCCCTGACTCTTGGCATCAACGTCATTCGCGGCGGGCCACGCGGCTGAACTCAACCGCTAGGTGTAGCTAGTGCAGACAGAAAGGAGAAAAGATGGGTTTCTTCAGCCGCTTACTCGGAACCGAGAAGAGAATGCACCAACGGGCAACGGAAGGTGTGGACATGGTCAAAATAGGCCTTGCTATGTATCTCCTGCCTGACTGCGAAGCAAACTTTGAAAAGACGTATGCCACACGGCTGACTGCGGCTGTTGTGAATGAGGTCTTCTCTGAGGCCTCATCAGGCGAGACCGGTAGCGCATTTCTAGAAGATGACGAGAATCGGCAGAATATTGCTCTCGTCATAGAACGTGTGATCAAACCTCAGGAGAAGCTTCTCCGCATCATCACGGAAGCAGTGAGAGTGAAGTGCATGCAAAGCTATGGCATGAACCCCAACCTGCCGGAGGCGGATTTCCATCGCTTGTGTCGCGAACCGCTCGAACACCTGAAGCGGCTCGGTCTTCTCATTCCAGGCGGCGAGATGCCAGAGCTGAGCATGTTCCTTCACCACGCGGGCTCGTTTGTGGCGGCATGCAAGGCGGATCTTGATCTCCACAAAGGCCGATAGGTGGACGCCACAGATGTGCGATCCCGGATCCTTATTGGAGGCAAGATGAGCGCTCTTCGCTGGGTGCTATTTCTGCCACTGGCTCTCGGCGCCGCCGTTCTTGGCAGCTTTGTCTTCTCACTGCTCGCCGCCGTTTTCCACAATCAAACCGTCATCAACGGTGTGGGTGCATTCGTCTTCACATTCCTTTTCGTCTTTTCTGCCGGGCTCTTGGCGCCTTCAAAACGTTCTCAGCTTGCTATGGCCGTCGGGGCGGTGCTTGCCGTCTTGGCGATCCTCAGCTTTCTTCTCGCGCTCCTCGGAGTCGAGGTCTTCGCTGAGAGGGGAATGCCTGACCAACTGTCGATTCCTGTCCTTCAGGTTCTCGGAGTTCTATACGCCATCTTTCTGGTTCCGCCTTGCACCGTGCCGGGTACGACCCGGGAGCGATTTTGGCGGGAGATAATCGCCCTTGGTGCGGTCGTGACGATGCTCGGGCTCGTCCTCGCCGTCGCCGGGTTGGTCACGGGAATGATCACGCGCAGCTGGGCGACACTCGCGGTGGGCGGCGTCGTTCTGGCCATGGGCGTAGCTACTTGGCTCTTCCCGCACGTCCATCTCACTCTGAGGCTTGGACGTATGCCCAAGATATAGGTCGAAGATCCGGGCTGAAGGGGGGACAGGCTACTTTATGACGCACTGCTTAGGCCGCACGCGTAGGCGGGGCCGTTGAGCAGCGTTACCCCGACCGCGTCACCGTCTTCTCCACCGTGGCGTGCCCAGCTACCGGAGAGATGTGGTTCGCATGCGGATACGGGCCCGCGGGCAATCCCCCAGCAGCGGATGGCTACGACTATAGGAAGTACCGCGTGACGAGAATGCCTGACCATAGCCAAGCTAGGTAGACACCAACAATGCACACCGGCTGTGTATAGACCTTCAGAATGTTCACTAGGAGGAGCGCAGCAAAGAAGCTACCTATCAGGGTGATGAAGATGGACCACCATGGAACGATCAAGAGCGAACCAACGATCGCGAATATTGCCGACACAGCTGCAGGGACCAACAGGAGAGGGTGTCCTCCATGAAACCATCTTCCTGCGCGCCAGCCGCGACGCTCCGCGTAGTCGCCATATGCGACAGTCATCCATGCCACGGTCGCAGTTGTGAAAAACACCGCTTCTTCGTAGATCGGATAGGTTGACATTGCACCGCTCAGTTGCCCGCCGCGCGACAAGACCAGTGTACCTGCGAGGCGGGTGCGCACACCTACTCGTAGAGCCGGCGGCGGTTTTTTCGCCTTGTCCGGGCCATCGGTGGGCCTAGCATGACTCGGCGGTCCGGCGGGGGCGCGGCGGGTGAGCTTCCGGCCTGCGTCCCACCGAACCGTCAACACCGCCGGAAGCTCACCAATGTCGTCAAGTGATCCTGACTGTGTTCGGCGGTTGGCGAATGCCATCGGCGATGTGCTGTCGGCGGTGAATCGGCAAGAACTGGCGCAGCGCGGCTACGAACGAGTGGATGACGGGCTGACGCTCACAGGTCGGCCGTTGAAGCCGGACGGCGACACCTTCCGCAACTACGACGAGATAGTGGGACGGGTTGAAGCGGCGCGGCAAGCCTGTAATGGTGTGGATGGGTTCGTGAGGCCGCTACTTGGCACGAAGCAGGGCGCATGGACGACAAAGGTGCGGGCTGATCTGGCCGACGTAAAGGTTCTCATCGACCTGGCGGGATGCAGGGTGCCGACGGCCGTGAGGGAGTTCGATGAGTTGATTGATTCCATCAGGGCGCGGATGGTGTTCCTGGCCGACTTGGACACCTCGGCCGTCACAACGGATAAGGCGACTGGTTCGGTGGGGCGTCCGCCGCAAATCACCGAGAAAGAAGCCAACATCAAGGCTCGGCAACTCGCCGAGGCTGATCCGGGCTTCGTCAACAAAAGCGCAATGGAATGGGCGGATGACATCGAGTGTTCCGTCGGAACCGTCTACAAGACCGCCATGTGGAAGCGGACGATGGAGCAAACCGGTAGAGGGCGGAAGGACCGACCCGCCAGGCCAAAGGTGGTCAACCTACCGGCGGATGAGCTGCTTGGCCGGGGCAGCAAAGATGAAGTCCTGAAAGGACTCATCGCGCAACAGCGGGCCGACGACGAACCCAGTCCCCTCGATGATGACCCATCCCTCAAGGCCTCCAAGGTTCGCAAGAAGGCGTAGGGGGTCGGGGGTCACGGCCTATTCACGGGCAATCCGTGAACAGGAAATCGGCATCTTCTCCGGGGAAAACACCTCTTTCATACTTGTTCAGGTGAACAGTGGGTATGGGCACAAGGCCCTTACCGCCCGCGATGGAGGTGTTCACATGCTTGAAGCGAAATCCGCTCCCCGACTTATCACGCCAGGCGTCATCGCGGCCGACTTGGACGTTGCGTTGCACCGCGTCCTGCACGTGCTGCGGACGCGGCGTCACATTCGGCCGGCTGCGCGTGCCGGGACCCTTCGGCTGTATGACCGGGCCGCCGTGGCGGCCGTCCACGATGAGCTGGCGACCATTGAGGCGCGGCGCGGTCGGCGGAGTATCGCAGAAAATGAGGGCGCGCCGGTGTAGGCGTCCCACAGCCAAATGAAAAATGCCCGTCCACGGTGGGAGCCGTCGGCGGGCGGAGAAAAAGAAGATGCACGACAACGATACATGCGAGCCGCACGGCGATCAACCGTCTTTTCTGCGTCGGCTAGCGCCGCCGCCGTTCCCGCCCTTGGGCGAGTACATCGAGTTTAGGAGTGTCGATGGTGCGAGGGGGATCGTGGAGGTAATGATCCGCGTTGGCAAGGGATGGCGCGGCCGGCGCACCGGGCCCATCCTCAGCGTCCGTGACCGTGTCGAGATGCTGGAGGGCCTGTGTCGGGACGCCCATGCCGCCACCCACCACCTCGACGGCCTTGATGACATGCTGTTTCGAGATCTCAAGACGATTGCACGGCGGGTCTTCATATGGCCAGAGGATTGACGACAGCTGCACCGGTGCCAACGACCTTGAACCAGCACCCGGACTTTCGCCAGCGTCCGATGACGGACGCCGACCGGGCGGCGCTGGAGAAGGTGTGGGCGGAAAGGGCGCTGCCGAAGGCGCCGGCATCGGTGAGTGCGCTGCCAAAAGAAGCTCCGAGCGAACCCGCGACGTTCCGGCCGCCGATTCCCGCGACGGAGCTACACGAGCATTGCGGCAGCACATGTCTAGCGGAGCCAATTATCGAGCCGTGTGTGTTGCAAGGGACGTCGACGTTGTTCTCGTCATATCCCAAGGATGGCAAGACCACATGGCTGTCGCACTGCCTGCCGACGGACGTGCTCGTGCTTATCGTCACCGAGGAACCGGCGCTCATATGGGACCAGCGCGTCGAGACGCTCGGTATCAAAGACAACGTCCACTTCATGCTGAGGGATACTGCGGATCGTCCGTTTCCCGAGCTGTGCAGGCATCTTGCCGGGTTGGTTCAACAAGAAGGCTACGCGCTTGTAGTCATCGACACGCTCGCGTGGTTCGCAAACTTCGACGAGAACGAGGAGAACGACGCGTCGCAGGTGACGTGGGCGATCCGCCAGGCGTCGGTCGTGACGAGACATGGCGCGGCGCTGATGATCGTTCACCACTGCGGCAAAGCCAAGCGCCAGGATGGCCGCGAGATCCGCGGTAGCTCCGCATTTATGGCAGCCGTGGACTCGGTGCTGACCATGAAGCGCGTGCCCGGGCACGACCGGCGCCGCAAGTTGCTTTGCAAATCGCGCATCTCCGGGCTGCCCGAATCCATCACCTACGAGTTGTCGGAGGATGGCTCGGGTTACGACGCAGTGGACAACCGGGACGGCGCCACCGTCGACGAGACGGCGCTGCAGAGGCACTGGGCCGTCCTCGACAGTCTGCTGCCCGATGCCCGGTGTGAGGTCGGCTTGACGCTGAGCGAAATCAAGAGTGCATGGCCCGGCGGTGCGCCTTCGGAGACGACCGTCAAGGACGCCCTGCGAGCTGGCGTCAAGAGGGGCCGGTATCTCAAGCTCGGCGAGGGCGTCCGGGCCAGCCCTCGCACGTACAAACTTTCGGACGGATCGGACGGATCCCAAGGGTTACCCCCATCCGCCGGAATAGCCGCCGACCCCCCCTCAGACAGCCAAAAGGGTCGAATAAAGAGACGGATAGAGGGGCAACCTATAAGCCCGGCGGATCCGTCGGAATCGCCCGAATCGGCGCGGCCAGCGACCACCGCCGAGGCGATTCTGGCGAGGCATCGGGGTGCCTCGGCCACGGCCGCCGGCGTCCCGGCTGAGACGCCCCGGAGGCGCCGATGACGAAGCCTGCGATCAGTTGTTGCCGAGCAGGGCGGCTCCCTGCGGCGCCGACTCAACGAGACCCCCGGGTGAAGTATGGGTCGAGAGGCTCCGACGCAACTCGGCCCAACTTCGTCACGCCGGCCACTGCCCACTGGTGGTGGTCGGCATTTCTCTGTCAAAGTCCTTCCACTTCACCGGGGGGTGACACCCACCCTGGAGACCAACAGCGATGAGCGGCGGTAGGCGATGGGCGACGTTGCCGGGGGCGACGGTGGCGACGATGCAGGCTGGAAGCCGGGCGCGGCGGGCGGCCCAGAGGTTGGAGTCGCTTCGCAAAAGGCAGGGCGGCAAGATGGTGCAGCGGAAGCTGTGGATCGACACTGACACGTTAGAGATGGCCAGCGAGTTGGTCCAAGAGCTGGGCGGCGGGCTGAGCCGACGGGCCGTCATTCGCATTGCAATCGTTCGTCTCTTGGAGCGGTTGGCGGCTGAGGGGGGGCCGTAGGTGGGGCGCGATGCAGGAACGGCCAAACACCAAGCGCCCTCAGCTCATCCGTTTCCACTTGTGGGGTGGTGACAGTTTCTCGCACTCGGAGCACAGCGCCATGTTGAAGCCCCTCTCTTCCAACCAACACCCCGTAACCCGACTCGCCGACCGTCTTGACGATGTGGTCGTTGCCGGCCACGCACTGGAGCGGGCATGGGAGCGTCGTCCGCGGCGGGTGAAGTGTCACCGTGGCCCGAATGGCGAATACGTGATAGAGCCATGGCCCGAAGAGCGCAGTTTCACTGAGGCGGTGGAGGCCGCGAGGGCCGGCGTGGTCGGAGTTGATCCGTTCATTCGGTCGGCGCTTCGGACAAACGCTGGCGAATGGACGAGCAGCCTTCTCGGCGATTTGTCGGCGGTCGGTGACCCTGCGGATGCTGCGCCGCCGTTCGGCTGGGGTGACGATGAACTGTATCGACGCTGGCGCGGCAAGCTGGAAGGGTTGCGAAGGAAGTCGCGGATTCTGAGGGACATCGACCTCACCGCCTTCACCGGTCGCGCCGACGGTGGTGCCGGCAAAGCTATTACTTCGGACGGCCACTGTGGGCGGCTGCTGACGGTCCGCGCATTGGCGGTCTATCTCAGCGTCGCCGAACAGACGGTTCGCAACCATGCGCATGACATTCCTGGTCGCAAGCGGTTGGGCAGTGGCGAGCGCGGAGGCCGAGTTCTCTATGACCGCGAGACCATCGACCGCTGGATAGAAAAAGGTAATGCGATTTCAGATTTGTGGCTGGCGGGACGCCGAATGCTGGAGTAGGCTGTGAACGGACTTGCGAAATCCACAATGGAAGTAACTCCGAAAAGTGCGGCGGTTCGGCGCGTGCCCTCTTCGCAAGTCCGGTGCGCGCTGGCCGTCGCCTTGTAAGGAGTGCAGTATCATGGCCAGTATCAGAGACCGTACTGTTCGGTGGATCGACCCCATAGGCGGCGGGCGCAAGACAAGGACGTTCAGCGCGCCCGATATCGCCCAACGCTTCGCCGACGACCGTGACGAAGAGTTGCGGCTGGTGCGGGACGGGCGACTTTCCCCGGCGCAGTTGAAAGAGGCGACGGTGGAACGGACGCCGATCGCCGAGGCGATCACCGCCTACCGTCTCGACCGGCAGAAGCGAACCGACATAACCGGGCGAACAGAAGACCTACAGCACGTCCTGCGGGCGATCAAGATAATTGTGGATCGCTGCAGCATTCACACTGTCGCCGATCTCACCGCCCGCAAGGTCGATGGCTTCTTGCGGAAGAAGCTCGAAGAAGGCGTGTCGGGTCGGACGCACAACTTCTACCGGCGCGCCATGTTCGGCTTCTGCAAGCGGCTGGTGAAGTTCGACTACCTCCCGGCGAATCCGATCGAGGCGATCGACCCAGTGCCAGATGAGGTTGCGTCGCCGAGCCGGCCGCTGACGGTGTTGGAATGTGAGGCGCTGTTGGAGGCTGCTGGTGAGAAGAGCGCCGGTCGTCGGCTGCACTACCTGCTGCGGCTGCGGACGGGGCTGCGAGGCTCCGAGTCCGTGCGGCTTCGGTGGTCCGATGTGAACCTGGAGCGCGGGCTGCTGAGCCTGCGGGCCGAGGTCACCAAGAACCGCAAGGTCGATGTCGTGCCCCTGGCCGATGATCTGGCCGAGGCGCTGGTCGAATCGCAGGCCGAGGCGCTGCGGCGGGGACGGCCGGTTGGGCCGGGTGATCCGGTGTTCCCGTCGATCCCCACGCCGCAGACGTGGCAACGCGACTTGAAGCGAGCCGGGATCCCTGAGCGCGCGCCGATAGGCAATGACGACCCGCGCATCGGTCGGGCAGATCGCAAGTGCCTGCGAACGACGTTCGGGAGTCACCTGAATCGAGCACGAGTCGATCTGACGCTCATCTCGCTGTTGATGCGGCACACACCCGTCGGCGGGATGAAGCTCACCATGGAGACCTACGGCGACCGTGACGCGATTCTCGCGCGGAAGCGGAAGGCGATCGAGAAGTTGACCGCGTGGTATCGCCAACAGGTCGAGACCCTGGCCACGGGATCAGCGGCCGGGTGAGCGTCGGCGTTCGGCCCGACGTCCAGACGTGCGTAGGTGGCCCGCGACGATGCGGGCTTTCTTGTGCGCGCTCCACCAGCGCTCCACTGGCGCTCCACTCAGATGGGTGATACCGGGTTTTACCGCGTTCTACCTCTCCGCCGAAGAATCGCGCAACTGCCCCGATTGCCGATGCTTGTGGTGCTCTTGCCGATCAACTGCGAAGGGTTGATTATGCTTCGCAAGCAACTTGCCGCATCGCCCAACGGGACCGCAGGCGCACGCTCCAACTGAGCGACTGCATCACCGACCCTCGACCTCCAAGGTCGCGCGGTTCGCTTGCCGCGGATCGCGTCAACCCCAAGCGCGCTATCGTACTGTGCTGCACCCGAAGTGCTCTCAAGCCAGGAAGGATTAGGAGAATCGACCATGACGCTCGACCAACGCATTGCCAGGTTGGAAATTACCAACCGTCGCTACCGGCTCTTGCTCACCGCGGTCAGCCTCGCGCTCATCGCTGCCGTCTGTATGAGCGCTGTGCAGATCGACACGGTTCCGGACGTGATTCAGACGAAGAAGCTGGAGATCGTTGATGATGTGCAGCGAGTGTTGGTGACGCTCCAGGGCGGCCCACAGGGCAGCGGGGTCGTTGAGACGTTCGACGAGACCGGCGATCTTGTCGTAGCGTTGTCCGGCGTACAGGTCGGCAATGAACATCACGGCATGGTCACCACCTACAACGGCAACGGTCAGGAACTCGTCGCGGTCGGGTCGGGAAGGGGAGGGACGGGCGTGATCACCACGTTCAATCGCAATGGCCGCAAGCTGGTCCGGCTGGATGCGAACAAGACCGGCGAGGGCATGGTCAGGACCTATGACCGCCGCGGCCGGGCGCTCGCTGCTCTGGGCGCGGCACAGGATGACAAAGTAGACCGCATCATTCGAGCGAAGGGTTTCGAGGTCGTGGATGATCAGAACAGGACGCTGGTCAGACTGCGCTACACCGCACAGGGGAGCGGCGAGGTGGCGACGTTCGACCAAAACGGCAGGCTTACCGTGGGCTTGTCCAGCATTCGCCTCGGCGAGGCTTCGCTTGGCCGGGTCACTACTTACAACGGCCGGGGCCGCGAGCTCGTATCGATCACCGCGTCCAGAGGAGGCGCGGGGGTGGTTGCGACGCACGACGGCCACGGCCAAAAGCTCGTGCGACTCGGCGCCACCACCTCGGGCACGGGCGCGGTCACCACGTTCAACGGCCAAGGCCGCCGCCTCGTTGAGCTCGGCGTGACCACCGCCGGTGCGGGAGTCTTTGGCAGCTACGACGGCGACGGCCGAAAGCTTGTTCGCCTCGGCCCCAGCCACGATGGTCACGGCGGCGGCATCGAGGTTCTCAACACCTCCGGTGAAGCGGCCTGCACCCTCTCCGTGGACCAAGACGGCAACGGCGTCGTCTCTGTAACGGACCGCCGTGGCCGGGTCACCAGCCTGCCGCGTTGACAATAGCCAGCGGTCCGCGCAATGGCCTGCGGCTACGATCTGAGCCACGCCGACCACGACGCCTGCCCGGAATGTGGCGCAGTTGGCTAGCTGTCGGCACCGGGTCGCGACGATGAAGGTGCTGGGTGCTCACGTCGGCCCGCGTGTCTCCATGCCTCGATCACTGCGTCGCTGGCGCGCTCGTTGCACTCCGGGCACGCATATATGCCTGCTGCAATCGTTCCGCGCAGGTCGTAGCCGCAGTGCTCACATTTCGGCTCAGTCGCATCTGCGCGGCTGCGCTCCCAGCGCTCGTCGTGGCGGAATCGGAAACGCACGGGAAGATTGGTGACCACGAGAATTACCGCTGGAATACCGAGGATGACCGGGAGCAGCAGTACCTCGGTGAATGCGTAGATGCCCGTAGACGTCACGAGCAACATTGCACCGATAGACGCTTTGAGATATCGCTTTTTTCTGGTCGCCCGATAGAGAATGAGCAGTTTGAGCGTAGCCAACACGCCCACGAGCATCAAGAGGCCCATGGCGTCGCCGCCATAGTCTGGCGTGTCAGAGATCATGCTGGGTATCTCCGAAGTATCGTAGCGTCAGATCACCGCGATGGCATTCCTCGGTTCGCCGCACCCGGCTCGATCGCCAGCGAGCCGGGCTGCGCCAGCCCGGTGCACGCCCGCATTGAATGGTGTACCCGACCCGCGGCATCAAACCGCTTCCCGGAACCCGCTAACCGTACAATGCGCCTATGACGATCGGTGTGGACAGCCTGCTGTCGCCAGGCGGAGCGGTCGCTCGGCGGCTGGAGGGGTTCGAGGTCCGGCCGCAGCAGATCGAGATGGCCGCGGCGGTCCAGCGAACCCTTGAGCAGCGCGGACGACTGCTCGTGGAAGCGGGCACCGGTGTCGGCAAGTCGTTTGCCTACCTCATCCCGGCGATCGAGCGGATCGTCAACCACCACGAGCGCGTCGTCGTCGCCACCAACACCATCAATCTTCAGGAGCAGTTGATCGAGAAGGACATTCCGCTGCTGCGAGCGGTGATCCCGGATGAGTTCAGCGCGGTGCTGGTGAAGGGGCGGAACAACTATGTCTCGCTCCGGAGACTCAAGCTCGCCAGCGCCAGGCAGGAAAGGCTGTTCGGCGACGATGACACCCGCCAGACGCTCCACATGATCGAAGATTGGGCGTACAAGACGCGAGATGGATCGCTGGCGACGCTGCCGCGGCTTGCCCGCCCCGAAGTGTGGGACTACGCCCAATCAGACACCCACAACTGCATGGGCCGGAAGTGTCCCACGTACAACAAATGCTTCTATCAAGCAGCCCGGCGGCGCATGGAAAACGGCGATCTGCTGGTCTGCAATCATGCGCTGTTCTGTGCCGACCTCGCCTTGCGCGCCCATGGCGCGGGGTTTCTTGGGCCGTATGACCATGTCATTCTCGATGAAGGCCACGCGGTGGATGAAGTTGCCGCCGAGCACTTCGGCATCAACCTCTCGGAAGCGGGAATCAGCCACCTGTTGAACCTGCTTCATCAACCACGCACCGGCCGGGGGTTTCTCTCCACGCTGCGCCTCAAAGACGGGTCCACCAGGCTCATTGATCAAGCCATCGAGCAGTCGTTGCAGTGCCGGCAACTGGCGGGGCAACTGTTCAACGCGATCTGGGCGTGGCACCAACAATCGGGTCCCGCAAACGGGCGGATTCGCTCGCCGAACGTGGTAGGCGACTGTCTGAGCAAGCCGATGAAGGACCTCGCCTCGCTTCTGAAGCTGCTTCGAGAGCGGGCCGCGACGGAGCCGGAAGAGTTTGAGCTCAACAGCTACGCTCAGCGCGCAGGGGAGATCGCCCAGCGTGTCGTCATCTTGCTCCAGCAGCGGATCGCCGACTGCGTGTATTGGCTGGAGATGAAGGGTCGCAGGTCTACCCGCCGCGGGCGAGGCGAATCGGCTCAGCACGCTCGTGGACGACTGAACCTCCGATGCCTGCCGATCGAAGTCGGCCCGATCCTGGCCGAGCAGCTCTTTGCGCGTGAGTTTTCGGTGGTGGTGACCTCGGCCACATTGGCCACGGGTCATGGCGATTTCGGCCACATTGTGCAGCGCCTTGGCTGCGAGGGCGCCGAGACGCTACAACTGGGAAGCCCCTTCGACCATGCGGCGCAGATGCGCGTGCTGATCGATCGCGCGATGCCCCCGCCGGATAAGTCCAACTATGTCGAGCAGCTTTGCCCGAGAATCCTGCGCCATGTGCGGGAGACGGACGGCGGAGCGTTCGTGCTGTTTACGAGCTTCTCGATGCTGAACCGGGTGGCCGATCAGTTGCGGCCGGTTCTGCTCGACGCCGGTCATCCGGTGCTCGTGCAGCAACAGGACGGCCCACGCGGCTTGCTGCTTCGGCGGTTCCGCGACAATGAGCGGTCGGTGCTCATGGGTACGGTGAGTTTCTGGCAGGGCGTGGATGTGCGCGGGCCCGGTCTTCGTAACGTGATCATCACCCGGCTTCCCTTTGATGTGCCCGATCGGCCGTTGCTCGAAGCCAGGCACGAGCGGATCAAGGAGCGCGGCGGCGATCCCTTCATCGAGGACCAGATTCCCAAAGCGGTGATTCGCTTCAAGCAGGGTGTCGGCCGGCTGATCCGCTCCGCCACCGACACCGGCCGGATCGTCATCCTCGACCCGCGCATCGTGACCAAGTTCTATGGCCGCAAGTTTCTGGAAGCGCTGCCGGACGGCGTCGTGGTGGAAGAGGTAGCGAGCCCCGCGCGCTGCTCGAGGAGCGGCGGCGAAATATCGCGGTGAGAGGGTTCAGCCGGCATCCCGCCGACGCCCTGGTATGATGCATCTCGTTGCGGCAGGCGCCTGCCAATGGACATGGGCCCGCACAATGCTCGGCAAGGTCTTCAAAACGTACGACATCCGTGCGACGTATCCCAAGCCGCTCAATGAGAAGCTGGCGTGGCAGATCGGCTATGCGAGCGCCCAGTACCTGACCGAGCAGGCCGCTGAGGCCGGCTACGACGATCCGATGATGCGGCATGTCGTCGTGGGCCGGGATATGCGCACATCCTCGCCGGCCTTGGCCGAGGCGCTCAAGCAGGGCATTCGCGACTCCGGCGCCCACGTGGTCGATGTGGGCATGGTGGATACGCCGCTTTGCTACTTCGCGATCAACGAGTTGGGCTGCTGCGGAGGCGTGCAGGTCACCGCGTCGCACAATCCGGCCAGCTATAACGGGTTCAAGATCTCCAAGATCGGCGCGAAACCAGTCGGAATGACCAGCGGCCTAAACGATATCCGCCGGTACGCGGCGCTGGTGGATCGCGACAAGGTACGGCCCCATGACGGCCGGGAAGAGTCGCGCGACCTCTGGGACGCCTATCAACAGCATGTGTTGCGGTTCCTCGAACCGGCCCTTGTCGACGGTGCGAAGACGATCAAGGTGGTGATCGATGCCTCCAACGGCATGGCCGGAACAATGGTGCCCAAGGTCTTCGGCCAGATACCCGGTCTGAAAATCACCAGACTCAACTTCGACAACTCCACCGGCGAGTTCGTCCACGAGCCGAATCCCCTGGTCGAGGCGAATCTCCAGCAAGTGCGCGAGAAGGTGGTCGCGGCCAAGGCCGACCTGGGAATCTGCTTCGACGGTGATGCTGACCGCTGCATGGTCGTGGACGAGCGCGCCGAAATCATCGGCTGCGACCTGCTGACCGCCTGGCTGGCCCAGGGATTCTTGAGGACCCACCCGGGGTCCGCGATCGTATACGACCTTCGCTCCAGCAAGTCGCTGGCCGAGATGATCCTCGAAGCCGGGGGAACGCCGATCAGGTCCCGGGTCGGACACGTGTTTTTGAAGCAGAAGATGGCCGAGCACAACGCGGTCTTCGGCGGCGAGGTGTCCGGGCACTTCTATTTTCGTGCCAACTACCACGCAGACTCCGGCGCAATCGCCCTGGCGGCGGTGGTCAGCGCCTTGGCTGGGGCCGATGGGCCCTTGAGTGAACAGATTCGGCCCGCACGGCGGTACGTCCAGTCCGGCGAGATCAACTTTGAAACCGACGATAAGAACGCCGCCCTCGAAGAACTCCAGCTGGCCTATCCCTCAGCCAGGATCGACATGCTCGACGGCGTGACGCTCGATTCGGGGAAGTGGTGGTGCAACGTCCGCCCGAGCAACACCGAGTCGCTGCTTCGATTGAACCTCGAAGGGCCGGATCGGGAGACCGTCAACGCCCGCGTGGAGGAAGTTTCACAATACCTCGGCAAGCGGGTGGCGCACTGACGGACTGCACTGCGAGCCGCGGCGTCGGCGCCAGCGGCACCGTGGGGATCAGCGGACGATCCATCTCTGCGCTGTTGACGGTTCTCGCCGGATGGAAGAAACCGCTCGCGTGGACGCGGCGGCTCGCCAGCGGTCTTCTTCCGAAAGATCGAAGCTGTCCGCTTGGGTGGACGCGGCGGCTCGCTACTCCCCGGCGATGGGGCTGATGAGCCCTTGCCAGGGGGTGGACGCGGTGGCGAAGAGCCGCTTGGCAATCCGCCCGGCTCGATAACCGAGATAGCCGGCTTCACAGGCAGCCTTCATCGCCACCGCCATTCGCAGGGGGTCCTTGGCGTGGGCGATTCCGGTGTTGAGCAGCACGCCATCGGAGCCGAGCTCCATCGCAATGGTGACGTCGCTGGGCGTGCCCACGCCCGCATCGATGATCACCGGATAGTCAGGGTTGCCGCCGTGATCGCGGTCCTTGAGCATCTGGAGGATCATCGCGATCGCGGCGTGATTGGCGATGCCTCGGCCGCAGCCGATGGGGCTGCCTGCGGGCATCACGCTTGTCGCGCCGGCGTCGCGGATGCGCACGGCCATGACCGGATCATCGCTCGTGTAGCACATGACGGTGAAGCCGTCGGCGACGAGCTCCCGACACGCCTCAAGAGTCCCCACGGGATCAGGCAGCAGCGTCTCCTTGTCGCCGAGGACTTCGAGCTTCACCCAATCCTTGCCTGGGTTGTCGAGCTGTTGGAGAATCTCTCGCCCCAGCCGGGCCACCCGCACCGCATCCGGGGCGCTGAAACACCCGGCCGTGTTGGGCAGGATCGTGTACCGATCGGTGTCGATGAAATCCAGCAACGACCGGCCACGCTCGTCCAGCAACCGCTCCCGGCGGATCGCGACCGTCACCACTTCGGCTCCCGAAGCGTCCAGCGCTTCGGCCATGATCTCGTAGGTCTCGTACTTTCCCGTGCCGACGATCAGCCGGCTGGTGATCGTGACCGGGCCGAGTTGAAGCGGCTCCACCAGATTGACTTCGAGCTGCTGAGCCATTGCGGCTGTTCCAGGCGGCACTATCCGCCGCCGACGAGGGTGACGATCTCGACCGTATCCCCATCCGCGAGCGCACGCTCGGGGTGTTGCTGCTTGGGCACGAGTTGACGGTTGACCTCGACCGCGGAGGCGGTGTCGGCGAGGTCATACCGCCGCATCAACTGGGCAACCGTGCAGGGGGTGTCAAGCGTCAGTTCTTCGCCGTTGACGGTGATCTTCATCCATCCGCATGATAGGAGCGAAGTGCCGCAACGGGCGGATCGCTGCTTGCTCGTGATTCGAGCCAGCGCGATCAGTGTTGCGCTTCGGCGGGCCAGGTGGGCAGGCCGAGACGGCGTCGGCTGCCACCTCGACAGGTACCGCCCCGTCGCCGGCATAGGGTTGAGATGAGGGATCGCCCTACTGATCCGTCCTGCGGCTCAGGCAGGCGTGTCGTCAACGTCCACTGTACCATGGAACTATGGACAACTTGATGCAGGGGTTCGGGGTTTTCCTCGGTGTCTTGGCTGGAACCGCCGTGACTATCCTGGCCGGGCTATTTCTTCAGAGTCGCAAGCAGAAGCAGCAAGAGGGGAACCTGCGTTTTGAATTTGAGCTGAACATCCACAGGATTGACGGATGGCTTGAGGACCTCACGCGTTACCGTAACGCTATCAACGGGGATGCGCTCCACACCTTCTTCGGTTACTTCGACCTCAGCAAAGTTATTTATCCCACTGCCAACGCGATGTTTCTCTCCGGCACGCTGTACAAGAAGCTGAGCCTTGATCAGATTGGGAAACTTCAAGTACTGTTCGCCACCTTCTCCCTTGGTGGCGAGCAGTTCATGAACAATCAGATGACCAAGACGAAGCAAGCGTTTGAGCAGTGTCGAAGCTCAAACGACATGGAACCCTGGACCACGGAGCTAAAGCCTGAGGCAGTGGCAAACGTTGATTTCTGGGAAGAGACGTTCCAAGAGCACCGCACCACTCTTGATCAGATCGTCCAGAGCCTACCGTCAACAGTATCCGGCTAAAGGCTACTCAGTCCTGCTGCCATCCGAGCGATCGCGGGGACCACGCCGAGCCCCGTACCAGCCGCGGCCCTTCTTCATCTGCGATTCCAGTTCAGCAAGATGGTCCATCATCATGTTGTAGAGCTTGCTCTGTTGTGCTTCTACATTGCTGTACAGCTTGTGGTCAAGGAAGAACTGCTCCCGACTTTCCTCCTGAGCTGGAGTCACCACCGGGTGCCCCGGGAAGGGGTCTTCCTTTGCGAGTCTAATCATGTCGGCTGCCAGCTTCATACATTGCTGTCTGATTCCCGACGTCGAGAATAATGCGAGCCGAGAGACCAAGTGGAGCAGCCCGTCGTCGTCGACTTCGCTACCCTCGATCGTTTGTCGAATTGCGAGGTCCAGTTTGAATATTGCGTCTACGTAAAGCTCAGCGGTCGCGTCTATGCGTTTCTCCGCGTACTGTCGCATGAACGACTTGGTGTCTCTCCGGGAGGTTAGGAGATGTGTCAAGAGTGACCCCACCACAAGCCCAATTAGAGCACCGACAACCGTAGGCATAGATAGCCACGAGCCTGCGGTGGGCAGCGAATCCGCAGCTTGAGACGCAAACACGATGGCGAGTCCTGGGCCAAAGAACATATCAGCACTCCCTCCTCCGGAGACACACAGAACCCGAGACCTCGCAAGCGACTCAGTACTCCCACCCGCCAACCAGCAACGCCGTCCCGATCCCCAGCATCCATCGACGTGTGACGAGCTTCATCAGCAGAACTCCCTTCGGGCACGAGGCGGCGTCAGACCCCTACGCTGGGTTCGAGCGGTGGCGGCTCGGAACTGGCCCAGCTTCGACAGACTTTGCAGCGGTGATGATCCTCTTCGACTTCGTCCCCCTCGTAATGGTGCATCCGAATGAGCTTGTCGTCGCTGTCGTAGCACACGCTGCAGTACGGGCCTTCCCATCCCCCGTGCTCCTCCCCCCAGAACAACCAGTAGGCGTTCTTGTGGAACGTGAGGGCCTGCTTGATCTTGAGTTATTCCCGCAGGCTTCCCAGTTCGCGCGCCTGTTGGTCGCATTTCTCTTGGAGATCGAGAATCTTTTGGTACTGGTCTATGCGAGGGATGCGCCAAACGGTCTTGAAAAACGACTTGATCTTCCCGAACACGCCCATACCGGCGACCATCGTACCACAGCGCTGGAACGATTTGGAACGCTGGGGCTGACGGGCCGAGCGGGGCAAGAAAAGGGGACGGGAGACGGGAGTCTTTGTCGGGACTCGGCCTGTCACCGTCGATTCCGGTCAGAAGCAAGCGACTGGAACGCGGAGTCCAGCCACGCCGAGCCGCATAATCCTAGCGGCCGATGCGGTCATTCGCGGCGCACGCTACTGGGTCAGGAACAGCGGCACCTCGGCGTTGCGGACCGCGTGCAGCGCGGTGTCGCCCAGCAGATGCTTGAAGATGCGGGCCCGGGACGTGGAACCCATCACGATCAGGTCGGCCTGCCATTGCCCGGCGTGCTCCAGCAGCCCATCGCGCGGTGAGCCCTCGACCAACTCGGTCTCTGGCTCCAGGCCGTGAGCACGGCAATAGACCGCCGCGTCGGTCAGTAGGGGCTTTGCTCCATCGGCGGCAAGGTCGAAGCAGACGATCTTGAGGGTGATGTCCGGCCAGAGCTTCATCTGGATGAACCGCTTCAGCGCCTTGGCCGACTCCATCGATCCGTTGTACGCCACGAGCACCTTGCGGATGGGTCGGTACGCTTTGGGCACGGCGAGAATCGGGCGCACGCCCTCGCTGATCAGCCGAATCAAGACATCGTCGGGATTCTCAACGACGCCGTACTCGAACAGTCCTCGAAGCCCGGCGATCGTCAGATCGTGATAGCGCCAAAGGGCAATGAGCCGGTCGAACGGATCGCCCGTCTCTCGCTCGACGCCGTGGATCATTCCGGAGTTGGCGCAGGCCTGCTCGAAGTCCGCAATCGCCTGCTCTACGTGCTCCTCGGTGACATGGATGCGATGCTCCGCGAGGCTTGCCGCCGTGCCGCCGCGCCGCCGCCGACCGGCACCGGTCCAACCTTCATCAACTGTGCAATATCAACATCGGTGACGCCCGTCACTTCCGCTTTGAGCAACTTTGCCAGGTCGAGCGCGTACTTCGTCGCGGTTGCCGTGAACGGCGTACCGCTGAGTGCGACAAGAATTCGCTTGATCATCTCACTTGCCTCCGCACCATTCTCGCTCCTGACAACGGGTCATCGCCATCCTCGGCTCGGTCATAGCGTGAACGGTGATCCGGGTAACAGGAACAGCAGCATAATGATGATGAACACGGGAACGAGGATCGGCAAGCTATACTTGAACATGTAGCCGAAGAAGCTTGGCATCTTGAGGCCGGTCTGCTCGACAATGGCCTTGACCATGAAGTTGGGACCGTTGCCGATGTAGGTCATCGCCCCCATGAACACGGCGCCGAGGCTGATGCCGGTGAGATAGGCGGCGTTGATCGCCCCTCGCCGGCCGAGGTCCACCATCTCGGCGTCGGCGCCTTGGGGCAGCGCCTTGGCGGTCTCGAAAAACACGACATAGGTGGGTGCGTTATCCAGGAAACTTGAGAGCGAGCCGGTCGCCCAGAAGAACTTCCAGGGCGTGTCGATACCAAGATGCGCACCTTGTGCTTTGAGGTATTCGATCGCCACCTGCATGGTGATAAAGATGCCGACGAACAGCGCCGCCACCTCGAGGATCGCGGCGTAGTTGAATTTGTTGTACGCCCGCACGCCTTGTGGCGTCATCCAGAGCGACAGCGCAACCAACCCCAGCATCAACAGCTCTCGCATGAATGGAAAGGGCGTGAATGTTGTGCCTGGAATGTCTTTGTTTGGATCGACCAGAGCCACACAGGCGACCACACCGCCCAGGATCAGCAGATTGATCCAGCCGGTGAGTCGCAGTGGCTGCTTTTGTGTCTCGTCGAGGCGAATGTCGGCTGGCGTTTCCTTCTTGTACGCCTTGGAGTCCCAGATAAAGTAGATGACCAGCAGGATCACGCAACAGACCGCCCACGGTGCCCACAGACCCATGGTCCAGAGAAACGGCACGCCGAAGAGATACCCCAGAAACAGCGGCGGATCGCCGATCGGCAGCAAGGTGCCGCCGACGTTGCTCACCAGGAAGATGAAGAAGATCACCGTGTGGATGACGTGCTTCCGCTCGGAGTTGGTCTGGAGCAATGGGCGAATCAGCAACATGCTGGCGCCGGTTGTCCCGATGAAGCTGGCGATCAGAGCGCCGACGGCCAGGAACGTGGTGTTGGTCAGCGGTCGGGCCGCCAAGTCGCCCTCCAGAGAGATGCCACCGCTGATCACATACAAACAAAACAGCAAGACGATGAACGGGATGTACTCAACGACAATGGCGTGTTCGAGCACAGTCGGGATCTTCTCCGGGCCGAAGAAACTCAGGTAGTACACCAATGTCAGAGCTGAGAACCCCAAGGCGACGCCGAGCCGATTGCGGTTGTTCTCCCACCAATGATGGGTCCACGGCAGGAGCGGCAAGACGGCGATACAGCCGAGCATCCCTACGAACGGCAGAATGCCCAGGCCCCACCAGGGGGGTGCTTCGGGATGCGCCTCATGCGCCGGTCCGTGATGGTTCAGCGACATGAAGATCAGCAGACCGACGACCAGGCATCCACCCGCGATGGCCAACCAGCTCAACGCGCTGAGGCGCGGAGGGGATGACTGGCGAATCGCTTCGGGCATCTCGGCCGTCATGTGTGTGCTCATGTGACCCTCTTTCAGCAACGGCTCAGCACCCGCGTGGCCCCGCGACGCATGGAGGGTCGAATCAGCGGGGCGTAGGGTACAAGAACCTGCGACTTGTTGGACGAGGAGGTGATCCGCGACGACTGAGCGGCCCCCGGTCGATCGGACGATCGCCCAGGCGACCGGCCTCCCGCCCTGCTCACCCTCCACCTATCGGCGCTTCGGAATCCGCACCTGAACGACGCCGAGATGTTCGCGGATCGCCGAAACGCTGCAAGCGGGCAATGGGCTTCAGGGCCCTGGCCGGCGCCGGCAGCCGGATTCTGCGACGGAATTTGCTCGCGTTTGCCGTCTATGCGTGTATACTGCGCGATCGGGGCACTTCTTGATGAGATCCGATTATGGGAAGCATTAGGTCACGATTGGTGATGGGCCGCTTTGTGGTGGCATCGCTGGCAGCGGCCGGGCTCGGACTCGCCCAAGCGGGTGCTCAGTTTACTTCCGACAAGGTGAATCTCCTCAGCCAGATCCCTCTCAGCGGTTTCCCCAGCAACCCCACCAGCGCCAACGATTGCTGGGGCTACACCTCGCCTTCGGGGCGTGAATATGCCCTGATGGGGGTTCGCAACGCGCTGGTCGTCGTTGAGATCACCACGCCCACCAGTCCGGTCATCGTCGGGCAGGTTACCCATAGCAACTGCCTCTGGGGGGACGTCAAGGTCTATGGCGACTACTGCTATGTGGTCAACGAATGCGGCGGCGGTATGGACATCATCGACCTGTCCGACGTTGACAACGGCAACGTGACACTGGTTGGACAGGTGACCAAAGGCGGCCTTGCCGCAAGTCACAACGTCGCCATCGACGCCGACAGCGGATTCCTCTACCTGTGCGGCGCGAACATCAACGGCGGGCGCCTCGTCGCCTTTGATCTGTCGGACCCCGCGAATCCGACGTTGGCCGGGCAGGTACCCAGCTCGCAAGGCGTCAATGTTCACGACGCCCAGATCGTCACCTACACCGCCGGCCCCTACGCCGGGAAGCAGATCGCCTTCTGTGCCAACGGCGGCACCGGCTTGGATATCTACGATGTCACGAACAAGTCCAACATGTTCCGCCTTTCGCGCACGACTTACCCAAACCTCAGCTACTGCCACCAGTGCTGGTTGAGCGACGATCGGCAGTACCTGTACCTCGATGACGAAGCCGACGGCGTCAACGAGACCGTGATCTTCGACGTGACCAACCTGTCCAATCCGCTGCTCGTGAACACCTACAGCTCCGGCGTGTCAGCCACCGATCACAATCTGTACGTCCGCGACGGGTTCATCTACGAGGCCGAGTACCACGCCGGGCTACGCATCTTCTGCGCCGATGATCCGGTGAACCCGGTCCAGGTCGGGTGGTTCGATACGTATCCGGAGAATGACGGCGGCGGCTTCGACGGCGCTTGGAGCGTGTATCCGTTCTTTCCCAGTGGGACGGTCATCGTCAGCGACATCAATCGCGGCCTGTTTGTCCTGGACCCCGCGGACGCCCTGGGTGCCGGCGCCCTGACCTTCGCCTACCCCCAGGGCCGGCCGGCGTTGATTGATCCGCAGGGTGGTACGGCGGTCCGAGTGGAGGTGGCGGGCATCTGCGGCGCGACCGCACAGCGCGGCACGGGACTGCTGCACTACGACATCGGCCAGGGATTCGTGACGATCGCGATGCAGCAGATCTCCCGCAATGTGTACGATGCGGTCTTCCCGGTGATCGAGTGCGGCCTCGAGGTGTTGTACTACGTCAGCGCCCAAGCGACCAGCGGCGCAACGTTCACCGATCCCCCCAGCGCGCCCGGCGAGACATTCAGCGTTCTCTCCGCCGACGGGATCATTGTGCAGTCGCAAGACGACCTGGAGGCGGACACCGGGTGGGTGGTCGGCGCGCCGGGTGACAACGCGGTCACCGGCATCTGGGAGCGCGTCGATCCGGTCGGCACCGCTGCTCAACCCGAAGACGATCACACCCCCACCCCCGGAACGATGTGCTTCGTCACCGGCCAGGGCTCGCTCGGCGGGCCCCTGGGTGCCAACGACGTGGACGGCGGGCAAACCACGCTTATGACGCCGACCATCGACCTCTCGGCGATGCCGGAGGCCCGAATCGGCTACTGGCGGTGGTATTCCAACAGCACCGGAGGCACCCCCAACGCTGATGTCTTCGTCGTCGATGTCTCCAACGACAACGGATCAACCTGGACCAACGTCGAGATCGTCGGCCCAAGCGGTCCGCAGACCTCCGGCGGATGGTTCTTCCACGCGTTCAATGTGACGGACTTTGTTCTGCCCACCGCGCAAGTGCGCGTGCGGTTCATCGCCTCCGACGAGGGCTCAGGCTCCTTGGTCGAGGCCGCGGTGGACGACTTCACGGTGAGCGAGGTCGTGTGCGAGCCGCCGACCACCTCCGACATCACCGGCCCAGGCGGTGCGCCTGATGGATGCGTTGACGCCTTTGACCTCGGGGCCATGCTCGGCGCGTGGTGCTCCGGCGTCAATGACCCGAACCCGCCGAGCCCGCCTTGCGAGAACTGTAGCCCCGCGAATCTCGCCGTCGCGGACATCTCCGGTGTGGCCAATGTGCCGGATGGTTGCGTTGATGCGTTCGACCTGGCGAAGCTGCTGGCCGAGTGGTGCTCGGTGGCCGGTGGCAACCCCTGTGGCACCTGCTTCTAGAGCGGTTGCGAAGCAACTGGAGCGACCGTTCCGAGCCGCGACCGAAAGGTCTCCGCAGGCGATCATGCCAAAGGCAGATCCGCCGAGGCGGGGCCGCGGTAGACGCATCGGGCGCTGCACGTCTCGTGGACGGCGATCTCAGCAAGCAACGGCAGTTGGGGCTGGAGATGATCCCAAATCCATTGAGCCAGAATCTCGCTGGTGGGATTCTCCAGGCCTCGGACTTCATTGAGGCATTGATGGTCTAGCTGCTGCCGTAGCGGCTTCACCGCCTCCTCGATCTTGCCATAGTCGATGAGGTATCCCTTGTCTTGCGAGACCTGACCTTCCACCACGACATCCACCCGGAAGGAGTGGCCGTGCATCCGGCGGCATTTGTGCCCCTCAGGGAACGTCGGCAGCCAATGCGCCGCTTCAAAGCCAAACGATTTGACCAGCCGAACGTGCATGGGAGGAAGGGGTCAGGAGTTAGGGGTTAGGGATTAGGAATCGAGGTTTAGTGTAGCTGCCACGGGCAAGGCGGCTCACGACCCGCCCTTGCCCTGGGCGATCGCCCGATCCGCGAGATCGATATGTTCAGCCCGGCTCACCCGCGCTTGAGCCGCGACCATCAACCCGGCACCCGCGAGCGCGATGCTGCCGCTGATCCACTGAGCCGGCGTCAGGATCTCTTGGAAAAGAAGGAATGACGCCACCGCTACCCCGAACGGGTGCAATTGCAGTACGCCGGATGACACCGCGACACCCAGGCGTGCGATGCTGGTGTAGTACAGGACGTGGCCAAGCGCGATCCCGATGACGGCCGACACCAACAGCAATACGAACTGGCTGCTGGGGAGCGCCAGCGCCATCAGGCCGAAGGATTCGCCTCGGATCAGCATCAACGCAACCATCGCCGCGGCTGTGTACTGGCTGATGGCGGCGAAGGCGATGACCGGGTTCACCTGGTGCATATATTTGCGCACCGCCAACCCGTAGGCCCCAAACAGAAACCCACTGCCCACAGACAGGATAACGCCGGCGGCGTGTGCCCCGACGACGGGTTGGCGGCCAAGGAGCACGGCCCCGGCGGTGCCCCCGGTGACCACCACTACGCCAAGCAGAAAGCGGCGCGACCGGATGATGGGCCGCTCCATCGGGAACAGCATGTACGCGCCCACAGCGGCGAAGAGCAACTGACTGCGCAAGCCGAACGTGAGCAGCCCCGGGTCGATCTTGTAATGCGCCAATGTAAAGCACACCTGCCCCGCGCCGTTGATGATGCTGGGAACCAGCGCCGCCCGCCACAGCCCGGCAGGAAGCCGGCGGCGGTATCCGGCGACCACCAGCACCGGCGCCCAGAGCAGCGCCGCAAACCCGTAACGCCATCCGTTGGAAGTCCAGGCGTCGATCGACGCCGCAAAGTGTTTGAGAAACAGCGGAACGCTGGACCAGGCGAGCAGGGTGAGGACGATGCTGATGAAGCCAACGGCGGCGGGGGGGAACGATCTGGTCATCTGCCCAACTGGTATAGCCTGGCTCGGCACAACTCGCCAACTCCCGGAGCCTACACCCCGCGGGCCCCGATGCCCCAGATCAGCTTGTGTAGTTGGGTTTGTAGCCGCACCGGCCCGCCTTTGGGCGGGTCTTTGAGAATCCATTCGGCCAGGGTTTGAAGATCGAGCCCGTCGCAGCCGGCGATCTGTGCGCCCGGCGTCTGCTCGCACACCGCCGACATCAGCACCGCCCCGCAGCGCTGTGGCAAACGGTGCCGGGCGATGACCGATTTTGCCCACTCGTAGTCGGCCCGGTCAGTGATGACGAACTTCACTTCGTCGCGCTTGGTCAGGTGGTCAAGGTTGGTCAACAGGTTGTGATCGACCTCGCCGCTGCCCGGGGTTTTGAGGTCGATGATGCGGATGGCCCGTGGATCGAGCACGCTGATGTCGCAGGCTCCGGAGGTCTCAATGAGCACCGTTTTGCCGAGGTCGCACAGGCGCGCGATAAGCGTCTGTACCGGCTTCTGGAGCAACGGTTCGCCGCCTGTGACCTCGACCAGATCAGTCGGATGCGAGCAGACCTCGTCGATGATGTCATTAATGGATCTGGTCGCGCCAGCCGTGAAGGCATACTCCGTGTCGCAATAGTTGCACCGCAGGTGACAGCCGGTTAGTCGGACGAACGCGCAAGGACATCCCGCCCAGGTTGATTCGCCCTGGATCGAGAAGAAGACTTCGTTGATGCGCAGCGTCTCGGGTGCCATGGAAAAGATCATAGCCCGCTTGCGGCTTCGCGCGGGCTGCCTAGCGCCAGGCCGGGCGCCGTCTCGACACGCCTCACCGCCGGACTATACTGGGCACATTCACCACCGCCCAGGTGGCGGAATTGGCAGACGCGCCAGCTTGAGGTGCTGGTGGGAGTAATATCCCGTGGAGGTTCGAGTCCTCTCCTGGGCACTTCGCGAACGCCGACAAGAACCACCGGCAAATGAAGCGACGCATGAGGCATGAGGCATTCGGCAGACACGTTGAGCTGCCAGGCGGATGCGAGCTTGCCTCATGTCTTGGTCACGCACGATTCTGGCGGAGGTGAATTATTATGAATGGCCAAGCAGCGGGCACGCAGGGCGATGGCCCCCTTTCGCAGGGGACTCAAACGCAGCCTTCGACCAACGATGATTCGCTGTGGCGCCCGCTGGACCTTTCGCAACAATGAGCGGTAGATCGACGTCATGGCCCACAGCGCCGGCCGGCATGATGGTGTGATCAACCCCTCCAACGAGGCCGAGCGTACGTAAAACGACTTGGCCCGCTCGACCTGTTCCAGAATAAATTGCCGGCAGCGACTCGGATCGGACCATTGCCTCACCTGCGATGGAGTGAGATCGTGGCGGGCGAAGTCCTCAGCCGGCAGGTACACGCGCCCCGAGTCATAATCCTCCTTGTAATCGCGCAGGATGTTGGTGAGTTGGAAGGCGATTCCGCGATCGACCGCAAGTCCGCGGGCCACGGGGTCGCGATATCCCCAGATTTCGATGCAGATCAGGCCAACTGCGGACGCCACGCGATAGCAATACTCGCGAACATGATCGAATGTTTGGTATTGCCGGCCGATGAGGTCATCGATCTGCCCGTCGAGCATCGCATACAGGGCTTCGCGGTGGACATTGAAGCCGGTCGCGGTATCGGCGAGAGCGACCCAGAGCGGATCGTCATCAACGATTTGACCAGCCAGCGCCGCGTCAGTGGCGCAACGAAACGCTTCGATGTTACGCAGCCGACGGCTGGTGTCGTCGTCGGCGCCGTCCACCAGGTCGTCTGCCCGCCGCATCCACGCGTAGATTGAAAAGAGCGCCGAGCGCTGCGGCTCCGGTGCCAGCTTCAAGCCGTAATAGAAATTGCGTGCTCGGCGGCGCGTGATCCGGCGACAGTAGCGCGAGGCTTCTGAGACCGTCGGCCCTTCAATAGCGCTCATCTGGGTCCTCTTCCGAAATGTCCGGCCAGACCGGCGGCAAGCCTCGCCCTGATCACAAAGCTCAGATTTGCCGCCTTGGAAAGCTTGGGGCGGTGCAGGACGGTTTCATATCCCCATAATTCGATCAGACGCAGAACACGCCGGCCGCCGGCGAGGAAGAGCCACACCAACGGCCGGGTCTGTGGCCTGAGCATGGGTATCAATTCGGCGCCTTTCTCGAACAACGGCCACGTTCGCTCAACACAGTCGCGAATGAGTTCGCGAGATTCATCAAGGAAATGATGGTCGGGCGCGAAGCCGCGGCGGGCCGTGGCCAGCAGCCGCGGCTCGAAGTCGCTGGTCTTGATCAACTCCTGTGGAAGATAGATGCGGTCGCGATCAACGATGTCCCGGCGCACGTCCTGCCAATGATTGGTCAACTGCAATGCGGTGCAGACGGCGTCACTGAGCTCGAACTGCTGCTCGGTGCGCGGTTCGCCGGCGATCATGAGCACAAGACGGCCGACAGGATCGGCACTCAGGCGGCAATAGTCCAGCAACTGCCTCCACGTCTCATATCGTCGCACGGTCTGGTCCTGCTCAAAGGCCCGAATCAAGTTGTCGAACGGCTCGATGGGAAGCTCATGGCGTTTGATGGTGGGTGCCAGGGCAATAAACACGGGGTGGCGGGGATTGCCGGCGAAGCACTGGTTCAGTTCGCGGCGCCACCAGGCCAGCAACCCAAGCGAACGGTTCCGGTCGCCCAGTTCGTCGCCCAGATCGTCGGCCCAGCGGCAAAACGCGTAGGCCGAGGCGAAATCGTCGCGCAGGCCCTTGGGCATCAGGCTGCTGAGCACGCAGAAGTTTTCGTAACGATGGCCGGCGAGGCGGCGGCAGAACAGCCGAGCCTGCTCGACAGTGAGCGTGTTGCAGCGGTCCGGCCCGTAGATGTCGAGCTGTTGGACTGGATTCAGGGTCATCGATCGGCTCGGCAGTCAGCCAGAGTGAACACACACTGTATCGACGCCCGCCCTGGGGGGCCAGGGCGCTGTGGCCCAGTTGATTCTGCTATGATCCCGGTGCTGAACTCTCCGGAGACGGTATGAAACTGCTGTTGGCCAACCCGCGCGGCTTCTGTGCCGGCGTCTATATGGCGATCGACGTGGTTGAGCAGCTGGTGGAGATCTACCAGGGCAGGCCGATCTATGTCCATCACGAGATCGTCCACAACCGGCACGTGGTCGATCGCTTCCGGGATCGCGGGGTGCGGTTCGTCGATTCTCTTGACCAGGCGCCGCGAGGCTCAGTCGTGGTGTTTAGTGCCCACGGGGTAAGCCCGGCTTTGCGACAGGAGGCGGTCGAGCGCCGGCTCACGGTCATCGACGCCACCTGCCCGCTGGTGACGAAGGTGCATATGGAGGCGATCCGCTACGCGGCCAAGGGCTACCAGATTGTGCTCATCGGCCACGCCGACCACCAGGAGATCATCGGCACCAGGGGCGAAGCCCCGGATGCGATTCAGGTCATCTCCTCGCCCCGGGACATTCCCAACCTCCAGATCAACGACCCCGACAAGCTGGTCTATCTCACGCAAACGACGCTGAGCATGGACGATGCGTCCGTGATCATCGAGGCCCTTCGTGACGCGTTTCCGAATATCAAGGATCCGCCAAGCGACGATATCTGCTACGCCACCACGAATCGCCAGAAGGCGGTCGCCGCAATCGCGCACGAGTGCGACTTGGTGCTGGTCGTGGGGAGCAGCAACAGCTCCAACTCCGTGCGTCTGACCGAGATCGCCCGAGCCGCTGGCACGCCGGCTTACTTGATCGACGACACCTCAGAACTCGCAGATGAATGGTTCGACGGCGTCGAGATAGTGCTGATCACGGCCGGGGCCAGTGCCCCGGAGGATCTTGTCCGGGACCTTGTGCGTCATTTGATCGACCGATACGGGGGCGAGGTCGAACAGCGCGATATCTTCCACGAAAGTATCGAGTTCGGCTTGCCGGTCACGCTGAAGAAGTTTATGCGGGATCAGGGCGTGAATCCGGGCGGCCGACGAATTATCCGCGACGATGCTGTGGCGCTGGACCGCTGGCTGGACGAGCAGGATATCGCCCACCGCACGGTGGCCATGACCATCGGCGCCACCGACTGAAGCGGTCCCGCCAGTCGCGAGCGGTGCGGGACCATCGCGCCCGCTGGGAAAGGTAAGAGACAGAAAGCCTGGCCCGGCGGTGGCGTCCTGACCGATTGGAGGTGGCGCGCCTTCCCAACAAAACGCCCCCGGCGTGTCGCCGCGGTGCACAGCCGCATGCTTGATGCGCTCGCCGCCAACGCGCGCAAGAAAGCCCAGGGAAAGCGTTCCCTGGGCTTTGGCTCATCACTCATCACGCATCACTGATCACTCATCACTGATCACTCATCACTTCCTCTTTCCCTATGGTTGCGCCTCCAGAAGCGCTTGGAGGACGCAGGCGCACACGAAGGCTTCGCCTTCGCTGGTAGCCGAGATATGTGCCTGGTAGTCGGCGACCTGGGCAAAGCCCATCTGCGTGACGGCTCCCTGGAGCGCTTCGGTGGTGGTCGTACCGCAGCCGGGGGGCGGTGATGGACAAGCCCCCGTGGTTGGACAGGCGCCAAAGTGGTCAAGCAGATCCCGGTGGTCGAGCTTGTCCACGACGCAATCGCCGTTGAGGTCGCCCAGGCAAGCACCCGGCCCCGCTGGGCACGGTCCCATTTGGTTCAGCAGGATCTGGGCATCGAGCTTATCCACACAACAGTCGCCGTTGAGGTCGCCCACGCAATCGGTGAACGGATCGTGGTCGGAGCACGCCTGACGCGTCCCGCCGTCGCAACCGTTGATGTAGTACCCAAACCAGCACAGCGCGTTATCGATTGCCTCGTTGGTGCCGTTTTGGAGGATGAACAGAAGAAGGTTCCAGTCGTTCATGTCAAGACCTGTGTCAGTGAGCTCCTCTTCCAGTTGCTTCGGCGGGTCTCCTGCGACGCCGGGACACCTGCCCCAGTTTTCCCTCAGCGCCTCCAGGTCGACGACGTCCACGTCGCCGTCGCAATCGAAGTCGGGCGGTCCGCCTGGGCCGATACCCCACGCGGCGAGCAGGGCCAGCAGGTCGAGGATGCCCACGACGCCGTCGCCGTTGAGGTCCCACGGACACGGGTCCGGCACGAACTCGTACGCCCCCATGTCCACGATGGGCGCAATGCCGTTGCCGGTGTCTTCGACGGCGGGGTTGTCGATCCGCCGCTCGTTCAGGTCGAGGTCAACGGGTGTGGTTTCGTCGGGGTCGCCATCCTCATCAAGGTCGCCGAAGTCGGGTTGGAGGGCGTCGTTGTCGGCGGCGTCCACCGCGGGCGAACAGCTTTTGAGGGTGAAGTCGCCATTGCCGGGATCGACAAACAGCGGATCGGCGTCGATGTTGCCCGTCCCAAACCAGTCGCCCTCCACGTCACTGTAGGCCACCACCACACCGCTATCGTCAGTTTCGATCTGAAGTGGATTATTGCCCCAGACGATGCAGTTCTCCAGGGTCGCCTGACTGGGATTCCACACGGTGATCCCACCGCCGCCGAGTACTGCTTCATTGGCGCTCAACGTAGAGTTCGTCAACGTGATGATTCCGCCCAGATCGACCAAGATGGCGCCGCCATGGCCCGTCGTCGAGTTATCGATCATGATGGTGTTAATGAGCTTCACATCTGAGATCTGGCCGATGGCCATCCCGCCGCCGCCGAAGAAGCCCGCTGAATTCTCGGTAATCTTACAATTTATTATGATCGGTTCAGCGACATAGGTCAAAAATCCGTAGACGATGATGGCACCACCCCTAAGAGCGTAATTGTTGGTGAATGTGCACCGCACGACCAGCGGATCCGCCCCGGCAATAAGCATCCCGCCACCAAAGCAGACGGTAGTGCAACCAAGGTTTGCGTTTCCATCGGAGATGGTGAGTCCATTAATCCCCACCTGCGCGCTAACACCGATGCACGTCACGACGTGATACGAGTTGTCAAAAATACCCAAGTCGCCGATTTCGCCGCTGAGGACCGTCTCGTAGAGGTCGGGGTTACGCGCGCCGAACGTGCCATCGCCGCCCCCGGGCGGAAATCCTCCAAAGATCGTCACCCTGTTGATGAGGTGGAACGACGCGCCGCGGTCTCCAGGGGTTGGGTTTGCCCCCTGGTCGGGGCGGTAGGGGTTGGCTTCAACGGTGGCCGCCACCCAGAGGTGGGCGGTAGAGCCAGGGTTCTGGTCAAGCAGCACCTGGGCTCTTGCAAGGGCGTCCTGCGGGAACTCATAGGCATCGGGGCCCCAGTCGCTCCCCTGTCCTGGTGGGTTGGGCGATCCTTGATCGCCATCGACACGGATGATGAACTGCGCACTTGCAACGGAACTGATTACAGCATAGATAAACAAGACAATCAACAGACGAACTAGATTCTTCGTAGACATCATGGTTCTTCCTTTCCTCAAGGGTCAAATGTTCACAAAAGAACTCGATCCATCGGAGCAGCACCGTGTTCTTCCTTCTTCCCTCGCATGCTCGTGCTGGGCGCACACATTGGATTGTCGTCGCGTTTCTCTTGTAATCACCTCCTTTCCAAGCCGGGGTGGAAATACCTCACGAACCCCAATTCGCTAGCAGAATAAGCAAGTCGAGTATGCCGACCGTGCCATCACCATTGAGGTCCCCGGATGAATTGGTCATGCCCCACTGCTGGAGCAATAGCAGGAGATCAGCTATCCCAACGGAGCAGTCGCCGTCAAGATCGGCCAATGGGACGAGCGGTGTTAGGAGGAAGGAAACGAGCTCTCCTTGAGCGTTATGTCCGAACGCAGCAATCTGCCGGGCCTCATTGAGTGCGGTTGCACCTGTAACGAGGATGTCGTCTGGGGAAGTAATCAAATCATTCAGATCGAATGTGATGCCGTTGCGCCACAGGAATCCTCGCCAGTCGTTCGGATTGTCCTCCTTTCTGCAGGCACCCGCGACCTCCAGATGACTGTTTATTCCTGCGGCGCCCGAGTGGTCGTACCCCTCAATGGGCTCAATGATCGTGAACTCTCCGGCTTGCCAGATAAAGGCTCGACTCACCGTGGCGGGATCACCTTCGATTGGGATTCGCCCGGAGCCGGCGACGAGTCGCTCGTCGGCGACAGCGTTGCCATCGCTCCATAATCCACCCGGAATCGGGCCGAGAAGAGTCCGCTCGCCCGCCTCCCAAATGAAGGCCTCATCCCCAGGCGCTGCGAGAAGGCCGGTCCAACCCGTCACGGCGCCGCCCTGGCTGATGTCGGTCGCGGAGCTGTATGGGCCGTTCATGATGCCGAGGTCGGTGAACCCTTCGGTCGCCGTCCAAATGTACGCGTTGTGAGGAGTCAGATTCTCCGTTATACTGCGCTGGCCGACGACAATTCCGTCGTTGTTGATCGCCGCGGCGCTGGACCAGGCGCCGGTCACGTCCACGACCGGCGGCAACTCCGTCCACTCACCATCTTCATAGACGAAGCCACGGTAGCCGACGCCGGTGACGTACATGGTCCCGCAGATAATGCCCTCCTCGTTGATGTCCGCAGCAGTTGCCCCCATCACCCCCGGCGGAAGGCCCAGATCAGTAAACCCCTCCTCGGCCGTCCAGAGGAACGGCCGAAAGAATACCCACAGCGGGCATGAGTAATACCCCACCACGGCGCCATTCTCGTTGAGGCTCAGCCCGGCCGTGATGACCGTCCCGATCCCGCAATTCAACGGGTACTGCAAGATCGTGACCTCGTACTGGCATTGCGCCTTCGCCTGACCGGTCACTGTGAAGACTGAGACCACAAGCGAAACCAGCGTGCTAAGGGCGCAATTCCCGAGTGATGTGTGCTGGGAGTTCATGGCCCTAACTCCTTCTGCTGGCCTCTTGTACGCCTCACCGCTCGTGCCTCATCGCTTATCACTACCTGTTACCCCCAGTTTTCAAGAAGAATCAGCAGATCCGCGATGCCGACGCTACCGTCGTCATCGAAATCGGCCGAGGACTTGGATTCTCCCCACTCACTCAGCAGGATCAGCAGATCGGTAATACCCGTTCGGCAGTCACCATCCAGATCGGTCGGCGACGGATCGATTGGTGTCAGCAAGAATGTGACAACATTACCCAACTCATCGTGGCCATCGGCTACGATCTGGCCAGAATTGGCGATGGCTTTTGCACGTTGAATGTCAACGTATTCAGAGTCAGGTGCGATGAGATCATTTAAGTCATAGGTTGCAGATTGCAGATGGACATACCCTCTTCGATCATTGGGGTTTTCCTGCATGCCGCACAAACCGGTAACGACACGCATGTTGTTCACGTCACCAGCACCCGATGTGTCGTACCCAGGCAGCGGCTCAATGACGCTGATAACACCATCCTGCCACTTGAATCCTTGGAAACCCCAGACACCATCGATTCTGCCGCTGCCAACCACATGGCGTCCATCGGCACTTATGCCTCCGGCCGAGGTCGCTGACCCATTTGGAAGAACGCCGATTAGAAACGGTTTGTTGTTTTTCCATAGCACCGCCTGGGAGCCGTCCGAATGAAAAGTGGACCCCGTCCATCCCACGACCACATAGGTCTCGGAGATATCGAAGGCACCGCTATTCGGTCCCTTCACAATGCCGAGGTCGGTGAAGCCTTCCTCCGATGACCAGATGTAGGCGTTCTGGGGAGTCAGGTTCTCCGTGATACTTCGCTGGCCGACTACCATTCCGTCGTTGTTGATCGCCGCGGCGCTGGACCAGGTCCCCAGCATGTCCACCACCGGCGGCAACACGGTCCACGCGCCATGGCCGTAGACGAAGCCGCGCTTACCGATGTCGGCGACAATCATGGTTCCGCAGATGACGCCCTGGTCGTTGATGCCCGTCGGGATCACCTCGATAACACCCGGCGGAGGGTCGAGGCCGACGAAGCCGCCCTCGGCTGTCCACAAGAATCCCTGACTGTATTTCGAGATCGGGCATTTGTAGCGCCCCACCACGGCGCCATTCTCGTTGAGGCTCAGCCCCGATGTGATGACCGTCCCGATCCCGCAGTCGATCGGAAACTGCAGAACGGTGACGTCGTACTGGCACTGGGCGTGTGATGGGGATGCAACGATACCTATTGCGATCATCGTCGCGGAAGCTGCGCCGAGCCGGGCGAGCGTGGTTCGAGTTGGAGATGGTTTCATGTTCGTCTCCTTCCTGTTGCCCGCCTCCTTTCTCTTCGACCCGCAAGACCACAGCCACGTTCCCTGAGCACCAAAGCTCGCTTTGGTCCAACCCTCGGGGCACATGCTCCTGGCTACACTGGTCCTAAGAAGACTCGTGCCAAGCTTGACGTGTCAAGATAAGCTACCGCGCTATGGGTTGGAGGAAAGAGAAAAAGACCATATTCCGATAACGATTTCTCATCACCCGTGGGCAGTGCGTGTCAAGCGTACCTCGCGCGGCCGGGACGTGGTCAGAGGTGCTGGGATTCACGTTCCTGTTCGGCGGTATGTGTCAGTGTGCCACGTCGAGAGGAAAAGTCAATGTCTTTGCGATCATCTCCTGTTTTGCATCGTGTAGGGGCGTCGGCAGCGGAGGATTGAGCAGGGGCGGCTTCCTGACGATATACCGACAACATTGCTCGGTCGGAAGAACCCCCCGGCGGAGCCGGGGGCTATGGGATTGGATGGGCGGATTGTTCGGCGACGAGCATCGTTGGCACCGAAGAAGAAGACCGCGACCGATGGTCGCGGCTTTACAAGGAGCGAGCGGGCTGCGGCTCGGCGGCAGGCTGAGGTTCGGGCTCGATGAGCATCCGAAGTTCTGCCAGCGCCATGTCGCGCAGGCGATCCGCGAGGGCCTGGTCATGCAGTCGTTGCATGGTTTCACTCCACTGCTGGTAGTCATGGGCGGCGCCGCGGACAGCGCGCTGGGTTACATCGATCAAGTATTCGCGGATTTGGCGCTCGCGCAAGGTGCCGCGCCACCGCTGTGGCGTCCAGTGTCGCGCACAGGCCACAAGTTGAGCCGGCCAGAGGCTGGATCGGATGTCGAGCCTGATTCGTCGCCGAAAGGCGACCAGTTCGATGCGGGTAAGGTAGCGTCGTTCGAGCCGGTCGCCCCGAGCCAGCTTGACATTGAGCCACTGACGCGCGCGACGGCGTTGCTCGGCGCTGGTGGCCATGGTTGCGATGTAGATCGGATCGCGGATCAGCATGGCCTCGGCCAGCGGCAGAATGGCGCTGCGGGTGATCGCTCGCCCCTGGTCGCCGCGGTCAGCTCGGTACAGTGCGGTGACCAGATCGGCATATCGCTGGGCATAGGCGAGTCCACCCCAGGCGAGGCAGTGCTGCAGGGCGATCACGAGGTCTCGGCGGGCGTGTCGGCCGAGGTCCGTTTCCGCTAAACCGGGCATCTGGGCGAGGGTCTGCTCCAGTATGAGCGCGAAGCGAGCGGTACCCGACCGTGTACCGGCCCGCCGTCTGCGTTTCAACACCAGGAGCGTGCGGCGGACGATGCGAGGGGCCTCGTCAGCGCGGGTGGCGTTGCAGCGAGCAAACTGCCGGCCATCGACGGCAAGGTGACAGCCGAAATGGAAGGCTTCATTAGCCCGGCCGAAGCCTCGTGCCTCGGCCTGCTGCAGGGCCGCCTCGATGGCGTCGGGTGTCACCGGGATCAACCCGCGCTGGAACGCCGCGCCGAGGAGAGCCAGATCAACGACGCGATCGGTATGGAAAGCGTTGCGACAGGCTCGGGCGAAGTCTTCGATCAGCGGTGACTGGGGCCGGCAGACCGCAAGCAGGGCCGGGGCTGCCTGGGCCGCGGACTCCGCAGGTGGCTGGGCGTCGCGCTGGCCCTCACACGACCCGGAGTTGATGATCGCCCAGGTGCGGTCGGGGCTCGCCACACGCAACGATCCGCCGGGTTCGATGCCCCGCAGGGCTTCGCGAAGCTCCAGTCCGAGAAACAAATCAGCTTCGCCGTAGGGGATCGCTGCGGTGACGGGCACTGGAGCTTGATCTCGGCCCGGTCGTGCAAACAATACCTGGGCCCACGCGCGCAGGCCGGGGCCGATTGGCGTGGGGTCATGGAGACTTCGGACCTGGTAGCCCATGATTCGGCCGGCTTCACACAGCGCCCATGCGGCCACACCTGGCGCCGGTCCACGAAATCCTGCCAAGTGGACTCGCCATTGGGACTGACCGGCATGGAGGGGCTTGGGCCGGGCCAACCGGGCGCCCCGCGCATCCCGCCAGGTGCTCGCTGGCGGCCGGGCCCGAACGACCTCCGCCTGCTCCAAGAGAGGACGGATTCTGAACCGGCGCCGCACGCCATCGGGTCGAGACTGGGAAGGCCGGACAACGCTGAACTGCGTTCGCATCGCCGCTGAGCTCGACACAGGTGATGGGGGGGACCGCATCGGGTCAGCCGGATGACGAATAGCGCACGCCTCCTCCGCCGGCCAGACCGCGCGCTGGCTGGGTTCATATCCCAGGCGGTCGACTTCAGCGCGGGACCGTTCCATGGCAGCCACGTCATACCGAGGTGGGGGCCCGTCGCGCACAATGACCACGCTCAGCTGATCGAGCAGGGTCAGCGCACGCAGCAAATCCTGGAATGCGGCGCGGTCGTTCAGATCGGCCAGCTCGATCCGCACCCGGTCAGCTCGTGTGACTGGCGCGGCGCCTCGCACCATCCGCTCCACGTCTTGCCCATCCGCAGCACCAATAGACGAGATCACAAAGATCCACGAACCGTCATCCCTCGCCGCCTGCTGCAAGGACGCGAATCCTTCGGAAAGAAATCGTTGATATGGCCACGTCTCCACGCGCACGACTCGCCCGGCTGTCCCGGTCGGCTCGATCCCGTCGATGGCCAGGGCCGTCGGCTCAGGGGCCTCTGCGGACCCCTCGTCAATCGCCGATTGATCGCGCAGCCACTGGTCTACGTCGGCAAGCACGCTACGGATCTGGGCCAGCGCCCCGACGGAGCCGAGTTCTATGCCTCGAGGAGACACAGCCCCACCCGGCAGCAGCAGGTTGGACCCGGGTGAGGAAGCCACCACCAGGCCGGGGCGGATGGTGCGCAGCAAATGGACGATCTTGGCGGACAAGGCCGAGGGGTGCAGGGCTCCATCGGGCCGCATGACCTGCGCGGTCCCCGCCGGGTCGGGGGGCAGCGTCCGGGACCACACAACGGCCGGTTGCTCGCCGCGACTGCGCATTGCCTCGCACACCCCAAGCACGCCGGTCTCGATCGACCCGGGTCGGGGTTCCAGCACAACGACTCGCTCGCATCGGCCGAGCAATCGCTGCACGATCGAGTCGTCGATCGGGTGAACCAGGCCCAGCTGAAGCACAGGCACTCGGCCGTGCAACCGCAGCACGTGAATCAGGTGGAACAGGGCCCCGGCGGCGGCGCCGATGACAATGAAGCCGACCGGCAGCCTTTCCCCGGGGCTGGGGGCGCTGGTGGTGAGGTTCATCTCCAATCGACGAGCCATCCGTAGCACGCCGCCCGTCTCCGCCCAGCGGGGGCCGCGTCGGTCGCGGTGGACAATCGGGGTATGGACAGGATCCGTGACTCGATTCGGACGAGCATCCAGCGTCTCGACGGCTCGCAGAATCCAGCGGTGCACCACCATCGCCACCACGCCGCGCCCGGATCGGCTCAGACGCAGTCCCTGCTCCATCGCATCGCGCAGTTGTGCAACTCCTGTCGGCTCGATGCATGGCAGGTCCAAACGAATGGCTGCGCGTCGCGGGCACGAGGCCCGACAATTCTGCGGATCGTCTTCCAACACCAGGCACATTGCGCCCCCGGTATCAAATGAGCAGTCGCAAGCCCGGGTGATCGCGGGCATGGTGATATCGAGCTGGTCGTTGGGAACCAGGGCGAACGCTTGATGGGCCGAGACCGCTGCATGCGCGGCGAGTGTCACGCCGCGGCTGGCGTCGGGAGTTGCGAGCAGGCTCGTTCCGTGAGTACGCAGCAACTGCGAGACCAAGCGGTCCCCGCCCAGATCGAACAGGCTGGAAAATGACTCACTTCGAGGTCCCGCGAGCAGTTTCACGAGGGTCTCCGCTTCCAGCGCACCCTTGAGCATGGCCTCGGCGGCGGAGAAGAGGGCCCAACCTTCGTGCTGAGCGAGGTTCACCTGCTGGGGGGTGGATGATCGCATAGTGCTCACGAGAGGGTCGATTGTACGGCCGGCCAGCCGCCCTCGATTCACCTGGTGGCGGTGCCGGTTGGGCCGCGGCCGCCCTTGTTCACGCCCGGTGTTCGAGATAGGCTGTCTGCATCAGCCTGGTTCCTGAGCATCGGCCGTGAGCCACGATTCTGGCGATCTTCCACAGCCCAGCGCGCGCAGCCTCGGGGCAAGCCTCGCCCCTGTGCTTACCGAGGCCTGCGGGGGACAACTGGGAGAAATCACTTGGTTCAAGGCTGACTGGCAGCGAGGGGGAGCGGCCACGGGCACCGCGATGTTGCGCCTCGGCGATGGCGGCGAGGCCCCGGTGGTGGTGAAGGTGCCCGTCGTTCAGCGCGAGCTGCTGTGGACGCGCCGGCTTCAGACCCCTGACAGCCAGGCCCTCGTCGTGGCGAAGCTGTATGCCTCCGGCGAGACCCTCGGTGACTACGATCTGGCCTGGATGGTTATGGAGCGCTTCGGGCATGGCCCGCTCGGCACCCACTGGCACCAGGACCATATGATGCGAACGGCTGACGCAGCCGCCCGATTCTACGCCGCCACATCAACCTATCCCGTCGATGCCCAACCAAAGACCGAGCCGTGGACTGACCTAGTGCGCGATGCGCAGCGAAGTTTGAAGATCAACACCATCGCTCACAAGCAGCGTTGGAACTCAGCCATCAAGGTACTTCGCCATCGTCTTGAGCGGATTCTTGAGCAATGGCAGGCCCGGGACGTCCGCCACTGGCTGCACGGCGACCTTCATCTGGCCAATGCCATGAGCCGCGTCTCTCTGGAGTCGGGCCCGGTGAGTCTGATCGATCTGGCGGAAGTCCGCCCCGGCCACTGGGTCGAGGATGCGGTCTACCTGGAGCGTCAACTGTGGGCGCGACCCCAGCGCCTTGGACCCGCCAAGCCGGTCAAGGCGATCGCCGATGCTCGCAAGGCGCAGGGGCTCGACGTTGACGAAAACTACCCGCGCCTGGCCATGATTCGGCGGGCCTTGCTAGCGGGCACTGCACCGAAGTTTCTCAGGTCCGAAGGGAATCCGCGATACCTCGAGGCATGCCTGACCTGGCTGGAGACCGCCCTTGAAGAACTGAAATAGACGGTGTTGGGCGGTTCAGCGGGAGCGCGGCTCGATCGTTGCCAGGGCCGCAGCCGTGCGATAGGATCACCGCGGCCATCCCGACCCAGCACGTGAGGGAGTATGACCGATGGATCGCGACCGGCTCAAGCAGGTTCACCAGACCGAGCTCAGCGAAAGCCGTCTCAACGAGGAGTTCGTTCTGTGGCTGCGGACCAAGGGGCCGTCGTGGCTGCTCATGGCCCTTATCGCGGTGGGAGTCTACATGGGCCTGCTCCGCTGGAAGCAGCACAAGCGCGCGTACGTCGAGCAGGGGTGGACGGCGTTCCTGGAAGCTCGACTTCCCGGCAGCTTCGAGGACGTCGCCGAGCGTTATGCCGACATTCCGGGCCTGCCGCTGCAGGCGAAGCGGCAGGCCGCGGACACGCTCTTGCGCGCGGTCCAGGCCGGCCGCGCGCTGGGGGCCGATCCAACGCTGACCGATCTCCCGCTCACGCTTACCGATGAGCAGCGCCTGGAGTATCTCGACCGCGCCGACCGTCTGTTTCGGGAGGTGCTCGAAGCGGACGATCAATCCCTGGCGATGACGCTGCACGCGGTCAGCGCGCTCAACGGACGGGCGGTGGTGGCGGAGTCGCGCGGCGATCTGGAGCCGGCCCGAAGCCTGTATGAACAGGCAGCCCAGCGCGCCGAACCCTACTACCCCAAGTTGGCCCAGCGTGCGCTGGCCCGCGCCGCGAGGGTCGGTGATTACGCCCAGACTGTCTCACTGCCGACGCGGGAGCAACTGCCCGACCAGCCCGAGCCTGAATCGCTTGATCCGGTGGTTATTGAGGAGGTGCTCCGCGATCTCCTGCCGACGGTCGAGGTCGGCGGCGGTTGATGCCGTCCGCCCGGAATGCGAAGTCAAAATCCAACGGCCCCAGCGGCGACCTGATCGCCCCAGGCGGCAAGGTTGATCGCGAAGCGTTGTTCGCGCTGTACGAACAGCAAGCCGACGATGACGACACGCCGATCTCGGTTCGCTTCAAAATTACGCGAAACCTCAACAAGCGCCTCGATCGCTATCTCGTTGATCGCATACCGTTCCTGAGTCGAACGTCCCTACAGCGGCTGATCAAAGAACAGGCGGTGACGATCAACGGCCGAGTGCCTCGGCCTTCGACCCGGCTACATGCGGGCGATGAGATCGTGGCCATCCTTCCGCCCCCGCCGAGCACACAGATCGCCGCCGAGGACATCCCGCTCGACGTGCTTTATGAAGATGACGAATTGATCGTTCTCAACAAGGCCGACGACATCATCGTCCATCCGGCCCGTGGCCATAGGTCCGGAACGATCATCAACGCTCTGGCGTATCACTTCCTGCACCGCTCGGGCGGGACGCTCTCCACAGTTGGAGAGGAGTTCGCCCGCCCAGGCGTGGTGCATCGGCTCGATCGCCATACGACCGGCGTGATGGTTGCGGCCAAATCAGAGACGGCCCATTGGCGATTGGCCCGGCAGTTCGAGCAGCGCCGCACCGAGAAGCGATACCTCGCCGTCGTGCACGGCCAGGTCGAGCCGGTCGCCGACGTCATTGATGTTCCGCTCGGCAAACACTCCTCCCGAAGGGAGAAATACGCCGTCCGCTGGGACGACACCGGTAAGCCCTCGGTGACGATCTACCACGTGCGCGAACTGTATGATCAGTTCTCGCTTCTGGAGATTCAGCTCAAGACCGGCCGAACGCACCAGATCCGCGTGCATCTGGCGTATCTCGGTTACCCGGTCGTCGGCGATGAGATGTACGGCGGCAGACATCTGACGGTCGGCGATGTGACCGGCCCGGCGGGGGCCGGCGATCGATCTGCTCGTGACCCGTTGATCGCGCGTCAGGCGCTGCACGCGGCGATGCTGAGCTTCAGCCATCCGATCACAAGCGAGGCCATGACGTTCCGGTCGCCGCTGCCTCAGGACTTCCGCGACCTGGTCATGTTGCTTCGGCAATACCGTTTCGTTAAGGCGCCCAACGTCGCCGGCGCGACGATCGAGCTGGCCCAGATGCTGTGAGTAACTGCCCCTGACCCCTGACTCCTGACTCCTGGCCCCTGTCACCTGAGCTTGATCGACACCAGCGCGATCATGGCGAACACGACCGCCAACACCCAGAACCGCGTGACCACCTGCTGCTCGGACCATCCGCCCAGATGGAAATGATGATGGACCGGTGAGCAGCGGAAAACTCGCTGACCTTTCGTCGACTTGAAGTAGGCTACCTGGATGATCACGCTGGCCATCTCCATGAAGAACACGCCGCCGATGATCAGTAGCAGAATCTCCTGACGAATGGCCACGGCGATGTAAGCCATCAGGCCGCCCAACGGCAGCGCCCCGGTGTCGCCCATGAACACCTGGGCCGGCGCGCAGTTGTACCACAGGAACCCGAGACACCCGCCCGCCATCGCACCGGTGACGATCATCAACTCCTCCGCCCCGTCGATATGAGGGAAGTTGAGGAACTTCGCCGTCTCCACGCTCCCTGCGATGAAGCAGAGGACCATCAAGGCAAACGAGGCGACCACCAGGGTGCCCGCCGCCAGACCGTCCATGCCGTCGGTGAGATTGACGGCGTTGGATGTGCCGGCAATGAGCATCATCGAGATGAGCACGAAGGCAAATCCTCCCAGCACCAACACGCCTTGCTCCAACTCCATGGTGCCCGGCCGATACGTGCGTTGAAGCGGAAGCGTCAGCACCCGGGTCGTCTCGTCGCCGATGCCATGGCGAAACAGAAATAAGCCCGCCACCGCGCCGATACCGAGTTGAAACAACAGCTTCTCCCACGGATGGAGGCCTTCGCGCGAGCCCGGCGCTCGGCGGGCCGAGGTCAGCTTGAGCCAATCGTCGGCGCCTCCGAGCAACGCCAGCCAACCCAGCACGAAGAACGCGATGATCACGTACCGGTTGCGAAGGTCCGCCAGCAGGAACATGGTCACGAGTGTCGAGCCGACGATGAGAATCCCCCCCATGGTGGGGGTGGCCGTCTTGCTGGCCATCAACTCATTCAGGTCGGCATGGTAGAACTCCGGTGAGTCGCCGATCTTCTGTCGAATCAGCCAGCGAATGACCCACCGGCCGAAGGCCAGCACCAGTCCGAAGCTCAACAGCGCCGCTGCGAACGCTCGGAATTCGATGTAGTACAAGACCTTGAGCAGCGAATAAAGGCCCCGTTCGTCGAGCCACTCGCTGGTCGCCTGGAGCAGGTTGTAGAGCATGCTGAGGGGTCAGGGGTTAGGAGTCAGGGGTTAGGGTTGGCGGCTCGAGAACACCGGGCGCTCTTGTCATTGTTTCGCGGCGGGGCTGGCCCCCGCGCTGTACCCCTGCCACAACATCGCCACCTTCGTGTCGTCGCTTGATTGCATCCAATACTTGTTCAAGCGCGACCGCCCGCGAACCCTTCAGCAGCACCGTATCACCCGGCTGAAGAAGACCGGCCGTCGCGGCTGCGGTCTTCGCGTTCATTTCGCTCAGCAGGGTGAGCCGATTCGCCGGCCAGACCCCCCTGATCGGCACCGCGGTGTGTTGTGCCAGTGGGCCGACCAGTATCACGTGGTCGATCGGCGCCCCTTGATCGAGGTCAACGATGAATTGGCCAATCTCTCGGTGCAGCTGTGGCCCGGCCTCGCCAAGCTCCAGCATATCACCAAGCACCAGGACGCGACGCGTGGCGTCGGCCGCGAGCTCGGCGAACGTGTTCACGGCCGCGATGACCGAGTCGGGGTTCGCGTTGTAGGCATCGTTATACACAACGATGTCGCCGATGCGATGACAACTCATGCGCATCTCGACCGGCTCGCACTGCCCAAGAGCCGCGTCGATCCGCCGATCGGCGATCCCCAGCCGGCGGGCCACGGCCACCACCGCAAGTGCGTTGAGCGCGTTATGCTTGCCCGGCAGGCCGAGGCGAAATCGGTCGCGCCCGTTTACCTCGAACCTCCAGTTGCCCTCATCGGCGCCCCAGTCGGTCAATCGAAGATCGGCATCATCGGCCTGCCCGAACAGGACGAGCGACTCGGCCGTGTGAATATGTCGGCGCAGATGCGGCGAGTCGGCGTTGACGACCGCCAAAGGGTTCGATTGCATATGCCGCAGCAGCGCCGCCTTCTCGCGGGCAACGATCTCCAACGATCCGAAACCCCCAAGGTGCCCCCGGCCGATCATCGTAATCACGGCCACATCCGGCTGAGCCATCGCGGCGAGGTGATCAATCTCCCCCGGCCGGTTGGCCCCAATCTCAACGATCAGATATTCATCCTGGGGATCGGTCCGCAGGATCGTGAGTGGAACGCCAATGTCGTTGTTGTACGATCTTGGTGCGGCGCTGCCCCGCATCGAGGTCGAGAGCGCCGCGTCAAGGAGGTGTTTTACGGTGGTCTTGCCGGCCGAACCGGTGATGGCGATGACCTTGGTCCGGCGAAGCTGCCGACGGTACGCGCACGCCAGCCGCCCCAGGGCCGCCCGCGTGTCGTCTACCTGTAACACGCCGACATGAGGTGGCAGATCACGCTCAAGCGGGTGGCGGTGAACGATCAGCAAATCCGCTCCAGCGTCAACCGCCTGCCGAAGATAGTCGTGGCCGTCGTGGTGCTCTCCCTTGATAGCTACAAAGCATTTGCCGGCGAGGTCGCTCCGCGAGTCGATCCCAACGCCGGCGAGAGTCGCCGGGCGATCCGGGCGTTGCAGCCATCGGCCGGCAGTATGGGCGAGCAGATTGTCCGCGTTGAAGAAGTTCACGTGACCGCCTTGGCTCGATGATTTGCCAACGCATCGGCCGCGACGAGACGATCGTCGAACGGCCGCTTCTGGGTACCGATGATCTGGTACGGCTCGTGTCCCTTGCCGGCGATGAGCAGTACGTCGCCCGGCTGAGTCCGCTGGATCGCGTGCTCGATCGCGTGTCTCCGATCAACCAGCGTGATCGTCTCGGCCAGCCGTTGGGCGGGTATTCCCTCAAGGATGTCGTCAATAATTGCCTGCGGGTCTTCGGTGCGCGGATTGTCGGAGGTGATGATCAGTTCGTCAGCGAGCCGGGCGGCGGTCCGGGCCATCCGTGGGCGTTTGGTGCGATCACGGTCGCCGCCGCAACCGAACACCAGCCGCAATCGACCACCGACGGGCACCACCGGCCGCAGCGCGCGCAACACGTTCGCAAGAGCATCATCGGTATGGGCGTAATCAACGAGCACCGTGAATTCGTCACCGGGCCCCGTCACCGCCTCCAGGCGCCCTGCCGGCGGCGTGCAGCAGCTCAGCCCCGATTGCAACGCCGCCCTCTCAACGCCGAAGACCCAACACACGGCCGTAGCGTGCAGCGCGTTAGCGACATTGTGCCGGCCGATCAACCCCAGGCACACCTCAAACACGCCCCACGGTCCAGTCAATACCGCTTCAACGTTCTCGATCGTTTGGCGGCCAACCGCGGCGAAGCAGTCGGCGGTCGGGTCGGTCAGGCTGCAGCGGAGCGTTCGGCCCGCACAATCCCGCAGCACTCGATCGGCTGCGGGATCGTCAATGTTCACGATCGCGGAGCTCTCGGCTGCCAAGGATTCAAAGAGGCCGGCCTTGGCCTGAGCATACGCGTCCATCGTGCCGTGGTAATCGAGGTGGTCACCCGAAAGATTGGTGAAGACCGCCGCGTCGAAGCGCAGACCGGCAGTCCGGCGCTGATGCAGGGCATGGCTGGAGACTTCCAGCACGGCGACCGCGCAGCCGCTGCCCACCATTCTCCGCAGAATGCGGCTGATCTCGATGGCCGGCGGCGTGGTCAGGGACGCCGGGGTGACGGCTGCTCCATCGTCGATCTGCACCGTCCCGACAAGGCCGCAGCGAACGCCGGCCTGGTTGAGAATCTGATGGATGAGGTGAGCGGTCGTGGTCTTGCCGTTGGTGCCGGTGATGCCGATCAGTCTCAACACCTCGCCGGGATGGCCGTGGAAGCGTTCGGCCAGTTCCCCCACAGCCGTAGTGACATCGTCGGCCACCACGACGGCCGCGCCGTCGGGAACGGCGCCGGCGTCCTTGCACAAAACGGCAACCGCGCCGCCGGCGATCGCATCCGCAATGAAGGCACAACCATCGACTTTGGCGCCTGCTCTGGCGACAAACAGGCAGCCGGGGCTGGCGCAGCGGGAATCCTCGACGATTTCACGGATGACCGTCGAACCTGACCCACGGACCAGCTCGATCGATAGGCCGGCAATCAGCTCGGCGATGGTCATGCCATTTGGCAACGAACAACCCCAGCGCAAAGGATATCGGGATTGGCCGCCGCCCGGCCGTAGAAATCGGACGGCTATGGAAGAATGAGCATAGCGTCGCCGTAGCTGTAGAACCGGTAGCGCTGCTCGATCGCCCCGTGATAGACGGCCTTGAGGCGATCCAGCCCGATCATAGCCGCCACCAGGGCCAGAAGCGTGGAGCGAGGAAGGTGAAAGTTGGTCAGCATCCCATCAACATGTTTGAACTGATGGGGCGGGGCAATCAGAAGGTCCGTTCGCCCGCGGAAGGGGCCATCCAACGCATCGGTTTGAGGCAATGGCTCCGGCAGCGACTCAAGCGCGCGGACCACGGTGCTGCCGACGGCGAGGATCCGCCCCCGCCGACCCGTGCGCAGCTCGCCCAGAGCTGCGATCGCTTCGGGCGAGACCGCGTAGTGCTCTGCGTGCATCACATGCTGGTCGATCCTGCGCGCGGTGATCGGCTGAAACGTCCCCAGGCCGATGTGCAGCATCACGTCGATCCGCCGCACGCCGGACTCCTCGAGCCTGGCCAGAAGATCAGGCGTGAAGTGCAGCCCTGCGGTGGGCGCGGCCACCGATCCGCGCTGCTGAGCATCTGCATACACCGTCTGGTACCACTGCCGATCGAGCGAATCGGCGACGAGCTGATCGCCCCGTGCCCGGCGAATGTACGGCGGCAGCGGCGTATGCCCAACCCGATCCAGCACCGAAGCCGCTGACCCCGGCCCAAGCACCCGCGCCACCCAGCCCGATGCCTGGCGGTCGAGCAGTTCGAGGCGATGTCCTTGCGGGCAGCCTTGTGGATCGAGCAGTTCGATCTGCTGGCCCCGCCGCAATCGGCCGTTGCTTCGGAGCATCACCAGCCACCGGCCCGGCTCAGGCTCGTCGAGAAACAGTCCTTCGACGCGGCCGCCGGTGCCGACTCGCCGGCCAAGCAGCCCGGCGCGCATGACCGCGGTGGTGTTGAAGACTATCGCGTCGCCCGACCGGAGGTAGCGCGGCAGATCGCGCACGCGGCGATGGTCGATCGTGTCGTCGTAGCGGCTCATCACCAGCATCCGGGCAGAGTCGCGCGGCTCTACCGGGCGGGTGGCGATCAGCTCCTGCGGAAGCTGGTAATCAAGCTCATCGGTTCGCAACACGTGTTTCGACATCTGCACGTTGGCGGCGCCGGGCCGTGGAGTCGAGGCGACATCCGGCACAACCAGATTATCCCGCGCGGTTCATACTTGGCCAGGCGTCCCGTGAGCGAATCACCGGAGCCGGGTTGTTATAGGCGGCTACGCCCGGCCGGGACCCGCAGCTGCAGTCGGTGCGCGCCGTGCTGCTCCCTTGGTGTGCACGTGGAGAATAGGTTCAATGAGTTCGATCCGGTCGAGCGGCTCATTCGGGTTCATGCTGAGAGCCTGGCCACGGCGATGCGGAACCGCCAGGCGAGCGAAACCGCCCCGGCCTCTCGTGAGTGCGACGCCGGGCAATGCCGGATCGTGCTCAACGCCGCTCGCCGGGAGATTGACCGTCTGCGACGCGGCTTGGTTCAGCCGGCCCAGGCTGACATGTTCCAGCCATCGCTGCATCGCCTTGCACGCGATGTGCCGCCCGACCCGCAGGCGTCTCCGCCGAGCGATCGCAAACCCTATGCGCCCGACCCGCTCGGCAAGCCCACCGAGTTTCGAGATGTGACCCCGCCCGATCCGGCCGAGATCGTCCGCGTCGTGAACTACTTCCACGTCACCAACCTCGGCACGTTGCTCGACGTGCTCGCCTGAACTGACTTGCACGAATCGAATCCACCTGTGTTCTGCGGCTGTGTATGTCCGGCGCCCGGGCGACAGTCTGTTTAGCCGCGGCCTCCAGGCCGCGCGCGTAAGCACCACCCCTCAAGCCTCAAGCCTGCAAGCCTCAAGCCTCTCCTCAACCCCAATTGGCGAGCAGTGTCAGCAAGTCGAAGATGCCCACGGTGCAATCGCCATCGAGATCGGCTGGGCAATTCTCGCAATCGGCGCATGGCCCCCACGCGGCGAGTAAGGCGAGCAGATCAAAGACGCCAACGGTACAGTCGCCGTCGAGGTCGCCGAGCGGAACGTCGGGTCCCCAGCGGGCCCAATACCCCGAGACATTCTCACCGGCGGTGGTGAACCAGCCCCCGGCGATCAGCTCGCCGTTGTACTCGGTCAGGGCCATCACCCAGTTGTTCATCCCGTTGCCCAGGGGCGACCAGTTCGTGCCGTCCCAGCGGGCGATGGCGTTGCCTTCCATCCCGCCGGCGGTGGTGAAGCCGCCCCCGGCGATCAACTCGCCATCGTAGACCGTGAGGGCCAGCACCGTGTCGTTCATCCCGCCGGCCAGGGGTGACCAGCTCGCGCCGTCCCAGCGGGCGATGGAGTTGGCTTCCGTCCCGCCGGCGGTGGTGAACCCGCCTCCGGCGATCACCCGGCTGTTGTACACCGTCAGGGCGGACACCCAGCCGTTCATGCCGCTGCCCAGGGGCGACCAGGTCGTGCCGTCCCAGCGGGCGATGTAGTTGGCCGGCGTCCCGCCGGCGGTGGTGAAGAAGCCCCCGGCGATCAGCTCGCCGTTGTACACGGTCAGGGCAACCACGCCGTTGTTCATCCCGTTGCCCAGGGGCGACCAGGATTTGCCATCCCAGCGGGCGATGGAGTTGACTTCCGTCCCGCCGGCGGCGGTGAACTTGCCGCTGGCGATCAGCTCGCCGTTGTACACCGTCAGGGCAGACACGTATATGTATCCCGCCCCTTGCATTCCACTGCCCAGTGGCGACCAGCTCGTGCCGTCCCACTTGGCGATTCTGTTGGCGACCACCTCACCGGCGAAGTTGAAGTCGCCGCCGACGTAAAGGGCCGGGCCGGTGCCGTCGTCATAGACCGCGGCGGCGTTCACCCCGCCGTTCAGCCCCGGCAGGCCGTCGCCCGGGAGCCACTGGTCCGTGCACTGGGCCGAGGCCGGCGCCGCGGCGAAGAAAACGGCCCCGAGCATCCCGAAGACGGCCGGATAATGACGGTTCGCGCGCATGGAAGAGCCTCCTTTCAGATCACTTGCCCCACGTGGCCAGGCACCAGCACGATTCGCCCCCCCCACATCGGTGAGCGCAAGTCCTGGCACATCATACTCACAGGCTGCCGCCGAAACGCCCGCTGAATTCGCCGATTCTGCCTATCAGCCCCAGTTGGCCAGGAGAGTGAGCAGGTCGAGGATGCCGACGGAGCCGTCGTCGTCGAGGTCGGCGGGGCAGCCTTCCGGGGGATCAGGACACGGGCCCCAATTGCTCAGCAGGATCAGCAGATCAAGTATGCCAACCGTCCCATCGCCGTCGAGATCGCCGATGAGCTGCTGGATCCAGATCGTCGTGCCGCTGCACGTGCCGATGACGAGGTCGAGCCGACCGTCGCCGTTGAGGTCGAACACGGCCACATCATGCGTGCCTCGCAATGGACCGCGCGCATCGGTCGGAAGGTTGCCTACGTCCTCCTGGAATGAGAGGTTGGGCCGGAGACCGAGGTTGTGATGGATGTCCAGCCGCTGTGCACAGGACGGCAAGTCCAGGTCCACGTCGGCAATCAGCACGTCGTTGAAGCCATCGTTATCCAGGTCCGCGATCACCGTATTGTGGTCAAAGCCGTTGCTGCTTTCCGGAAACGGGAACGAGATCCAATCGGGTAACCCGTCCGGACCGTTGCCCTGGTTCAGGAAATAGTGGTCTTGGGCATCAGCGGGCGCGACCAGGTCCAGCTTACCGTCGTTGTTCAAATCACCAACCGAAACATAGCTGGGGCAACAATTGTAGACGAGATCAATAACGCGAAAGAAACCCTCGTTGCTCGGATCGTTGTAGGCGATTGCTAGGTCCATCGGGCCATGGTGCGTGTTCTTCACGATATCGTTGAATCCGTCTGCATTCATATCCACGATTGCGCAAGCATAACCTAAGCTCGACTCCACAAACTCCGACGGAAGGCGCCGCACGGTCTCATCGGTGAAGAAGCCTTTGCCGTCGTTGACCAGCAGCCGGTCTTCGAGGCTTTGGCTGTAGTTGGCAAAGTACAGGTCCTCCGCGCCATCACCGGTCACATCCCCGAATGCGACCGCGGCGAAGTTCGGCGCAATCGGCTTGCCGGTATTGGGATCGACGAATTGGGGGGATTCGTGCCTCTTCATATCGGAAGCCGAGCCAGTCGCCCATCTCATCGTTGGCCTTGTTGATGTAGACGCGAGGATGGGAGATCGTCTTGGGAAGCCCCTGGCCGTGGGCAACCGCGGTGACGATGTCCAGCCAACCATCGCCGTTGACATCGACCAAGGCCACATCTCGGTCGTTGGTTTCGTCGAGGAAGCCCAGCCCGCCATCGTCTGCGTCGGAGGCGTATTGCTCGGTGCGGTCCACCAGGACGCCGTTGATGGCATGGCCTTCGGCGATCCATTCGTTCATGAACAGGACGTTGGGCCGCCTGCCTGCGGTGGAGCCGATCTGCTTGCGCACCACCACGAGGTCGATGTCGCCATCCTGATCGACATCACCCCAGGCGTAGTCTTTCTCTTGGACGTCGTCAGCGCCGACTGCTGGATCGGCAACCAGCCGGGTGTCCGTCTCGTCGGCAAACTGGACCCAATTGGTGTTGCCCGCCAAGCCAGGCCCGGCCCGGCTAGCAGTAGAGCCATCACCACCGTGAGCGGTTGACACCATCGCCGCATCGCAGGGCCTCCCGAGTGTAAGAATACCCTATCGTACAACCGTATGGCCAGCGTACAAGCAGAATATGGGTCGCTTGCCCAGTCGCAGCCCACCCTCGGGCTGCTCGGCTCACCCCCAGTTGGCCAGGAGCGTCAGCAGGTCGAGGATGCCGACGGTGCAGTCGCTGTTGAGATCAGCCGAGCAGCTTGGCGGGCATGGATCAGGACACGGTCCCCATGCGGCAAGCAGCGCCAACAGATCGAAGATGTTGATGATGCCGTTGCAATCGACGTCGGCGCCACTACAGGTGACGGTGAAAAACAGTTTGGGGCCGGTCGTGGTGTTGGAGGCGAAATCGGTCGCGGTGACATAATACGCAACGGTGCTGTCGGGCGGCTGGCCGGGGATCTCACCGCGCCACAGCGAGTTGCCGGCCCACTTCATCGGCACCTGCTGCCAGCCGCCCAGGCCGGCTCGGATCGCGATAAAGTAGTTGAGCGTGACGTCGTCCAGGAAGGGGCCTCGGTCGGACGTGACACTGTCGTAGATCACTGTGCGGATGACATAGGGGCCGTTGGTGTCGGCGGTGTCTGGCGCCTGCTCGGTGCGCTGGATGGACGGCCCAATCGTGTCAGCGGGCCCGTTGTTGATGTAGATGCGGTTTTGGAAGTTCCCGGATTCGCCTTGCGCGGTCACAATGTCGAGCTTTCCATTACCGGTGAGATCAGCGACCATGATGTCAAGCGTCGAGTCGGTGATGCTCTGCATCACATCGTCAACCAGGGTGAGATTCCCATTGCCGTCGTTGTTGTATACTCGTTCGGCGCCGAAGATTCTACCGATAACGAGGTCGAGGTCCCCATCATTGTCGTAGTCGAAGAACTTACTATCGTTGTCGTCGGCACTGAGGTTGGGTGAGATTTGAGAGCTGATGTTGGTAAAGGCGCCCGTTCCGTCGTTTTCGAGCAGTAGCTCGGTGGAGCCGGAGCCCGCATTGATGCCGATGAGATCCAGATCGCCGTCCCCATTGATGTCACCGAAGTCGTATGAATAGCAGGAGCTATCGCCCGGAATGGTGGTCACGAGGGAAAACACGCCGGCGCCATCGTTTCGGTAGAGGCGGCTGTTGTTGGAGCCGGTGCTGGCGGTCTTGACATCGAGGTCGAAGTCGCCGTCGATATCACCGAAGATGCAGTCCATGTTGGCGCAGACGTTGCCGATGGGCAGGTGCGTAGCCGTCACGTCGGTGAAGAACCCGTTGCCGTCGTTGAGGTACAAGCGGTACTGGCCGCAGCCGAAGCGATTCGTGGACCCGCCGCTAGTGATGTAGATGTCGAGATCGCCGTCGTTGTCAACATCGCCGAACTGGGCGCGGGAGCTGCTGAGCGTGATATTGGGTAGTTGGGCGGCGGTGACATCGGTGAAGAAGCCGTTGCCGTTGTTGGTAAAGAGGTGGGGCAGGCGGTTGAAGTCCTGGGCGAAGATCAGGTCCAAATCGCCGTCGTCGTCGATGTCACCCAGCTCGACGCCGCGACACAACCCGGAAAAGCCGAGCCGTGCCGCCGATTCATCGGTAAACACGCCGGACCCGTTGTTGATGTAGACGCGTTGAGGCTGAGGCGCGCCCGGCGATGAGAAGTTACCGCCGTTGGCGAAGATGAGGTCCAGATCGCCGTCGCCGTCGATATCGCCGATCGTGAGCTGGTTGGTGTACTCGGTGGGGTTCGGCGAGGGGAACCGGCTGGCGGACTCCTCGATGAACTGCTGGGCGTGGGTGCCCGCAGACAGAAGCGATGTCATCGCCCCAGTGAGGACCAAGCGGGATGACCTAGAGGTTTGGAAAAGGAACATCTTTCTTCTTCCTACATGGGTGAAGTAATGGCGGTAAAGCAACAGGGCGTCCATCGTTGGCGTGTAGTGACCAGCGGCTCCAACCACGGCCTGCCGCCCTGCAGGTACTATATGTCTTAGAATAACACGCGGTTGCAACGTACCGCAAGTAGAAAATGGAAAACAACTTACCGATGGAGGCGACGTCGCAGCCTTGCCCAGATTGGCCCGGCCGGCTTTCTCGGCGGTGTCCGCGGCCTGCTGCCCTCATCGCGACACCTGGCCACGCGCTGACCTCCTCGCCGATCGGTGGCGGCACCCCCACCCAGCAACAAGCCCCCGGAAACTGCGCTGGGGGGATTATTGGATGCGAGGATGGCGCGGGCTATTCGCAGCTCGCCGGTTCGACGGCGCACATGCAGTGCTCCAGAGCGTAAAAAAGTGGTAACTGTGGGGTTGTTGAAAAACTCCTCCGAACCGTTTATTCTGTTCATTTGATCCGCGTTATCGTTGGTATGAACATGGGTTGGCCTTTCGGATACGCCGCTTTTCACCAGCCCGACAGTCCCGACTTTCCCCTGTCCTGTCCCCTTTTCTTCCCCTCCTTTTCTTCCCAGTGCGCAGTCTCTCTCATAGCAGAGAGTGCCACAAGTTGAGACGCTAAGGAAGCTGCCAAAGAACGGACTGGCCAAGTCGACGATCCGGAGGACGGTTTGGTGTGGCGCTGGGAGCGGTCCGGCGACTCGGACTAACGCGCCTCGAACTTCATGCTGGCGTCGCGGCCGCGACACCGGGAGCTTAGGATCCGTGCACCAACGCCGCTTCGGTCTTCGCCAGCCGGCGCATGACGACAACGACCGACGAGGCGCAACAGCCTCCGACCAGGGCGAGCATCCACCACCTCTCGACGCCGATCACGTACTGGAGGTAGAGGACGAACGTGGCACACGAGAAAATTGCTAGCGCGCTGCGGGCGAGCGAAGGCGGTCCGGTCACCAGCGTTCGGTCGAGGTCCGTAAGGCCCTTGAGGTGCTGGCGGAGGGCTGTGCGCTGCCGGTCCAGGCGTGCGCCGGTAATGGCGAGATAACACAAAAGGAGCACGGCGAGCGTCGGGAACCACATCGTCAAGCGACTCGCGTTCCATTCGAGGACTCCGAAGGGCAGTACGAAGCTCTGCAGCTCGGAAGCCGTCTTCTCCATCGACGCTTCGAGCTCGGCCTTCTCCACGCGGATGGTCTCGACCTCGGCGGCCAGCTCGGTGCGCTGGCGCTCGACAGAAACGGCCATCGTCTCCATGTCCCCTGCCCGAACACGCAACTGAGATTCGAGGTCGGACGACGGTACCCGGATGTGCGCGAACTCGGCGGCCATGATCATGTCCTTGCCGCGGGTGGTGCTGGGAGTCGCGGTGAGGCGCGGTGCGGAGTCGTCCGGGACGACGATCGACTCCCCGAGGTGTTCGACGTCGAGAAGGTCCGAGGGGAGCGCCGGTTCGAGGGCGCGCACGGATTCGGCGAGCCGTTGCGCCCGTTCGCGTGCGTAGGCTCGCAGCTCGCCCTTGACCGCAGCCATGATCCTGTTCAGGACCTCGTCGGCCACCCGCCGCCATTCGCCGTTCCCTGCTGCGCTCGGATTGGTGAGCACCTCGATTGCTGCGGTGTCGAGTCCGTAGGTCTCGAACAGCTCGACCGTCAGGTTCTTGATCAGCATCTGGGGCGAGAGGGGTGGAGCATTGGCTTGCTCCACCTGTGCCGTTATTTGATCCTGGAACTCGAACCCTCCGATGTCAGGAGGGTTGGCCACGCTCTTCAGGAGACCGTTCAGTGTCTGTACATTCTTCTTCCCCTCCTGGGCTAGCTCGATGGAACGCGACTCGAGATCCGCTTGGTAGTCCGCGAGAAGCCCCCGGGCCTGGTCGAGGGACCGCAGGTTAGCTTCGTTCCTCTCCAGGGACCTCACCAGGGAAGCCTCGGCGGCGAGGAAATTGAGCTCTTCGTGCTGGAGAGCGACGTAGGGAATCAAGTATAGCGCACCGAACCCGACGATGGCGATGATCACGACAACCAGGTTCCTGCGATAACTGCGAGTCTCGGTGCGGTACTCGGCGGCGAGCTCGAGAACCGGCACGTCCTTCTTCTCCATGACGATTCCCCTACTGAAGCAGCAACGGAAGAAAGATCATCCTACTCTTTCGTGCGGGAGCTTCGGGACTTCGGGTCTCGCTGAACCCTCGGGGAGGGGTCGGTGGAACTCCCCAAGACGGGTATCGGCTCCAGAAAGCCTCGGCGCGTAGCCTAGGTCAGAAGGAAACTGCATGGGGGCTGTTGACGTTATCTAAAGTCGAGTCTCTGGATAGGACGCGGTCGCGGCACGTCAAATTGACGATGGATCTCTCCCACCGTTGATCAGCACTCGCTGGTAGCGCTCCTCTCGAGGTAGCCCCGGGAGCTGTGCCAAGATTCAATACCTTATATCGACATTGCCCATCTGTCCTTCGCCTGGCTCCACCGCCGAGCTTTCCGAGCAGGAGTGTACCCCCTCCCCCCCGCATACCCAAGTTCCCAGTTGCTTGCTTCTGACCCGAATCGACGGTGACAAGCCGAGTGTCCTGCCGCAAGACGGCGGCCTGGAGGCCCTGTCGGGTCTCAGCCGAGGCAGGGACGCCGCGACGTGAGCCCCGGCCATGCGTTTACGCTACATCGACAACACGGAATCGCAAGTGACAGAATTGCCGAACGGGTCGATTGTGCGGACCGGACGGGCTCGGAAGGACGCTGCGGCTGGGTGGGCGAGGATCGCGTCAACACGGCCACATTGGGGCATGTTGCGCCTAGGTCCTGTCTGACGGATCAAGAACGCGTAGGCATCGCTGAATCATAGCGAGCTTGACCATGGCCAGGAAGTGGGTCGCCAGCTTCTCGTAGCGCGTACCGATCCGCCGACAGCACTTGAGCCAG